>CAYUBS010000010.1:0-42741 GCA_964443145.1 uncultured Wenzhouxiangellaceae bacterium | reverse complement strand
CTTAAGGGGCGCAAAAGCCGCGGACCCGGCAGACTGGCCAGGCTCAGCAACACCGGACCGGCACGCAAGTTCCTGGCCGCACAGATGCGCAAACAAACGGCCTCCAAGGCCAACCCGGACCACTACCCCGCACCGTTCGAAATGATCGATGCCTGGGAACAGCATGGTGATGACCCGCGTGCCATGCTCAACGAGGAGGCCGAGCGAGTTGCACGCCTGATTAACGGCGACACGTCGAAAGGTTTGCGACGCGTGTTCTGGTTGATGGATGAACTCAAGAGCCATGGCAAGGGTTCCGGCTTCAAGGCGCGTCGCGTGCACGTCATTGGCGCCGGCGTAATGGGCGGTGACATTGCCGCATGGTGCGTGTTGCAGGGACTCGAAGTGACCTTGCAGGACCGCGAAATGAAGTACATTGAACCGGCCTTGAAGAGGGCCAAAAAGCTATTTGCAAGGCGCCTCAAAACACCCGACAGGATTGGCGGAGCCATGAGCCGCCTGATCGCCGATGTGGATGGGTCAGGTGCGGCACGGGCCGATGTCATCATCGAGGCCATTTTCGAAAATCTTGAAGCCAAGCAGGCGTTGTTTAAAGATTTGGAAACCCGGGTCAAACCGGGCGCCATCCTTGCAACAAACACATCGGCTATCCCATTGAAGGACATTGCCGAAGTCCTTAAAAATCCTAAACGTCTAATCGGTCTGCATTTCTTCAACCCGGTAGCCAAGATGCCGCTGGTCGAGGTTATCTACGACAAGAAGACCGCAGCGGATGAGATTGACCGCGGCGCCGCATTCTGTAACCAGATCAATCGATTTCCATTGCCGGTGCTCAGCAGCCCCGGCTTCCTGGTCAACCGCGTACTGGCCCGTTACATGCTCAAGGCCTTCCAGATCCACCGCGAGCGCGGGGTGCCAAAAGAAGCACTGGACAAAGCTGCTGAGAAGTTTGGTATGCCCGTGGGGCCGGTTGAGCTGGCAGACACGGTTGGGCTGGACGTCGGGCTCGGCGTGATGGATACGCTGGGCGGTGAAGAAGCCGTTGAAGACGCGAAGGTCCTCAAATCTTATGTCGATCAGGGCAAGTTAGGCAAGAAGAGCGGCGAAGGCTTTTACAAGTGGAAGAAAGGCCGCGCCGAGAAGGACGGCAATGCCGTAGAGGGTGTCAACCTGGAGACGCTTGCGGCTGAGTTGATGCAACCCTACCTGGATGAGTGCCAGGCCTGTCTGGCGGATGGCATTGTCGATGGTCTTGATGCGGTTGATGCCGGGATGATCTTCGGCACCGGGTTCGCCCCTTTCCGGGGGGGTCCGCTGTTTTACCTGGAGAACCGTGAGCAAGGAGCAGAAAAATGAGTCAGGAATTACGCAGGATTGCAGTCATCGGCGGCAGCCGCATCCCATTTTGCCGCTCCAATAGCTTCTATTCTGAAAAGACCAACATGGACATGCTATCGGCAACGATCCAGGGACTGGTTGACCGTTTCGGCCTGGACGGCAAACAGCTCGACGAGGTGATCGCCGGTGCTGTAACAACCCACGCGAAAGACTGGAATCTGGCGCGTGAAGCGCTATTATCCACCAGCCTGTCACCTTTGACCCCCGGTATCACTTTGCAACAGGCCTGCGGCACCAGCCTGCAGGGAGCCATGATCATTGGCGCCAAGATTGCCAGCGGCCAGATCGAATGTGGCATAGCTGCCGGTACTGACACCACCTCTGACCCACCTATTTCTTTCGGACGCAAATTTTCACAACGATTGGTGAAGATGGGTGCTGCCCGCAGCGGCAAACAGCGGATGAAAGCATTCAAGGGTTTCAGCCCATCCGAGTTGAAGCCCATGCTGCCGGCCAATGGCGAGCCGCGTACCGGCTTGTCCATGGGGCAGCACTGTGAGCGGATGGCCAGAGAGTGGCAGATACCGCGCGAGGAACAGGACCGCCTGGCAATGGAAAGCCATCACAAGGCAGCAAAAGCCTATGACGATGGCCTGTTCGACGACCTGGTCATGCCATGGGGCGGTGTAAGCCGCGACAACAACATGCGCGCGGACAGCAAAATGGAAAAACTGTCGACTCTGCGCACGGTGTTCTCAAAGGACCCTGACGCCACGCTGACAGCGGGCAATAGCACGCCGTTAACCGACGGCGCTGCCGGTGTCTTACTGGCTTCGGAAGAATGGGCTAAGGCGAACGATTTACCGGTACAGGCCTATCTCACCGCCAGCCGCACATCCGCAGTCGATTTCGTACACGATGAAGGTCTGCTGATGGCGCCCACCGTGGCGGTTGCGGAAATGTTGCAAAGAGCAGGACTGACCCTGCAGGACTTTGATTACTATGAAATCCACGAAGCTTTTGCTGCCCAGGTGTTATGCACCCTGGCTGCCTGGGAGTCGGAGGATTATTGCCGCAACCGGCTCGGCCTGGAAAAGGCACTCGGTGCAATCGACCGTGAAAAGATGAACATACACGGCAGCAGTCTCGCCGTTGGCCATCCTTTCGCCGCAACCGGTGCCCGTATCGTCAGCAACCTGGCGCAGATCCTGGAAACTGCCGGGTCAGGCCGCGGCCTGATCTCTATCTGCACAGCCGGAGGCATGGGTGTTGCGGCCATCATGGAAAGAAACTGATGGAAACAGGTTCGGGTGGCCCGATGGAGAACATCATCGGGTCAATCCAGAGCCCATGGCAGGTGCCGTTCGACGGTAGCCTGACTGCCTCCCCGCTGAACTTCAGAGCTCCGGACGATGCCGGGGACTGCAAGAAGAAACTCGAGGAAACACGCAAGGAAATCCGGCCGGCCCAGCGAAAATTGTATGCATCGAAGCAATTCAGCGTGCTGCTGGTTTTTCAGGCCATGGATGCAGCCGGCAAAGACGGCGCCATCCGTGAAGTATTTGAAGACCTCGACCCGGTCAACGTCCACGTCTCCGCCTTCAAACGGCCAACAGATCGAGAATTGCGCCATGATTTTCTGTGGCGCTCGGGCCTGAAACTGCCGGAGCGGGGGGACATCGCTGTATTCAATCGCAGCTATTACGAAGAGGTACTTACGGTTCGTGTTCACCCTGAGTTTCTGGGTGGACAATATGCCGGAAACCCACCCGCGGCCGAGACCTTGTGGCCAGCGCGCTACCGGGCGATCCGTGAGAATGAAAGACACCTGGCCGCAGCCAATACGCTGGTGCTCAAGTTCTGGCTGAACGTATCACCGGCCAGGCAGGCACAACGCTTCCTTGAACGACTGGACACGCCGGAAAAGCGCTGGAAATTCTCACTGGGCGACATCCGGGAGTCGATGTTCCGCGCGGAATATGACGAGGCTGTAATGCACATGCTGAACGAGACTTCGCGTCCCTGGGCACCATGGTTTTGTATTCCCGCCGATGACCGCTGGTACCTGCGCTGGCAGATTGCTGAGATCACCCGCCAGGCGATGGCAGCCATGCCCCTGTCGTATCCGGAAGCGGAAGAAATTCCAGAGGAAAAGGCTGCGGAAATCCGCAGCTTACTGAAATCGCGTATCGCGGATTAACCCCTCGGTTGTGCCTTGAACGGCATGGCCACTTCCAGGCCGGCAGCCTCCGCGGTATTGAGCATCAGCGTGGCGCGGGTCATCGGCCCTACCCCGCCCGGTACAGGGCTGATCCAACCCGCACGACTCACGGCCAGGGGATAGTCGATATCGCCTGTAATCTTGCCATCAGGCATGCGGTTGATACCCACATCGACCACGATGGCGCCCGGCCTGATCCATTCTGACTTGATGATCCCGGGTTTTCCTATTGCGCTGATCAGCAACTCTGCGCTGCGGACATGCTCCTCGAGATTACGAGTGAAGCGGTGACTGACGGTCACGGTTGATCCCGTCAGCAGTAATTCCAATGCCAGTGGCCGGCCCACGATATTCGACGCGCCCACCACCACCGCGTGCATCGAGCGATTGGCAATTCCGTAATAATGCAGTAGCGCCATCACGCCACGCGGTGTGCACGGCCGTAAACCGGGTTGTCGCAGTGCAAGCTTGCCCACGTTGACGGCATTAAAACCGTCGACGTCTTTGTCAGAACAGATCCGGTTTGTCACCGCCGCTTCACTGATGTGTCGGGGCAGAGGCAACTGCACAAGGATGCCATCAATGTCGGGGTCGTCATTCAGGCGGTCAATCAGCCCAAGCAATTCCTCTTCACTGGTTTCAGCATCCAGGTCAAAATCCGTTGCCAGGATACCGGCGCGTTCGCAATCACGGCGCTTGGCGCGCACATAGATGGAGGATGCAGGATCACTGCCGACCAACACGACCGCCAGACCCGGCCGCCGACCGCCGGATTCGACGAAACGGTCAATCGATTCGCGGACACAGGCAATGACCGCTGCGCTGACTTTCAGACCATCCAGTAATTTTGCTTCTGATTCTTGTTGGATTGTTTTCATGATCAATAGTATTTTAGATGAAACAAAGAGGTATCTGCCATGCGTGTACACGAATTTGCATTTCGCTCCTTACAGGGTGCCAGCATGCCGCTGAACCGCTGGAACGGACAACCCTTGCTGCTGGTCAACACCGCATCTGAATGCGGTTACACACCCCAATACACAAAGCTACAGGCCTTGTGGGAAGAATACCGACCCGCCGGCCTGGTGGTCATAGGTATTCCCTGCGACGACTTCGGTGGCCAGGAACCGGGCGATGACGAGGCCATCCAGGAGTTCTGCACCAGCCGTTTCGAGGTCACGTTCCCTATGACCGAAAAACAAAACATCATCGGAAGGGATTCTCACCCGTTGTTCAAGGCAATGCGTGAAGAATATACCAGCGACATACTGCCCACCTGGAATTTTTTCAAATACCTGTTCGCCCGCGACGGCAGCTTTCTGCACCACTGGCCATCGGCCATTGAACCGGACGAGATCAGCTTTCGTCATGAACTGGAACGCAACCTCGGGTCATGGAGCCTGTAAACCGCAGGCCGGGCAATGTGGGTTTGCCGGGATGTTCATTTTGCGAAATTCCATGTTGAGCGCATCGATCATCAACAGCTTTCCAAGCAGTGGCTGCCCTATCTGAAGTGCCAGTTTTATCGCCTCGATTGCCTGCAAAGTTCCAACAATGCCGGGCATAACGCCGAGTACACCTGCCTGGGCACATCCGGGTGCATCACCGGCCCCGGGTTCCTGCGGTACCATGCAACGAAAACAGGGCGCCGCCTGAGGCTCTTGTGCGGCCGGCCAGAATACTGACACCTGCCCCTGGAATCGCATAACGGCACCGTATACCAGGGGTTTAGATGCCCGCACACAGGCGTCGTTCAATGCATAGCGTGAAGCAAAACTATCCGTCCCATCCACAATGATATCCCATGGCTCCAACACTGAATCTGCATTGGCGGGAGTGATCCGCTGCGGGTAGACAACCGTTTCCGTGTCGGGATTCAGTTCACTGATCCGATCACGGGCTGAAGAAGCCTTCAAATCTCCCACCCTGCTTTCACCATGTATGATCTGGCGCTGCAGGTTGCTGCGCTCGACACGATCGAAATCGGCCAGGCCGAGGGTGCCTACGCCGGCTGCAGCCAGGTAGAGGGCAACCGGCGAGTTCAATCCGCCCAATCCGGCCAGTAGTATTTTACTCTGCAGAAGCTTGCGCTGACCTTCGATGCCAACCTGTGGCATCACCAGGTGACGGGCATAACGGTCGGTTTGTACTGCACTTAGCCCATCCGGATAGCCCACCGGCAAACCGGCAGCAACCCAGGACTGGAAACCGCCACCCACACTGGTGAAATTTTCAAAACCCAGCGTCCTCAGCTTCAACGCCAGCGCTTTTGAACGAACCCCTTCGGCGCAGATGATGAAGCCGCCGGGGATTTCATCAGCAATGCTATTCCGGCAACGCTCAAGCAAATCCTCAGCGCTGCTGTGAATTGCGCCACCTGGAACCCCGAGGTCGCGTTCCCGCATGGATCGAATATCTATCAATGGAAGGTTCGGGCAGGCTCCGGCAGCGGCGTTTTCGACCGGCGTTTCGACCGGCGTGTTCCGTGGCTGATGCATCTACCGACTCCAGGGTGGGTCCGTTACTTACGGGATTTTTTACCGGTATGTTTCTTCAAGCGTTTCCGTTTATCTATCTGCCGGCGGCTCAGGGTGTTTTTCTTGTCTTTATACGGATTGGCGCTGTCCCTGAAATCCAGAAATACCGGCGTCCCCTTCATTTTGAAATGCTTGATGAAATAGTTCGCAAGGTAGCGACGGTACGAGTCAGGGATGGTATCTGTTCTGCTGCCGTGGATGATGATGCGTGGAGGAAACTTACCGCCGGCATGAGCATAGCGCAACTTGGCAGTGCGTCCCGCCTTCATCGGTGGATGGTGGGAGTCGAATGCTGCCATAAGCACGCGCGTTAACTCAGGCGTGCTTAAGTCCATGCGAGCGCTCTTCCAGGCAACCCCTACTGCGTTGACTAATTCCTGGATACCCGAGCCATGCAAAGCGGAAATTGTGACCCGTTTCGCCCAGCTAACATAAGTCAGCTTACGATCGAGTTCAGACAGCACCCATTTGCGGTGGTCTGCGTCAAGTCCGTCCCACTTGTTCAGGGCAACTACAAGCGCCCTGCCCTGGGTCAACACGTGGCCCAGCAGCGTCGTATCCTGGTCGGTCACGCCTTCTGTTGCATCGACCATCAAGACCACAACGTGGGCACGGTCAATTGCCTGCAATGCCTTAATCGTACTGAACCGCTCAACCACATCGGCAATCTTGGAGCGCCGGCGCACGCCGGCCGTGTCGATTAGTTCGTACTCCTGGCCATCGCGTTCAAGCAGCGTACTAATAGTGTCACGGGTTGTTCCAGGCTGATCGAAGGCCAGCACCCTTTCCTCACCGAGCATTCGGTTGACCAGGGTGGATTTGCCCACGTTGGGGCGGCCGATAACGGCCAGCTTCAGCAGGTCGGGGTTTTTTTCCTCTTCTTCATCTTCCGGCGAAATCGGCAGCAGGCGGTCGACCACCTGCATCATCGAGTCGACTCCACGACGGTGGGAGGCGGCAACCGGCAGCAGATCGCCCATGCCAAGACTCGCGAAATCCGCCATGGCGGTATCTTCATCCAGCCCATCAATCTTGTTGGCCACCAACACGACTTGACACGAGGCGCGTCGCAGCAGATCGGCAATTTCGCGGTCCTCGCCCATCAGCCCGTCGCGGGCACTGACAATGAACAGGACCAGCTCAGATTCTTCGATCGCCTGGTGGACCTGCTGGGCTGTCAGGTAATCGATGCCCTCAGCGTTTGAAACCAGGCCCCCGGTATCAACCAGCAGACAAGGCGTCTCGCCCACCCTCGATATTCCGTATTGGCGGTCGCGGGTAACCCCGGGCACATCCGCCACCAGTGCATCACGTGTGCGGGTCAGTGCGTTGAACAGGGTGGACTTGCCAACATTCGGCCTTCCAACAATGGCGACTACGGGTAACAAGGCAGCTGCCTCCGGCAAAAACTAGAGTGCCGCACCTGCACGGTAAGCAATCAGATCGCCTCCATGGGTGAGCACATAAAGCGTGGTGCCAACGGTCATCGGCGCCGCCGCAAAACCTTTTTTGCCGGCCCGGGTACGTGCCACGAACGAACCAATGTCCGTATCCAGCCAGTGCAGGTAACCTTGTTTATCACCGACTACTACAAAATTCCCGTAGAAAGCCGGGCGGGTCAGACCACGGTTACTCATCTGGTCCAGCTTCCACTGGGTAGAACCGTTGCGCCGGTCAAGCATCCACAGGTCACCGTTGGCTCCACTGACTGCAAGATTGGTCCGGTCTACCTGGATACCTGTTGCCGAAGAAATCTCCTTGAACCACAACAGGCGTCCGGAGTCGGCAGCCAGCGAAACCACGCGATTCTTGAAACTTGAAACAATCAGGTCCGAGGCCACGATGACCATCTGCGTGCCAATGTCGGCCAGGCGTTCCAACTCGGTCCGGCCCTCGGGCGAAACAATCGTCTGGTTCCACACCAGGGTGCCGTCATCGACGCGCAGGCTGGCCACGCTGCCATCGTCATAACCGATATACGCGATTCCGGCACGCACCAGCAGGTTGGCATTTCCACGCATTGTCAGCAGTGGAACACTGTGATCATAAATCCAGACACGCCGTCCACTGACCGAATCGAGGCCAAATACGCGTCCATCGATGCAGCGGACAACCACTACCCCATCGGCAGACTCAGGTGGAATCAGCACTTCGGAAGAAACCTGGGCGTTCCAGAGCTCCGTCCCGCTGGCTCGTTCATAGGCGATGACGCGACCGTCAATGGTGCCCATGTAGATATTATCCTCGTCTACACCGGGCCCGCCGGAAAAAGGCTGCTCGGTCTTCAATTCCCATTGCTTCTTTCCATTGGCCGCATCAATCGCGACAAGCTTGCCTTTGTAGTCCGCGGCGAACAGGCTGCCAGAGGAATAACGCGGCTCCATCCTGAGGCCTTGCTTACCCATGCCATCGCCGACTTTCGTCGACCAGACTTTTGCAACCTTCAGCGAGGTCTGAAACTCAACCAGTGGTGCGGGGTCACCCGCTTCTTCATCACCCCAGTTCTTGATCCAGCTGCACCCCGAAAGGAACAGTCCGGTCAACAAAATTGCGGTGAAAATCTGTCTCACGATTCAATTCCGGCGACGGGGATTTCTGCCCCCATGGATTCCAGTTTCATGACCAGCTTATCGCGGTCTCCAGCGCCTTCCTCGAGCAAATCGAGTGCCTCCAGGTACGCAGCTTCCGCCTCGTTCATCCTGCCTTGCTGGAAGTGGATGTCGCCACGTACTTCAGCATAGCGTGATTCGAATCCGGTGATATCAGTTGCGCCATCCAGCAAAGTCAGCGCACGGTCAGCATCACCCTGATCCAGCAGTACACGTGCCAGACGTTCTCGGGCAACCACCGCCATCGCTTTCGGATAACCGTTTTCCATGACGTGTTCGTACAGGCCGATGGCCAGTTCCGGCTGGTTGACTTCGATTCGTGCGCGGGCAACCTGAAGCGCCGCCATCGAGGTGTAGGGTGATTTGGGGTATTCGTCTTTCAGTGTCTGAAAATTGGACATGGCCGCATCCAGCTGGTTGTTCGTGAGCAACTCCCCCAGCACCTCGAATTCGACCGACGCCTGCTGGCGGTTACTAACCTGCCAACCCTGCCATTGCTTGAAGCCAAACAGACCTCCAAAGGCAATAACCAGGCCCATTACAATAGCGCTGCCGTTTTCGGCCAGCCATTTCTTGACGATTTCGCCCTGTTCATGGGCGTCATAAACTTCAACCATGATGGTCTCTCAGATACAAACGGATTAGTTTAACACGCGAAGGTAGTTTCTGAACCAGCTTTCAAGTGCCTCAAGCGCAATTTGCTCCTGGCTGGACTGGTCGCGCAGGTGTTTGATCGTGGCCTGCCCTTTGCTCAGTTCATCTTCACCCAGAACAAGGGCGAGTGGCGCACCGCTACGGTCGGCACGCTTAAACTGTGCCTTAAAGCTGCCGCCGCCCAGGTTCGACTGGATACGAAGATCCGGAATACTTTCCCTCAGCTGCTCGGCCAGGCCCAAACCGCCTTCAATGGCGCCAGCACCAGCCATCACCAGGTAGACGTGCGGAGTTTCCGCCAGCGGCTCTGCCTGGTTTTTCATTAATTCGATCAGTCGCTCCTGACCCATGGCAAAGCCGACGCCCGGCCAGGGACGGCCACCCTGAATTTCCACCAGCCCGTCATAGCGGCCACCTGCACAGACCGTACCCTGGGCACCCAGGTCATCGGTGATCCACTCAAATACCGCGTGGCTGTAGTAATC
The DNA here is from genome assembly GCA_964443145.1 of uncultured Wenzhouxiangellaceae bacterium. Classification (GTDB taxonomy): domain Bacteria; phylum Pseudomonadota; class Gammaproteobacteria; order Xanthomonadales; family SZUA-36; genus JAHEFT01. The sequence goes on along the minus strand of CAYUBS010000010.1, from coordinate 32,897 downwards.
CAGACCACGGACCAGCCGCGGATTGACCTGGTACTCAACGCCGAAACCATCCAGCAGACCGCAGAATCCATTGAATTGGCCTAGTGACTCTTCACCCAGATAATCAGCCAGGGCGGGTGCGCCAACCAATAATTCCTGAACCTGTGGATTTTTGCTATCGAGGATCCGTAACGGGTTACGATCCAGTCGCCTGAGACTATCGGCATCCAGTGCATCCCGGTTAGCAGACAGGAATCCATGCAGCGTATCGCGGTAACGGGCACGCTCTTCAGACGTGCCCAGTGAATTGACTTCCAGGCGCAGGCCTTTCAGACCGAGTTCGCGCCAGATACGCTGGCACATCACCAGTAGCTCAGCGTCAATATCCGGACCCTGAGCGCCAAAAACCTCGGCCCCGACCTGGTGAAATTGACGGGTCCGGCCTTTTTGCGGCCGCTCCCGGCGGAACATCGGCCCCATGTACCAAAGCCGTACCGGCGCCGCATATAACAGGCCGTTTTGCAGCACCGCACGAACCACGCCAGCCGTGCCTTCGGGCCGCAGACTGAGTGAGTCTCCGTTGCGGTCCTGGAACGTGTACATCTCCTTTTCCACAACATCGGTCGCGTCGCCAATCCCGCGCGAGAACAGCTCGCTTTTCTCAACGATGGGAATCCGGATTTCACTGAAGCCATAGCGGGCAACAACGTCCCTGATGACCTGTTCCAGCCGATGCCACAAGTGCATCTCTGACGGCAGCACATCATGCATGCCGCGAATTGAATTAATGGTGGAACTCACTGTGCGTAAAGGGTCATTCGGGCGACGTTACCGCGCGTGTGCGGCCCCAGATCAACCGTTTCTCCGTCCAGGCCCAACTCTACTGCTGAGGCTCGCCCGATCATGATATCGAATGGTGCCTGGCCGTCATACTGCCGGGTGCTGCCCGCGCGGATCAGGTCGAGCTCCAGCTGGCCACCTGCGGCATCTGAGATTTCGACCCAGGTGTCGGCTGAAGTAGTGATCGAAAGGTTATGTACTACCAGCCCTGTTGATTCTTTATCCGTTGTACCGCTGATGGCGGCCCAGGCATCGGCGGCCGGTGAATTACCACCCAACTCACCACGCCTGGAGAGCATCTCCACCGAAGCGATAGATGCATTCAGGTGCGTGTTTGCCGGCCGCTTGTCCTGCCGCATTTCCTCGCGCACTGCTTCGCTCGAATCTGCCGGCGCGACGTTGGCCGATGTCAACTGCGAGTCACCCTGCGAAAAACGCACGGCCTCGTGTGTGAATTGCCATGCCAGTGTCGCAATCAGCGCGGATGCTGCCAGGTAGCTTGAAGCCTTCAGCCATTTATCTGCGCGACTGCGACGGGTACCCATCGTGAATACCGTTCGCATTTCGGGTTCTGATCCCTTGACCTGCTGAATTCTGGACTCGACTTCTGACGAGTCGACCCCCAGGAAACGCGCATAATTGCGGATGTATCCGCGCAAGTAGACCGAGGGAATTTCACCCGTCTCACCACTTTCGATTGCGGACAAAACATCCAGCTTGATTCGGGACTGATTGGAGGCCTGCTCGACCGTCAGCCCCCTCTGTTCCCGTTCATACCGCAGGATGTCACCTGGCAGCATGGGTATCAATTCTTTCTGGCTAGTCATTTTGTAGTTCCCGGCCTGCTCTCCCGCTGGCCTGATTGGTGCCCGGATACTGCTCCAAAAGCTCTATCCGGTACTTCTCGGCAGACGCCTCATCGCCGAGTTCGGACTCGATCTGGTAACCCAGGTACAGACTTTCCTCATTCATTTCGCCGACGGCTTCATAGCGCTGAAGGAACGCCCTTGCCCTGAGGAACGAGCCTTGCTGGTAGCTGACATTGGCCATCGGCAGAAGGGCTGCCGGTAACCGATTGTCATATTCCAGTGATTGTCTCAAAAACTTCTCGGCTTTGTCCAATTCGCCCTGCTCCAGAGCACAATTTCCAGCATTGGCCATGGCGATCGCCGGAGTGCTGTAAAAGGGATCGTCTAACGCGGCGGTAAAATACTTTTCGGCATCCTTACTTTTGCCATTGATACACAGCCAGGCGCCGTAGTTGTTGTTCACATCGCCATTCTTCGGAGCGTACTGGACGGCACGTTTATATTCAGCGCCGGCATCTTCCGTTTCGCCCAGGGTTTCATAGAGCATCCCGAGCATCGTATAGGCAGGTGCGTAGGTCTTGTCGTAAGCAATGGCTTTCTTGAGTTTTTCCAATGCAATCTCATACTGACCGCGATCCATGTAGTTCTGGCCCAGCGTCGTGTTGGTCTGGGCAGAGTGCCGGGCCGATTTTTTGTCAGCTTCGGGCGTCGTTGACACACAGGCGGCAACGAATAACAGGGGGATCAGGATCAGAAGTCTCAAGGTGTCAGGTCCTTTGTGATTGTTCGCGAATCATCTGGCTCCGGCGTGTCCGGTCCAGCACTTTTCCGGCCAACTGACCGCAGGCCGCATCGATGTCATCTCCGCGGGTCTTACGCACGGTGGCAATCAGCCCCCCTGCCATGACAATTTCCTGAAATGCACGGATTCGCGCCTCAGGTGAACAGCGATAGCGGGTTCCCGGGAACGGATTGAACGGTATCAGGTTGAGCTTGCTCGGCAGGCGCCTCAATAACTTGACCAACTGCCGGGCATGCTCCGGATGGTCGTTAACACCGTCAATCAATGTGTATTCGAAGGTGATGCTGCGTTTGTGCTTGTCGGACACATAATCCGCACAGCTGCGCATCAACTCTTTGATCGGGTATTTGCGGTTAAGTGGCACCAGTGTTTCCCGCAGTGCGTCTTCGGGTGCATGCAAAGAGACAGCAAGCGCAACATCAATCGTGTCACGCAGACGATCGATTCCCGGCACCAGCCCGGCCGTCGATAGCGTCACGCGCCTGGCTGCAAAGCCGAAACCCAGATCGTCGCGCATCAGCGACATAGCACCAACTACCGCATCAAAATTCAGCAACGGCTCACCCATGCCCATCAAAACCACGTTGGTGATGCGGCGTTTGCCATTGCGTTGATGACCCAGTGCCTGCGCTGCCAGCCAGACCTGACCGATGATCTCGCCGGTTGAAAGGTTACGATTGAAACCCTGCGCGCCGGTGGCGCAAAACGTACAGTTCAATGCACAGCCAACCTGCGAAGAAATGCACAGCGTGCCGCGGTTAGGCTCAGGAATGAACACCGTTTCCACGGCGTTGCCGCCACCGAATCCAATCAGCCACTTGGTCGTGCCATCCACTGACAGCTGTTCGCTCAACACCCTGGGCGGCTCTATCACGGCCAACCCGGACAAGCGCAGGCGCAAAGCGAGCCCCAGGTTGGTCATCTGATCGAAATCAGTGACCCCCTGATGATAGACCCACTTTAGAACCTGCTCTGCACGAAACGGTTTTTCACCGATCGATTCGAAAAAAGCCCGTAACCCGACCTGGTCGAGGTCAAAAAGGTTAATACGGGTTTCCGTTACCGTCATTCGCTAACGTGGACTGATGTCGTCGTCACCGAAGAAACAGGCGATTTCGACAGCCGCCGTTTCAGGGGCATCCGAACCGTGTACCGCATTGGCGTCAATGCTTTGTGCGAAATCCGCCCGAATGGTACCCGGGGCCGCGTCGGCCGGGTTGGTGGCGCCCATCAGTTCCCGATTTTTTGCAATAGCACCGGGACCCTGCAAAACCTGGATCATCACCGGACCGGAAGTCATGAATTTCACCAGGTCATTGAAGAAAGGACGCTCACTGTGCACAGCGTAAAATTCTTCAGCGTCGGCACGACTCAATTGCTTCATGCGGGCAGCGATTACTTTCAGTCCCGCTCCTTCGAAGCGACTGTAAATCTCACCAATGACATTCTTTGCCACGGCATCGGGCTTGATGATCGATAATGTTCTCTCGACTTGCACTTAACAACTCCTTTTAAATGTATGATTTATTTTGTTTTATTGATTTCTTAAAATATCCAAAAAAATCAATTGTACATCCCGCCAATTCTACGGCTTAGTGCCCCCGTGTGCAATCAGGCTACAAGGCCCTTCTTGACCCCCGGCTCGGGTCAAACTTATAGTGTCCGCACCGATGGAAATTCTCTATTTTCTGATCCTGCTCCTGACTGTAGTGGCACTGGCTTATAACCGGGTTCCTCTGCTGGTATCCATGGCCATCATGATTGTCCTGACCGCCACCTGGACCGAGCTGCGCCACCTCTTTTACGTACCCAGCTGGTTCCGCTTCGCCAATGGCATTGTTGCGGTCACCCTGATTGGCTTTGCCATTACGCCGCTGCGACGACTCCTTATCAGTGACCGGCTCTACGGCTGGTTCCGCAAATCGCTGCCCAGGGTTTCAGAAACGGAACAGGAAGCGCTGGATGCAGGAACCGTGTGGTGGGAGGCTGAACTCTTTTCCGGCCGGCCGCGCTGGCGAAAACTATTAAAGATGCCGGCCCCTTCGCTAAGCGAAAAAGAACAAGCCTTTCTGGACGGTCCGGTAGAAGAATTGTGCCGCATGGCCGACGACTGGGAAATTTGTAACGACTATCGCCGGCTGCCGGACAAGCTATGGGACTTCATGCGTGAACACCGTATGTTCGGCATGATTATTCCTGAAAGCTTTGGTGGCCTGGAATTTTCGGCGCAGGCCAATTCCGCTGTAGTCATGAAGCTCGCCAGCCGTAACCTGACAGCCGCCATCACAGTCATGGTGCCCAATTCACTGGGGCCGGGAGAACTGCTGCTGCACTACGGTACAGACCAACAAAAAGAGCAGTACCTGCCGCGATTGGCCAGGGGTGAGGAAATACCCTGCTTCGCACTCACCTCACCGGCCGCTGGCTCAGACGCCGCCAGCATGAGCGATACGGGGGTTGTGTGCAAAGGGGAATACAAGGGCAAAACCGTTCTGGGTCTTCGACTGAACTGGAACAAGCGCTACATCACACTGGCACCCGTGGCTACCCTTCTGGGCCTGGCTTTCAAGGCCACTGACCCAGAGGGCTTGCTGGGTAAGAAAAAAAACCTGGGTATCACCTGCGCACTGATCCCGACGGCCACACCCGGGGTTGAAATCGGAAACCGGCACATGCCGGTAGGCGCCGTTTTCATGAATGGCCCGACCCGCGGCAAAGACGTGTTCATCCCGATGGAATGGGTCATCGGCGGCCAGGACCGCATCGGCCAGGGCTGGCGCATGCTGATGCAGAGCCTCGCAGCCGGACGTTCGATATCTCTCCCCGCGCTGGGCACAGCAGGCGGCAAGATGTCCGCGCTGATGTCGGGCGCCTACGCCCGAATCCGCAAACAATTCAATATCCCGATCGGAGAATTTGAAGGCATCGAAGAACCGCTGGCCCGAATTGGTGGACGTACTTACCGGATGGATTCCGCCCGCCTGCTTACGCTGGTAGCCCTGGACCAGGGCGAACGCCCCGGGGTGCTTTCCGCGATTCTGAAGTACCAACTGACCGAAGGCAATCGCCAGTGTGTCAATGATGCGATGGATATTCATGGTGGCAAAGGGATCATTACCGGGCCGCGCAACTACCTGGCGCACGCATACCAGTCGATCCCGATTGCCATTACCGTTGAAGGCGCCAATATACTGACCCGTTCGCTGATTATTTTCGGCCAGGGCGCCATCCGTGCCCACCCCTGGCTACTGAAGGAAATGGAAGCAGCGCGGGATCCCAGGCCAGAGGCCCGCAAGGCGTTCGACCGGGCTTTGTTCTCGCACGTAGGCCACATGATCAGTAACGATGTTCGCGCCTGGTTGCTGGGGCTGACCGGCGGCCTGGCGACCACTGCTCCGGTTTCCGGGCCAACTGCCCGCTACTTCCGGCAAGTCACCCGGATGAGCGCGGCGTTCAGCTTTACGTCAGACCTGGTGCTGGTGCTGCTCGGCGGCAGGTTCAAGTTCAAGGAAAAACTCTCAGGTCGCCTGGCCGATGCCTTGATCCATTTATACCTGTGTAGTGCCATGCTCAAACGGTTCGAGGACGACGGTCGCCCGGAAGACGACCTGCCGCTGCTCACCTGGGCCCTGGATGACAGCCTCTACACCATCCAGGAAAGCCTGGCCGGTGTGCTGGAAAATTTCCCACTGCCGGGGTTTGGGCGCCTGGTGTGGTTGACTATTTTCCCATTGGGCAAGCCCTATTCCCGGCCATCTGATCGCGCCGGTAAGGCTGTTGCAAAACTACTTCTATCCGAAAACGAAAGCCGTGACCGCTTGACCTCAGGTGTCTACCTGTCCGATCAGGATGACGCCTGTGGCCGGGTGCGCACCGCTTTTCACCTGGCGCTGATGGCAACCAATGCCGAAAACGCCATTCGAAATGCGCTGAAAGAACCGGTCACCTATGAAAATCACCTGGCGCTGGTGCAGAAGGCGGTGGAAACCGGCGTCATCACGGAAGAACAGGCCACGACGGTCAGGCTTTCCCAGGAAGCGACCCGGGCGGTCATCGAAGTGGACGAATTCACCCGCGAAGAAGTCGAAGGGAAGCGCAAAGCCTAGGACAGGAACCCGGCAATTTCCTCGCGTTGGCGCATGCCGTCAGCATAGCCAATTTGCATAAGCTCGATGCAATAGGCTGACTCGAACAAAAGGTAGCTGGCCATGCGCCAGTCTTTTCCCCAACCACCCAAAGCCTGAAGCAAAGTGGTCACGGCACGTGGAATCTCTCCCATATGCTGGCGCGTAATCTCCCGCAAGTCCTTGCTGGGCCTTATAACCAGTGAATCTATCGGTTTCAGGTGACTGGCCTTCAGCTGCTGTTCGGACAACAAAGCCAGGGTACGATTGATCCGGTTGAGGCGATTCATATCGGCATTTAGTGTGTCCATGAATATGGTGTCCAGCAGATAGCCGCCAATCTCACCCAGCGAAGGATAGTCCACCGGCTCCAGCGGCGGCGGGTCCGGGTTTTCGTCGCGGGTCGTAATCACCAGAAGGCGGTCCGCACCGAGGTGAATGGCCGGACTCAGCGGCGCCAGCATGCGCATGCCGCCGTCGCCAAAGTACTCGTTACCCAGGCGCTCGGCCGGGAACAACAAAGGCAGCGCAGCGGAGGCCAGCAAGTGGCTGACGCTGATCGACACCGGCTTGCCGTGGCGGCGAGCCCGGTCCCAGGGTTCCACTCCTTTTGCTGCCTGGAAAAAACTGATGGCGGACGCGCAGGTATAGCCCGAGGCGGTGATACTGAGTCCCCTCAGAGCCTGCTGATCGATGGCCTGGGCAATACCGTCCAACTCAAGGGTCTGCTCAAGGAATTCACGCAGTGGCTGGTTGTCCAGCAAAGCTTTGGGATTGGACACCAGGCGTCCGCCGAACGCCAGGGACAAGGCCCACTGCATGCCCGTCTTGAGAACAGTCCACGTGTCGGTGCGGTAGACCCGTGAACACTCCATGGACGACCAGAAATGCTCCAGTTTGTCGACCCCTGTTGAAAATTCATGCGCGTGGCTGGCCAGCACCGCGGCATTGATAGCACCCGCTGAGGTTCCGCATATCACCGGAAACGGATTTCCGCCCTTGCCGGTGATCTCATCAATGGCTTTCAGCACCCCTACCTGGTAAGCGCCACGGGCACCACCCCCCGGTAAAATCAGGGCGGTCTGTGGGCTGGGCAAAGTCATGCGTCTGAATATACCGGCTTTTCCGGTCGATGGTATACTCCTCGCTTGCCATTGAACGTAACCGGGTAGTAACGGGTAAGGGACTATGAACTCGACAGTGATGTCAGCACAACAAGGGATTGAAGGACGGCACAGACGCCTGCTTGCAGCCAGGCTTGCGGTTAACCAGATCCTGCTCGGAAAAGACCAGAAGGTAGGCCTGGCTTTTTGTTGCCTGCTGGCCCGCGGCCACCTTTTGATCGAAGACGTCCCTGGCGTCGGCAAGACCACGATGGCGCATGCAATGGCGCGCGTTATCGGTTCGGATTACCAACGAATCCAGTTCACCAGCGACCTGCTACCCGCCGACATTCTGGGCGTTTCCATTTACAAACGCGACCGCGACGAATTTGAATTTTACCCGGGGCCGATTTTTTCCCAGATCATTCTTGTCGATGAGATCAACCGCGCCACGCCCAAGACTCAGAGCGCCTTGCTCGAAGGCATGGCTGAAGGCCAGGTCACCATCGAGAACAAAACACACGCATTGCCCAGTCCGTTTTTCGTGATGGCGACCCAGAACCCGCTGGACCTGGTGGGGACCTACCCCCTTCCCGACTCTCAGCTCGACCGGTTCCTGATTAGCTTTTCCCTGGGCTACCCCGCGCCTGCGGCGGAGCGGGAACTGCTGACTACCGAGGATCGCGCCAGCGTGCTCGACCGCACTACCGCCCTGCTCAGCCCCGAAGATATCAAGGCGCTGCAAAAGGACTGCGAGAAAGTTCATGTCAGCGAAAACCTGCTCGACTACATCCAGGCCTTGCTGATGGAAACCCGTGATGACCGTTGGTTCGAAAGCGGACTTTCCCCGCGTGCCGGTCTGGCCTTACTGAGGGCCAGCCGGGCTCTTGCATTCCTCGAAGATCGCGACTTTGTTACCCCCGAGGACATCAAAACCATTTTTCCCGCGCTGTCGCGGCACCGCCTGAGCCCCACTTCGGGCTTCAGCCAGTCCCCCGAAGAACAGATCAACGAACTGCTTGACCAGGTTCCCATCCCCTGAGGGCACCATCCAGGGAAGGATTAATGACCCAGAGCACGGCCATCGTCAGCGAAAAATCGGGCATCGAACAACGCTTCGATAGCTGGCTGCTCGACCGGGTGCGCCGTTTGCGGGGCACTGCACAACTCCCCCTTACGTTTGAGTACCGGGACATCTATATATTACCGACCCGTTTCGGTGTCGGGTTCGGTGTTCTGCTTGCCTTGATGGTCATCGGCGGGCTGAACTTCAACAACAACATGACATTGATGCTGGGTTTCCTGTTGGCGGCGGTCGCGCAACTGACCACCCTGCTGGCCTACCGTAACCTGGTGGGTATCCGCATCGAGGCGATCATCGCCAAACCTGTGTTCGTGGATGAGCAGGCCGGTTTCCGGATCATGCTGAGAAATCCGGAAGATCGCAGCCGCTTTGCAATCCGGGCGTTGTCACCCGAGGCAGTTGACTGCAGCGACCTGGGCCCGCAACACTCGGGGCAACTGGAGTTGCGGCAAATATCCGGGCGCCGCGGCTGGATGACAATGGACCCGTTTCGCATCGAGAATAGCTACCCGCTCGGCCTGTTTCGCGCCTGGTCGGTGATCGTTCCAGATGCGCGCTGCCTGGTCTATCCCAAACCCGCCCTGCACCCGCCACCACTACCGCAAACCGGGCGGGGTGACGAAGGGGCCGCGCACCAGGGCGAAGGCGAACACTTCCACGGGCTCAGGGAATTCCAGCCGGGAGACCCACTGCGCCGGATTGCATGGCGCACCAGTGCCCGGCATCAAAAACTGTACTCCCGGGTCATGGAAGACCCGCGCGAAGAGGCCTGTGAACTTAACTGGTACCTGCTGGGAAGCGGTGATGCCGAACAGAAGCTATCGATACTGACAGCCTGGATCCTGCGGGCTGAACGCAACCAGATCCCTTACAGCCTTGAAATGCCGGGCGAAGCGCTTCCCGCCGACATGGGCGAAGAGCACCGGGACGCCTGCCTGAAAATACTGGCGCTGCACCGATCATGAATGACCCGGGCCGCTACACGATTTTATGGGTGATTGCGACGCTGTGCCTGGCGCTGGTCCCGCAGGCCATCAGCATGCCCCTACCGGTGATTATTGCCACCGGTCTGCCCCTGCTCTGGAGAGTTGCTTCAGAGGTCAATCAGTGGAAGCCCCTGCCCGCACTGGTCCGCCACGGCGCGACGGCGCTGGCACTGGTTACGCTCTTTGTTTCTTACGGTGATATGTCCGGACGACGCGCAGCCGTCAGCCTGCTGGCGGTCATGCTGGCACTGAAAATGATCGAGTGTTACCGCATCAGGGACGCACGTTTCGTCGTTTGTTTCAGCCTGTTTCTGTGCGCTACGCAGTTCCTGTTTGCCCAGGGTGTGGTGATGCCGGTATACGCCGGCACAACCGTCATCCTGGCCCTGGTGACGCTGGCACAGTTGCAACGTTCAGAGGCCTGGGCGCACGAAGGAACGCCACCTGCAGTCAAAGCCTCACTGCTATCCGAACTCAGCTTCAGCCTGCGCCTGGCGGCGCTGGCGGTGCCGGTAGGACTCGCCCTGTTTGTGCTGTTCCCGAGACTGTCCAGTCCTCTCTGGGGAATTCCTGACACGACCCTCGACTCGAAAAGCGGTCTGACCGATTCGATGTCACCGGGCAGCATACAAAGCCTGTTCATGGATGACAGCCCGGCGTTTCGGGCCGAGTTCGCCGGAAGTGCACCACCGGTTTCTCAACTGTATTGGCGTGGCCCTGTATTCTGGTACTTCGATGGCACAACCTGGGAAGGCGGAATTTATGGCATAAACGCTGCGGCGGCCAATCCTCCCAAAGACGGCGAAGCCGCCTGGGACTACACCATCCAGATCGAGCCCAACGAGAGAAGCTGGCTTTTTGCTCTGGACTATCCTACCTCAGCACCGGAAGACACCACATTGACCATGGACTTCCAACTGATCCGTGATCAGCCGGTTACCCAGTTACTGCAGTACCGGATGCTGTCCAACCCGAACTTTACCGACATGCCGGAACTATCCGTGGCACTACGCACCCATGCCCTGGATTTGCCCGAAGAGAGCAATCCCCGCACCCGCCAACTGGTGAGGCAATGGCGCCAGCAAACCCCCGGCGACTCTGAATTTGTGCGCCGCGTACTCGATCACTTCAACCAGGAAGCCTTCCACTATTCGCTGGAAGCCCCGCTACTGGGCAGAAACTCTGTCGATGATTTCCTGTTCGATTCCCGTACCGGATTCTGCGAACACTACGCCTCTACTTTTGCAGTTATGATGCGCATGGCCGGTATCCCGACCCGGATCGTTACCGGCTACATGGGCGGATGGTACAACCGGTTTGGCAACTACGTGCTGGTTCGGCAATCCGATGCTCATGCGTGGACGGAAGTCTGGCTGCCACAGAAGGGCTGGACCCGGGTCGACCCAACCGCTGCAGTTTCCCCACTACGCGTTCAGCAAGGTTCACTGGGCGCCCTGAACTCACCCCGCCACATGTTTGATTACGCATGGATGCGGGGCCTGCGCAACAGCTCTGACATCGTGCAGCAACGCTGGAACGACTGGGTGATTGAATATGGCGCCGGCAGGCAGGCACAGCTGTTTGCACCTCTGGGGCTGGATAAAATGACACCCGCCATGCTGGTTATCGTGCTGACCATTGCCCTGGCGGTGTTCAGCGCCATCGTTTTCCCGATTGTTTTGCGGATTAAAGGCCCCGGCAGCAAGGACCCCGTTAAGCAGGCGTGGCAGAAATTTCTCAGGCGGCTGGAGAAAGCCGGGTTTGCGGCTTCACCGGCAAACGGTGCACTTGAAATAGCAGAAGCAGCATCGGCCCGGCTGCCGTCTGAATCCAACGGCATCAACCGCATCGCGCATATTTATACCCGGATCCGTTATGCGCGTAACCCGCCGCCCGTCGCCGAACTGAAACACGCGGTAAGCGAATTCCGACCGAATAAAAACGCAGGTTGATGTAAGATAAATGGTACAGATTACGGTCTATGTAAATACAGGTTCACGAACAGGAAAACTGACATGCGTCTATTGACCCTTATCATCGTCACCATCGCCCTGTCCGCTTGCACCACCATCCCGGAGCAAATACAGGGAACCTACACGGAAATTTCGCCCGCCAGGGTTGAACCGGGTGTATTCGGATCAAGTGTTCGCTGGGGCGGAGTTATCCTCAGTGCTAAAAATCAAAACAACAAGACGTGCTTTGAAATTCTCTCCCGTGAACTGGACAAGTACCTCCGGCCGAAACTCCAGGACTCCACCATGGGGCGTTTCATTGCATGCTCCAAAGGTTTCCACGATCCGCTGGTCTTCGCCAATGGCCGCGAGATCACCGTCACCGGGAAGATCACCAATATTGATGTGCGCAAGGTTGATGATTTCGACTACCGTTACCCGTCGGTAGAAGTCGATGACCTGGTGTTATGGCAGAAACGGCGGGTGGTCATGCGCTACCGCGGTTATAACAACAGTTTTTACGGTCCCTGGGGCCGGAGCCGCTATTGGGGTGGATATGGTGGGTATGGTGGCTGGGGTGGATATCGTGGATATGGTGGCTGGGGTGGATACGGCCCCGGTTACAGCACCGGATACGCCGAACCCATGATACTCCGTCCAGATCCGTCGATTGTTGAAACGCGAGAATAATCACCTGTTTAAGAATTAAACCCCAGGAGTAACTGAATGACGGATTTCCAGGGATTTCCGAAGGATTTTTTTGCCTTCTTTGAAGATCTGAAAAAAAATAATAATCGGGACTGGTTTAATGATAATAAGGGCCGTTACACCGAATCGGTAGTGAATCCGATCAGCGAGTTTATCGTCTGCATGGGCCCCGGGCTGAAAAAGATCTCCCGGCATTATGTTGCTGATCCGAGGCCGCACGGTGGCTCGATGTTTCGCATCTACCGGGACACCCGCTTTTCAAAAGACAAAACACCTTATAAAACCCATGCCGGGGTTCAGTTCCGGCACGAAGCGGGAAGAGATGCCCATGCGCCCGGTTTTTATCTCCACCTGGCCACTGATGAAATATTCTTCGGCGGCGGCATCTGGAGTCCGCCAGGGCCTCAGCTCGGCTTGATCAGGGACTCGATCGCAGATAATGCCCGCTCATGGGCACGAATCTCCCACGCCAAAAAGATACAGGAAATCGGCGGCATAAAAGGTGACTCACTCAAGCGCCCTCCAAGGGGTTTCGACGCCGAGCACGTCCACATTAACGACCTGAAGCGGAAAAGCTTTTTCGTGATGACCGAAGTGGTACCTGAGCAGGCGCTCGAGGCCGGCTTTGCCGACGTCGTCACCGAAGGTTTTCGCCGGGCGGCGCCACTCAACCGGTTCATCACCGACGCGCTCGAACTCTCGTTCTGAATCCTGAAGGTATGGTATGACGTTTACGATCCTTATTCCGATCCTTGTCATTCTCACCTGGGCGGTGTGGGCATTTAACCGGCTGGTAAAAATGCGTAACCAGGTCAATGAAGCCTGGGCGGGCATCGATGTCCAGTTGCAGCGCCGCTATGACCTGGTCCCCAACCTGCTCGCGACCGTTAAGGGCTACATGAAACACGAATCCGGTGTGCTGGAACGGGTCACGCGCCTGCGTAATCAGCCGGAAATGGGCTTGCCGGAACGGGCCGAGCAGGAATCAGGCCTGTCCCGCTCAATCGGCCGGCTGTTCGCACTGGCTGAAGATTATCCCGACCTGAAAGCCAGCGAAGGTTTTGCACAACTCCACGACAGCCTGGTCGAGATTGAAGATCAACTGCAGTATGCCCGGCGCTATTACAATGGCAGCGTGCGCGATAACAACAACCTGGTGGAAGGATTCCCCTCGATGATCATGGCAACAACCTTTAGCTTCAAGGGCGCTTCATTTTTCGAAATCGAACTGGCCAGCCAGCGATCTGCACCACAAATTGAGCTGGGTGAATCATGATGCGCCTGCTATGCCAGATGACCCTGCTGGCCGTCTGCATGCTATTGCTGCCGGTCACGGCGGCCGCAGAAGAGCGAATCCTGGAGTACAACTCCGACATCCATGTTCACCTGGACGGCCAACTCACGATTACAGAACGTATTCGCGTACGGGTTGAGGGCAATGACATCAAAAGGGGAATCTACCGTGATTTCCCAACCCGTTACCGGGACCGCGCAGGCAACTACGTCAAGGTAGATTTTTCGCCGCTTTCCGTGCACCGGAACGGCAATACCGAATCGTGGCACACGCAGGACATGTCAAATGGAGTACGGGTATTTTTCGGTAACGCCAACCGCATGCTCGACCTACGCATCCATGAGTATGAACTGGTCTTTGTGACCAACCGGCAACTGGGCTATTTCGAAGATCACGATGAGCTTTACTTCAATGCGATCAGCCACGACTGGAAGTTCCCGATTGACCGCGCCGTAACCACCGTCACACTGCCGTTCAAGGTGTCTCAGGAGCAGCTGACCCTTGATGTTTATACCGGGCGCAAGGGATCGAGGGAAAGCGACGCGGTGGCCAAGATGACCGGTCCCGATAGCGTGCGCTTTGCGACGACCCGCAGCCTGATGCCCGGTGAGGGCATGACCATAGTCGTTGCCTGGCCCAAGGGGCTGACTCCCGAACCGGGCACCGTACAGAAAACACGCTGGTTCCTGGGTGACAACGCCGCCGCCATCGTCCTGTTGTTAGGCCTGCTCGCACCATTCAGCTGGTACCTGTGGGCATGGCACAAAGTTGGCCGGGATCCGGAAAAAGGTGTCATCATTCCGCGTTTCAAGCCACCTCACTCGTTGTCACCGGCCGCCTGCCGCTATGTTAAAGACATGTCGTTCGACCGTGATGCGTTCACCGCAGCCATCATCAGTCTGGCCGTGAAAGGCCAGCTGGAGATCGAGGAAGAAGATAAGGAATTCTCTCTGGAACGCGTGCCCTCCGCCCCGATGGCCACGCTCACCAAAGGCGAGCAGGCCGTGCTAACAGCTCTGCTGCCCAGTATGTCTTCCAGCATTAAAATGGAGAACGAGAATCACGAGGAGTTTCAAAAGGCCCGCCAGGCCTTGAAAAAGGCCCTCAAAAGCGAATACCTGGGGCGCCTGTTTCAATTGAACGGCTATTACCTTCTGCCGCCGGTGCTGATGTCAGTCGCCGCCGCGCTCATCGCCCTGTTTTTCGACGGCGGACCCATGGTATGGATCAGCTTCGCCGTCCTCGCGCTGGCCATACACCCGCTGTTCTTTATCCTGCTGCGGGCACCGACGCCGGCGGGCCGCCTCGTGATGGATGAAATCGAAGGCTTTAAGATGTACCTGGATACGGCCGAACAGGACCGGCTCGACCGGATGCGCTCACCCGCACTGACCCCGGAAGTATTCGAAGCATTTTTGCCGTACGCCTACGCACTGGGCGTGGAAAACAACTGGTGTAAGCGTTTTGCACACGAGATACCGGAACAGGTCCGCGACCAGGGCGGTTATCACCCCGGCTGGTACAGCGGAAATTTTCAAGGAGTCAACGCACTCAACCACCTGGGTGATAACTTCAGTAGCTCGTTTTCATCCGCCATTGCCTCTGCATCCACACCACCGGGTTCATCTTCCGGTTCTGGTGGCGGTGGTTCCTCCGGTGGCGGCGGTGGCGGTGGTGGTGGCGGCGGCTGGTAAGGCCGGATCAATCCGTAAATGTCGCCAATAGCTCAGCATAGCGTGGATGATCGCGCACGTTGTCCAGGTCTGAATCGTGCTCCAGCCATTCGCGGTTGAGGTTTCCGACTTTGAAGCGGCAGCTTTCCAGGCAATCCAGCGATTTTTCGACCTCTCCTGCCAGCGCGTACAGGCAAGCCGCGTTGTAATGCACAATGGAATCCATCGGGGCTTTTTCTACCGACGCCTGCATCCACTTCATGGCCTCTTCACGTTCTTCCAGCCTTATCAGGGCAAAAGCGCCCATGTTCAGCGCGCGGTTATCATCAGGGTTCAGTTTGAGCACAGCCCGTGCCCGCTTGATACCTTCGCGCGATGCGTCCTGTGCGCGTGCTTCATCGCCCAGGCCCTTATATATCTGAACCTGCAACAGGACGCTCTGATAGTCTTCGGGCCGAGTGCTGGCTGCCTGCCCGAACAACGCCAGCGCCCTCTCCATTTCGCCCTCGTGGACTTTGCTGCGGCCAAAAAAGTACCACGCATCAAAATTTTTCGGATCCAGCTCAACCGCAGCCTCGAACTCGATGTCGGCATTTGCGTAATCCTGCACCATGCAGTTTGCGATACCGGCCGACACATGAGATTCGGCAAGATTCGGCGCCAGCTCCAGCGCCTTGCGACTGGTTCGCAGGGCTTCCTCGAGGTTCACGTTACTGGCATTGAAGTACATGTACTCGAAGCCATAGGTATAGGCCAACCCGGCCCATGCCCGGCCATATGCAGGATCCACCTCCAGCGCCCGGTTGAACATTTGCCGGGCATAGACTGTGTCCTGCAGGTTCTGCCGGGCGAAATAGCTCTGCCCGCGCAGGAAAAAATCGTAGGCCTTGGTGTCTACCTGCTGCCAGGCCCCGTCACCTGCCCCTTTCAGGGTCACGCTGAGGGTGCTGGCGATCGATACAGCAATTTCTTCCTGGATTTCAAAAATATCCTCAAGCCCCCGGTCGTATTGCCGCGACCACAGGTGGTAGCCATCCCGGGTCTTGACCAGCTGGGCGGTGATACGCAAGCGGTCACCGGATTTGCGCACGCTCCCTTCCAGTACCGTCTGTACTTTCAGGCGTCTTCCAATTTCCGTAACATCGGCGCCTTTACTGCCAAAATGGAACGAGGTGACCCTTGAAGCCACCCTCAGGTTGGCTATTTTGCACAATGCATTGAGAATTTCTTCAGCAATGCCTTCGCAAAAATAGGCCTGGTCACCGTGTTCACTCATATCGTCGAACGGCAGAACGGCAATAGAAGGAGCGGCTTCGTCCAGTTCCGGGCAGTCGTCATCCGTTGGTGAGACGTCCCCGGCCGAGTCCTTGCGGATCCCTTCGGGCGTAATTTCATAAGCCCAGGCGAGTACCAGTGCAAGCGGGAACCCCATCAGCACGGTAACGATAAGTAACGTCAGCGCCCAGCCCGGCAGTGCCAGGGCTTCAAAAGTCACCTCGCCAATCTGCATCAGAATCCAGCCGACGATGATATAAACGGCCCCAACGCGGATGACCTTGCGTTTTTTGAGTTGCCGCCAGAAGCTTTTGCCAGATTGTTTGGTCATAATTTTTTCCTTCCTATTAAGTGTAGCAAAGACCACAGGAACCGACAGAAGCGCACGCCATACAGTTGATCAAACATACATTACTGTATATATTTATAGTTAATCACTGATGGCGCAGGACAATGGCTGAAAAAAGACTCACCGCAAGACAGAAGCAAGTTCTTAAGTTTATCTCTGAATTCATTGATAAACATAAGTATCCACCTACAAGGGCTGAGCTTTCGACACATTTTGGCTTTCGTTCCCCGAATGCCGCGGAAGCCCATTTGCGGGCACTGGAAAAGAAATCCGTGATCGGTATCGAGCGCGGTGCAGCACGCGGTATCACGCTGTTGCCGCTGGCCGC
The DNA here is from genome assembly GCA_964443145.1 of uncultured Wenzhouxiangellaceae bacterium. Classification (GTDB taxonomy): domain Bacteria; phylum Pseudomonadota; class Gammaproteobacteria; order Xanthomonadales; family SZUA-36; genus JAHEFT01. Next base: position 15,591 of record CAYUBS010000010.1, on the reverse strand, counting down.
TGATACGCTGCCACCCTCAGCTAATATGCCACTACCACTGGTCGGGCGCGTTGCGGCCGGCAGCCCGATCCTGGCACAGGAGAACATCGAGGATGAGTATCGCGTAGACCCTGCTCTGTTCTCCCATAAGCCGCACTACCTGTTGCGCGTGGAGGGCATGAGCATGCAGGACGCAGGCATCCTGGACGGCGATCTGCTGGCGGTACACCGTACCCCAGAGGCGCGCAACGGACAGATCGTGGTGGCCCGGGTGGATGATGAAGTCACTGTGAAACGATTCCGCCGCCGCGGCTTCCTGGTGCAACTGGTGCCGGAAAACATCGACTTTGTACCTATCGAAGTGGATTTACGTCACCAGGAACTGGCCATCGAGGGCCTCGGGGTCGGTGTGATCCGCCCGAAGCTTTGACCAGCCTCAGCACATTACTGAACACCACCCCCCACCTGTGGAAAGGTCGCCAACCGGGCCATGGCCAACGCACCCACCCTACCGGTCATGCACGCCTGGATGCACATCTGCCCGGCCACGGCTGGCCACTGGGTGCGGTGACCGAGCTGATTTCCGCCAAACCCGGCCTGGGTGAATTCAGACTACTGTTCCAGGCGCTGGCAGATACCGGCAAGCAGGGGCAGTGGGTCATATTGATCGATCCACCCTGGATACCCTACCCGGCTTCCCTGCAGGGGCACGGACTGTTGCTCGAGCGCTTACTGCTGGTGCGCACCAGCAGCGCCAGGGAATCGTTGTGGGCCTGTGAGCAGGCGTTGCGCAACGGCCGCGGCGGAGCCGTACTGGCCTGGCCGGAGCAGATCAGCTTCGCCCGTTTGCGGCGGCTGCAGATCGCTGCTGAAAACAGTGCCAAGCTGGCCTTCCTGTTCCGGCCGGAAAGTGTCGCCAGGGAAGCCTCACCCGCGACGTTGCGCCTGCAACTGGAGGCGGGTGAGCGCTACGGCACACTCATCCATATCCTGAAATGTCGCGGCAGCCGCCCGCCGCAACCGGTATGGATTCCGCAGCCTTTCTCAACTTATGCGAAGAACAGCCATCAAACTGAGCACCATGCACCCCTTGCAACACACAGCACCAACAGCGCGCTGGCTGGCAATCCGCTTTCCGCAATTGCCCCTGGACCTGGCCACCCGCGGCCAAAACAGCACTAGTTCACCCGGCAGGACACAGGCCGTGGAGCCGGCCGTGGAGCATGCTGAAGCCGCCTTGCGGCAAGCCCTGCAGCGCCTGGCCGCCTGGTGCTACCAGTACAGCAGCCAGGTATGCATGCCCGCTGACCGGCACGGCCTGTTCCTGGAAACCGGCGCCAGCGAGCGGCTGATCGGCCCCTCCGAATACATCGGCAAACGTTTACAGCAGGAACTGGCGCAGCTGGGTTATTGCGCCGTGACCGGCTCCGCACCAACGCCGGAGGCAGCCTGGCTGGCTGCCCGCGAAGGCCTGCATATCGCCGGACCGGAGCAGATACGCCGCCAAATCGGGCCCTTGACGCTGAGCCGCCTGCACCTGGACAGCGCACAGCGCACAGCACTGGAGCGCATGGGCTTTCGCCAGGTCCGTGATCTGCTGCGCCTGCCACGCAAAGCACTGACACGGCGCTTCGGCCCCGCCCTGCCCGACTACCTGGACCGGGTGCTGGGCGTACGCCCCGACCCGCGCGCCATGTACCAGCCACCGGAAAGCTTTTCTTCACGACTGGATCTACCGGCGGAAGTCCATACCAGCCAGGGCCTGCTGTTTCCATTGAAACGCATGCTGGAGGAACTCTGCGGCGTGCTGCGTGGCGGTGACAATGCCGTGCAATCTGTGCGGATCACGCTCGGACACGACTCGCATGATGACAGCCTGCTGCCACTGGGCCTGCAGTCCCCTGCCCAGGACAGCGACCGCCTGGTGACCGTATTGCGGGAACGGCTGGAGCGCTTACGCCTGCCCCGCGCGGCTCGCACCATACGACTGGAAGCGCCCACCCTGCTTAAATTCAACGCCGGTCAGCACAGCCTGTTTCGCGATACTCCGGCAGAACAGAAACAGGACATCGAGCAACTGGCTGAACGCCTGCAAGCCCGCCTGGGCAGGGGCTCGGTAAGCGGTCTGACAGGCGTCGAAGACCACCGCCCGGAGCACAGCTGGCGACCGCGCGCGCTGGACGAACGACCGAATTGCATCGCGCAACCGCACCGCCCGGCCTGGCTGTTACCGAACCCCAGGCACTGTGCGATCCATGACTATGAAATCCTTGCCGGCCCCGAACGCATTGAGAGCGGCTGGTGGGACGGCCATGACTGCCGCCGCGATTATTTCATCGTACGCGACCGCCACGGCAGCACGCTGTGGGCCTTTCGTGAGTACAAGCCCGGCCGGGGCTGGTATTTGCATGGTATCTTTGGCTGATGTCTGCGTTAGAACTTAAGATCCCGCCTGTTTTGCTGACTGCATTGTTTGTCGTTCTGATGTGGCTGATTTCACACGTCACGCCATCAATAGCTCTTTTGTCAGCCTTCAGGATATCTTCACTCCTGCTGTTTGCCGCGGCCGGGACCTTCGTCGGGCTGGCCGGCGTGGCCGCTTTCAGGAAGGCTGGCACGACCGTCAACCCACTATCTCCAGACACCTCCACATCCCTGGTGGCCACGGGCATTTTCAAGCGAACCCGCAACCCGATGTACCTGGCATTAATGCTTGCACTCATCGGCTGGAGCGCGTACCTGGCTAACCTGTTTGCACTGGCACTTACAGCCGGGTTCGTCTTATACATGAATCGTTTCCAGATCCAGCCCGAAGAACGCGCCCTGGAAGCGCAATTCGGCGATCAGTACTTTGAATACAGCAGGAAAGTTCGAAGATGGGTCTAGCCGGCGCAGAACTTCCAGGCAGATGACCACTAAGGCTGCGCCCCTGCACGCTGCTGTCCAACGAGTCCTGTTGGCTACCCTGCTGCTATTGTCTCCTGGCCAGTCATGCGCAGAGGAAATCCTCGTGGCAACAGCCAGCAACTTCCGTCAGGCAATGGCCGAACTGGCGCATCAATTTGAACAGGCATCCAGCCACCGCGTCACGCCCATTTTTGGCTCCACCGGCAAGCACTTCGCGCAAATCGTCAACGGCGCTCCATTCGATGCCTTTTTTGCAGCTGACGCAAAGCGGCCGAAACAGCTCGAGGAACAGGGTCTGTCCATCCCGGACAGTCGTTTCACCTATGCCATTGGACGCCTGGTGCTCTGGAGCCCGGATGCTGAACGGGTAGACCCACAAGGCGAGATCCTGAAGCACCAGGACTTCAACCGACTGGCCATTGCCAACCCCCGACTGGCACCCTACGGCCTGGCCGCCCGCCAAACGCTGGAAAACCTTGGTCTCTGGCAGAATCTCGAGGCGCGCCTGGTGCGCGGAGAAAACATTGCACAGGCTTTCCTGTTTGTGCGCAGCGGCAACGCCGACCTGGGGCTGGTTGCCTGGTCCCAGATTAAAAACCAGGACGAACCGGTCGAGGGATCCTTCTGGCGGGTTCCGGAAGAGTTGTACGCGCCGATAGAGCAACAGGCCGTCCTGCTGAAGGATAATGATGCCACGCGCTCGTTTATGGCTTTTATTCGCAGTAGTAAGGCGGCTAAGATCATACAGAGCCATGGATATGCCACAGCTGCGAGCCAACAACCCTGATGTTGAATGAAGCCGATCTCACCGCACTAGCCATCACGCTGAAACTCGCGCTGGTCAGTACCGCGATTTTATTGCTGCTCGGCACGCCGCTGGCCTGGTGGCTGGCACGGACTCGCTGGCGCTACAAGTTTATCCCTGAAGCCATCGTTGCACTGCCGCTGGTGCTGCCGCCAACGGTGCTGGGCTTCTACCTGTTGATTACCCTGGGGCCCAACGGGCCAGCCGGCTCATTGTGGCAGTCGCTCGGCGGCAAACCGTTGGCGTTCACCTTCACAGGGCTGGTGATTGGTTCCATCATTTATTCCATGCCGTTCGTTGTACAGCCGCTGCAGGATGCCTTCAATGCCATAGGACGCAGGCCCATGGAGGTAGCGGCAACACTGCGCGCCTCGCCCCTGGATCGCTTTTTTACCGTCGCCATACCACTGGCCAGGCCCGGTTTTTTCACCGCAGCTGTACTGGGCTTTGCTCACACGGTTGGGGAGTTTGGCGTAGTGCTGATGATCGGCGGCAACATTCCCGGTGAAACCCGGGTGGCGTCGATCGCAATATACGACCACGTCGAGGGACTGGAGTTTGCCCACGCACACTGGCTGTCGGGTGCCCTGCTGTTACTTTCGTTCCTGTTATTAATGGCAGTATATGGCCTCAACCGGCGTTTCCGGATGGTACAGCTATGACCATCGAGGTGCGTTTTGATATCGAACAGGGAGATTTCCGCCTGGATGTCGACCTCAGTCTGCCATCCACCGGCGTATCATCACTTTTTGGGCCGTCAGGCTGCGGCAAGACAACCCTGATCAGGGCGATTGCAGGACTGGAGCATCACCCGGGCGGCTTTCTCAAGGTCGGCAATGCCACCTGGCAGGACGCGCAAACCTTCCTGCCCGTACACCGACGCCCACTCGGCTACGTATTTCAGGAGTCCAGCCTGTTCGGGCACCTCAGCGTCAAGGGCAACCTTGAATACGGCGTCAAGCGGGTGGCCAGTGCAGATCGTCACATTTCTCTCGATGATGCGATTAGCTTGCTCGAGATCGGAAACCTGCTGCCGCGCAAGCCGCATACCCTTTCCGGCGGAGAGCGACGCCGGGTGGCGATTGCCAGGGCGCTCGCCGTGAGTCCGAAACTTCTATTACTGGACGAACCACTGGCAGGACTCGATGCCAGTCGTAAACAGGAAATCATTCCCTACATCGAATCGCTACACCGGAAACTGGATATACCGATCATCCACGTCAGCCATGTACCTGAAGAAGTCGCGCGTCTATCGGATCACCTGGTGTTGATGAAAGATGGCCGGGTGACGGCCGCAGGCGATGTCCACGAGGTGTTCACCCGACTAGATCTGCAATTGGCACAGGGAGATGATGCTGCGGCCATCATCGAAGCAAAAGTGGCATCACATGACGAGCACTACCAGTTGACGCACATGGACTTTGCCGGCGGCCGCATTACGATGTCCCGGATGCCTTTATTGCCCGGTCAAACGGCGCGCCTCAGACTGGCTGCCCGCGACATCAGCCTGACCCTGGAACAGCAACAAGACACCAGTATTCTTAACATCCTCCCGGTGACCGTTGATGCCATCACACCCCATGGAGAAGCCCAGATGACTGTGCGCTTGCTGGCGGGCGGCGTTCCTCTGCTCGCTAATATCACGCGTAAATCCGCGGAAGACCTTGGCCTGGCTTCAGGGAAACCCATCTTTGCACAAATAAAAAGTGTCGCTTTATTAACATAAATTCCTAATATTCGGTTATCATTACGTCCCAAGCGGTAACCGCCGTGAATTAAGCCAAACATAATCTGAGTCAAGATGTTGTCCTGTTGTGACAAGTAACATGGCGCTCGATAATTTAAATTCTGTCTGAAGCAATAATTAGTGGATGCTTACAGACACACAAATACTGCAAATGATTCAAATATGCAGATTATTAAATAGGTGTCATATTACTTGACTGTGACTGTAAAAATCCGGACACTTTGACCCACAAAGGCCCTTGATGATGGATTCAAAAATTACTTTCAGGCAGAAAAACAGACCTGATAGGTCAGAAGAAAACTCCATGCAACCAACGCCTGTCAACAAAATACTCCCCATTAAAAGCACGGGATTCGTGAATCTTGCCGATGCGCTGGATTACGCTGCTCGTGGTGACACTGGTTTCAATTTCTATGATCACCGCGGTCAGTTGGATGCGGTCGTCAGCTATCGTGATCTGCGGGACGAAGCACGGGCCCTGGCCAGACGTTTACTCGGCCTGGGACTCAAGCGCGGAGACCGGGTCGGCGTCATCGCCGAGACGGATCCCATGTTTCAGCGGTTTTTCTTTGCCTGCCAGTATGCCGGTTTAATTCCGTTTGCATTGCCGGCGGGTGTTCAGCTGGGCGCTCACACAGCTTACGTCGGGCAGATTCGCCGGATGCTTGAAAGCTGTGATGCAGCGATCGCAGTCGCTCCTGCTTCCCATTGCGACTTCCTTGATGAGGCCGTTGCTGAAATGGACCTTGTCATGTCGGGTTCACCGGAAGATTTCGACGCTTTGCCGGAAGCCGATATTGAGTTTGAACCACAGGGTCCGAAAGACCCTGCCTATCTCCAGTACACCTCGGGCAGCACGCGCTTCCCGCGTGGCGTTCAAATCAACCAGGAAACGGTGCTTGAAAATCTGCGGGGCATTGCAGAAGACGGCCTGAAACTGGACCGCGAAGACCGCTTCGTGTCGTGGCTGCCGTATTACCACGACATGGGTTTGATCGGTTTCATCCTGGTGCCGTTGATCTGTCAGCTGTCTGCCGATTACCTGCCCTCCAGAACCTTCGCCATGCGGCCAAGGTTGTGGCTGAAGCTCATCTCGGATAATCGCGGCACAATTTCTTCCAGCCCGTCATTCGGTTATGCCCTGTGTGCGCGCAGGCTGCGTCCTTCGGACTACGAGCGTTACGACCTTAGCTCATGGCGTGCTGCATGCGTGGGTGCCGAACAGGTTAACCCCGTTCCGTTACGTGCGTTCTCAGAAGCACTGGCCCCCTGCGGGTTCGACCCGAAAGCATTCGTTGCCTGCTACGGTATGGCTGAATGCGTTCTGGCTGTCAGTTTTGCGCCTCTGGACCTCGGCCTGTCCGTCGATTACGTCGATCAGGACATCATGTCGACCACAGGGCAAGCCCAACCGGTCGAGGCTGATGCCGGCAACGTGGCCACCTACGTGGATTGCGGCCCGGTTCTGCCCGGGTTCGAATATTCCATTCGCGATACGGACGGCAACGAAGTCGAAGAACGCCATTGCGGTGAGATCATGTTGAAAGGCCCCAGCATCATGAGCGGCTATTTCCGGGATGAAGAAGCAACCCTGGACGTTCTGAGCGAAGATGGCTGGCTGGATACGGGTGACATCGGTTACCGCGTGGGCGACAACATCTACATCACGGCCAGGAGCAAGGACGTCATTATCATCAAGGGCCGCAATATCTGGCCTAATGATATGGAAGTCGTCGCTCAACGGGTCGAAGGTGTCAGGCTGGGAGGCGTAGCCGCCTTCTCAATCGCCGGTTTCTCGGATGAAGAACTCGCCGTCATGGTGGTCGAAACCAAGGAACGCGATGACAGTGCACGTCGCAGCCTGAGCCACGCAATTACCGAATTGATGCATGAGCACTTCGGCATCAACGTGGTCATTGACCTGGTGCGTCCGGGCACACTGCCGCGTACTTCTTCCGGCAAACTTTCACGATTCCAGTCCCGGGAAGCTTTCCTGGAACGGCGGCCGGCCCCAACGCTGCGCCTGCCTAGCGAGCGGCTGAACAAACGTAAAACTGCCTGATCCTGCTGTTACGATGAAACCCGTTTTGCTTACCGGCGCAACGGGTTTCATTGGTCAGCACCTGCAAAAAAAACTCCAGTCCGAAGAAATGGATGTGATGGCCGTGGTTCGGCCGTCATCCCGCCATAAAAACAGCCTGCTCCCCGGTACCGGAAAAATCCTGGCTGAGCTGGATGATGCAAACCAGTTGGCATCCGCGATCACCTCCTCATCGGCCATCATTTACTGTGCCGGCTCAGTACGCGGACGCAACCTGGAAGATTTTGACGCAGCCAATATCAGCGGTGTACGCGCGATCGTAAACGCGATGAACCATGCAAAATCCGGTGTGCCGCTGCTGTTGATTTCGTCACTCGCAGCCAGTCGACCGCAGGTATCTGATTACGCGAACAGCAAATTTCTGGGCGAACAGGAAGTGGTCGGCCACGCTGACTTCCCATGGACTATTCTTCGCCCTCCAGCGGTTTATGGTCCGGGAGATAAGGAGATGCTTCCTATCCTGAAAATGGCCCGCAAGGGGTGGATCATGCCGCCTGGACCGAGGCAGCAACGCCTTTCCCTGATTCACGTCGATGATGTCGCTTCAGCAGTTATGGCCTGGCTAAAATCCTGGAAGAACTGCAATCAATCGACCTATACACTCGATGACGGCCACAGTGGTGGATATGACTGGCCGGAGATTGCACAAACCGCCAGCCCGGGCGGTTACCGGCGGGTCAATATTCCCGCCTGGGTGATATCCTCTGCCGGACACATCAACCTGACCCTGTCGCGCATGCTGGGTTATGCACCCATGTTGACCCCGGGTAAGGCCAGGGAGTTAACGCAGGACCACTGGGTGTGCAACAATACGGCTTTGAGCGAGGCCACCGGATGGAACCCGGAAATCAACCTCGCACAGGGCATCAATTCCCTGTTTGGTCCACACGGCGACCGACAGGCCTGATATAAAAAGAGAGGCATCCATTGAATACCCGTCCCGACGACATAGAAACAAAGATTGGCGAACTGCTTGCAAGCTACCTCGAAGCCAGTAACCACCCCGAACTGGAAAGACACGGTGCGATAACCGGAGCCACCAACCTGGTCTCCGACTTCACACTGGATTCATTCCAGGTGATGGAGTTTATGATGGAGCTGGAAGAGTCTTTTGACATCATGATTGACATGAACAGCCTGTCCAACACCCATACGGTGAAGGACCTGGCCGGCTTCGTGCGACAGGAACTGGCCGGGCCGGCAGAGTAACAATGGCTTTACTGGATAAGTTTGAAGCGGCCGCCGCTATCCGCGATCAACTCCGGGCTGGTGGTCACGATCCCACCCAGGTGGTTATGGAGCAGATCATTTCTCCTACCGAGGGAATCGTCGAAGGCCGCCATACCATCCTGGCCGGCACCAACAATTATCTCGGGTTGACCTTCGACCCCGCATGCATGGAAGCCGGATGCCACGCCATCGAGACCCAGGGCACCGGCACCACGGGTTCACGCATGGCCAACGGCAGTTTTGCGCAACACGCCGCACTGGAGCGCGAACTGGCTGATTTTTTCGGTGTTGACTACGGCATGGTCTTTTCGACCGGCTATGGCGCCAATCTGGGTATCCTGACTGCCCTTCTAAAGCCCGGTGACGCGGTTTTACTGGATGCCGATGCCCATGCCAGCCTGTACGACGGATGCCAGATGAGCGGCGCAGACATTTTCCGTTTCCGGCATAACGACGTAGATGCCCTTGGCAAGCGCCTGCAGCGCCTGGGCGAGCGGGCACGTGACTGCCTGATCGTCATTGAAGGCCTTTACAGCGTAATGGGCGATTGTGCGCCCCTGAAAGAAATTGTCGCGCTGAAAAAAGAATACGGTGCTCTGTTGCTGGTTGACGAGGCGCATTCACTCGGTGTCTACGGCGAAGGAGGCCGTGGCGTCGCCGAAGCCGAGGGGGTCTTGCACGACGTCGACTTTTTTGTCGGCACTTTCAGCAAGAGCCTGGGCGCCATGGGTGGATTCTGCGCCAGCCCGCACCCGCAACTCGAATTGGTTCGCTACGTGTCACGCCCGTTCATCTTTACCGCCTCTTCCAGCCCTTCGATTATCGCCAGTACACAAGAAGCACTGCGACAAATCAAAACCCGGCCGGAATTGCGGGAGACCCTTTGGCGCAATGCCCGACGGCTGTATGCCGGGTTCAAGTCCGAAGGTTTCGAGGTGGGTCCGGAGGTCAGCCCGGTGGTAGCCGTACGCCTGGGTACAAAAGAAGTCGCCTTGCCCTTCTGGAATCGTCTACTGGAAAAAGGTGTTTATACCAATCTGATGGTGCCACCGGCTTCCCCTGACCAGCACAGCTATATCCGCTGCAGTGTCAGCGCAGCCCATTCAGAGCAGCAGGTCGAGGCCATCATCGAGGCATTTTCCAGCCTCAGGGAATTACTCTAGCTCGACACCTTGCGGGACTCGCGGGCAACCAGCCTGCCGGTCAGACCCAGGGCCAATAACGAAGCGAGCACAGCGGCCAGACCCGGGCCATTCAAGCCGACCAGCGGCGTCATCAGGAAAAACATCGCCAGATAAGCCGTGATCCCCAGGATGTGGATTCTCAGGATCGTGCCGGCCTTACCCAGCGCATAGGCTGCCGCGCGCAACGGGGCACAACCCAGGTCAAACGATGCCGCCAGCAGCAACAGGCTGAGCAACGGCGCCGCCGGAACATACTCCTGGCCGATGATACCCAGCAGCGAATCGCCAAAGAGCATTGAAACAGCGACGAAAAGCAGCCCTGCTAAACCTGCGATAACACCTGTTTTGAAAGGCACGGTGCGAATGGCGCCATCATCTGCATGGAAGCTTCGGGTAAGGTCAGGGAACAACACCTCGCGCAAGGCCATCGCCGGTTGGGTCAATATGGTGGAGAATTCCCGTGCCAGGCGAAACAACCCGGCCGAAGCGGGCCCGAGCAATCCGCCGGCCAGCAACACGGAAATATGTTTGGGCAGCTGGTCAATATTCGTCTGCCAGTAGACAACGCCGATGAAGTGCCAGAACTCTCTATTGCGGTCCCCTATTTCACTCCAGCGAAATCCTTTCCAGAGACCAGTCTCCACGTGGGTGCGCAATTCGGCCAGCCCGCGGTAGATCATGTAGAGATGCCCGACCGCGAAAGCAGAACCCCAGGCGACCATGAAAACCAGCATCGGCGCATCCAGCAACCAGGCGGTCCCTACCATCATGAAACGCAGCGCCGGGCCGATCGTAAACTGGATGCTAAGCGCGTCAAATCGATCGTAGATGCGCAACACGCCATTAGGGGTGCCGTTAGCTGTCGCGAGGATAATAAGACTGTAGAAGGCCGCCCAGGCCGTCATTTCGTCACTCCAGTGAAGGAAATGACCTGCAACAGGCGCAGCAGCGATCCCAACGGTCGTTGCAAGCAGTGCAGCACCCAGATCAATCAGCATGGTCGAGCGTAACAGGGCCCGCAGTCCCTCCTTGTCTCCACTGTCATTCAGCGGAATACCAAAGCGGACAACGGCCTCAAACGTGCGAAAATTGAGCGCACTTCGAATGACCATCACGTAGGTGTGCACCAGCACAACCAGGCCAAATTCGGTGGCTGACAGGGCGTTGGCCATCAGGCCGGTCGCCAGCACCGAGAAAACACCGGCGATACCGCGTCCACGGATCACCACACCGAAATTCTTTAATACGCGCTTCAGCACCGCTCAACCCGCTGATTAGCGCTTTTCACCGAAATGCGCCTTTGCGCCACAGGCGAATCAGCAGCGGCCAGGCAAAAATCAGTGGCACTTTACGTTGCAGGTCCGATGGTTCGATGTAGACACCCGAGTGACGCTTGATTTTCCACAGCAGGTAATCCAGTGCGCCGTCAAATGTCAGGGCCGCCTTGAAGATGCGCAACGTCGAAAGCACTTTCCCCTGAATTCTGCGCAACCACCAACTGGCAGGAGACCAGCGCCGGCTGGGCGCACTGCTGGTGTTCTGATAACGATCGTCATCCGCAGTGGCCTCAAAACCGCAATCCGCTCCAGCCAATGCTGCACAGACTGCACGGTAGTACTCAGGCCAGTACCCAAAGAGTTTTTCCGCATGCCCCGGGGGCTCGGAACGAAACTCACACTGGTAGGTCAGACCCAGCCCGGTGGCCCACAGCTGCTTTGCATCGAATTGTTCCGGCAGGCGCGGCGCCACCCGCCTGGCGAACGTCGCGCTGGATTGACAAATAGCCGTGATAACACGTTCCTGGACCCCATCGTCACGGCAATACAGGATACCGCAGGGCTGGGCGAAACGAGCCCAGAAATACGAGTGAAAATCGCGGCTGACGGCGCGTTCGAAGTGATCCAGGGTAAGCAGTGCATACTTGGCACGGATCTCATCCGGCGGCGAGCCGTCGTGAATCTGGTACACATTGGGTGGCAAGGCCCGCGCCATCCAGCCCTGCCAGGTGCTGGGCATGGAACCGTAGCTGTCGAGCAAAACGTAGAAATCCAGTAACGTGTCCCGTTTTCCACGCAGGTAGGAACCATAAATCAATACCGCCTGCAAACCTTCGCCATAGCGTTGCTTGACCTGCTCCAGCAAACGATCCCGTTGATCATCGGGAAAATCACAAGTCCCCGCTACCTGCCCGGTAACAATGGCCTGCAGTTGTCCGGCCCGCCGACTGTGCGGACTATGCCCCATAGGCGCCACGCGTGCTCCCGAAAACCCGGTAAGCCGCGGCGTTCTTCCCGCTAGCGACATCATCAGCGCTCAACCAGGACTGCAACCGTCCGCCGCGCAGGCGCGCGACCATACCTTGCATCAACCGCAACACCATCAGCAACGTGGTCAGCACGGTCCAGAATGTGACCGCGATGAAGCCCCAGTCCGGCCGGCCAACCAGAACACTGGCTGTCAGGATAATAAGGCAGGGGTTGCGGCGCGCGGTGATCAGCCGGAACCACGCGTCATAAGTACGCCAGGTGAATATGGTGCAATCGCCCAGTAACGGAAATAAACCTTCGACGATACGCCCCCCCACGTAGCCGATGATGATCAGCCAGTACATCTCCTGCTGACTGAAACCCAGTACGGGTCCCAGGCCGGTCAGCGACATACCCCAGTAGATGTACCAGAACGGCGGGTGTATCAAATCGATCAAGTGGTCGTATAGATGCCCGAACTGACTGGACTGGACGGTCACACGGGCCAGCTTGCCGTCGACTGTATCCAGAAAGGTCATCAGCCAGCCCGCTGCAAGCCCGGCAAAATATTGTCCCTGCCAGAAAAAATAGCAAGCTGCCAGAGTCAGTATCAGCCCCACCGTCGTCACCATATTGGGAGAGATGCCCATGCCAGCCGCCAGGCGGACCCCCTGCTTGGCCGGGCGCGGCCACAGGAACTTGGTCACCAGGTCGGTGATGCCCCGGTAAGCGTTACCGTAAAGTCTGTTTTCCAGTTCCGCTTTGAGCTCTTCTGTCACAGGCTCCAGAAACGGAGTTTGTGCGCTGCGCAGGGCTTCATTGAATGCGGCAATGTCTACAGGTGTTATCGACTCCAGGTCATCGCATGAGGCATCCTGCGTTCCGGACACACAAGCCCGGACTGCCTCCAGCCGGCCGGCATCTACGATGGCTGCAGCGACACGGCCCCCGTCCGGATGCACCAGCATTACATTATTCTTCCCGAGCAAGCCAGCCAGTGTCCGGACCTCGAAAAGGAAGTGGCCGTTAAGCAGCAGGAGTGGGCCGGAGGATGGCAATTCTGCTTCGGAGCTGACCAGGATTACATCGCCGGCCTCCTTTAATTGGCGGCGCAGGCGTTCACGTGTGGTGAGCCCCCATAGCTTAACGGGGGTCTCCTCCAGGACAAGTGCATGGATAGTCATTTATCGGTTAGCTTCTCTGATGCATTATGCGGGTGAGTCGATTATAGTCAGCCTGACCTATGCCGGCAAAACCTGTTTAAAATAACGAGCCGTAATTCATGCGCCTGATCCACATAACCGACCCTCATCTGAGCACACTGGAAGGTGAGACCTTCATGGGGTTACGTGGCAAACGGCGCTCAGGCTACCTGTCCTGGTACAAAAAACGGCGTTTTGAATATCGCCGTGACATCCTCGAGCAAACCACGGCCGCGGTAAAGGCGCACCAGCCGGACCAGATTCTGCTTACCGGCGACCTCGTGCACATTGGTCTGGAACGCGAAATAGTCGAAGCGGCTGGCTGGCTGCAGGAACTGGGAACGCCGGACCAGATTATGTTTGTACCGGGCAACCACGACCATTATGCACGTGACTCACTGGCCACCATGTACCGCCACTGGGCAGCTTACCTGCCGCCCGGCGAAGCGCCGGTCGAGGACTATACCGCAGGCTTTCCGATCCTGCGCGAGCTACCCGGCTTGCGCCTGCTGGGTGTTAACAGTGCCTGCGTAAGCCCGGTTTTTTCTGCAGCCGGGAAGCTGGGAGACGGACAACGACAAAGACTGGCAGAAGCATTGCTCCCTGACCCCGGCGACCAGCGATTTCAATGCCTGTTGATTCATCACCCGCCTTACCCGGGCATGACCATTCGCCGTAAGGCTCTGCGCGATGCCGCTCAGTTGGAGGAGTTGACCCGCAAGCGACTGCCTCACCTGGTGCTATACGGCCATATCCACTGCAACCGCGAACATATAGACGACACAAGCAGAATCTACTGCACGGCTTCTGCCTCCGACGTCCATTCGGCCTCCTACCGGATTTTTGATTTACAGAAAAACGCCGGAAACTGGGAATGCCGGATGCGGCTGATGAAGTTGGATCCCGACCGGGGCAGCGGGACTTTCAGTCTTCATGCGGAGTCGCGCTGGGCGGTTTAGGCCGGCGAAATCCGCGCCAGTACTGAGCTGCGATAGAAATACCCAGCAGGGCAAACACCGGTGTCATGATGGTCACCCAGGGAATCAGGTTGAACAGGCCGGCAAGGTGGCCGATCAACTGCTGAAACAGATAAAACCCAATACCGATAAGGCCGCCCAGCACAATCCGCTCGCCAGCTGAAATTTCGCGGGTATTTCCGATCAGCAACGGCAGGGACAACAGTCCCATTGCAATCACCGTAATGGCCACACTCACCTGCTTCCAGAAAATCACCCGAAAATGATGCGTATCAAGATCATTTTCCTGCAAGTGACGGATGTAGAGCACCAGTTCATGCGGCGCCAGCGCTTCCAGCGGCAGAATCAGCACATTGGCTTGCTCCTGAGACAGTAAATTCGTCCACTGTATGCGTTCGATGTGGTCCTCTGTCGTTGTCATATCGGACAGCTCTGTTCTCGTGACATCTTCGAGCAGCCAGGTATCGTCGCCCACAATCGTCGCCTGTTTCGCTTCGATCAGCGTCTTGAGCTTGCCATGGCGATCGGTCCGGTAGATTTCTACCCCGATAAGGATCCGGTTGAGTAAAACATCGCTGACATGGACGAAACTATCATCGCTTCGGGTCCATATTTCCAGCCGGCCACCCGCATCGACCGAGGTCGCTTCAAGTGCTTTTGAGCGAAACTCAGAGGCCATTCGCTCACTCGCTGGCACCACCACCGATTGCATCACGATCACCAGTGCTGCGATCACCAGGGTCGCCTGAAAAACAGGCCGGGCCATCCGGGCTTTTGACAGACCGGCAGCCCTGGCGGCGACCAGCTCCTGGTTATTGGCCATCGCACCCAACCCCATCAGGCCACCCAACAGGGCGGTAACCGGCATCAGGTCGACGATAAGCCGGGGCGAGGTGTAGAGCACCACCATAAACGCGTCAATCTGCCGGAACGTACCATTCCCGACCTGTTCCAGTTCCTCCGCCAGTACCAGGAAACTGAACAGCGCCATCAGAAGAAACAAGACAGGGACCATTCCCTTCAAATAACTGGAGGCGATATAGCGGTCCAGCAGCATCATTCTGACACCGCCTGCGAGCGCCGAACGCGCCGTATTATTTTCATCCAGGGCACGTACAGAGTGGCTACCAGTAAAGCCAGTAGCCCGGGCGCCCAGAAAATAGTCCTGGCAGTCCCCTGCTCCACCCAGGTCTTACTGACACCGGCAATAACA
>CAYUBS010000009.1:0-43347 GCA_964443145.1 uncultured Wenzhouxiangellaceae bacterium | reverse complement strand
CCGAAAGAGGCCGCGGGCTATTTTGAACAGATCGACCGTTTCATCCGCCTGACCCTCGGGGATGAGGCCAGTTCGCGCTACCAGATCGTCACCGGCAACCCGGCGAAGGTCGCCAGGATCATGTCGCGGGGCATGGACAAAGTGCGTAAGTTCAGGATCAAAAACAACGATGCGTTTTACTACAACTGGTTGCTGAATATCGAGGAGTCGTTCCAGATTCCTTTCGAGCCGTCGCATGAAAACATGCGTGCGCTCGAGTTGAGTCGGGACCTGCCGCTGCATGTATTGGCCTCTAACCTGCGCAAGATGTTTTCGGGCATCGTGGCCGGCAACGTCAAACCCGGTGGTGTCCGGGCGATTCGGGAAAAAGGGCCATTTGAAATCAGCGGCGACCCGGAAATCATGGAGTCACTGGATGCGTTGCTGGCTTCGTTCGTCGACAACGACCGGATGAAACTGCCGGGTGGCAAAGTCTACACGCCGTGTTATCGCCTAGTCAGGTAAGGTTCCGGTTTCCGGGGCTGCGAACATCAATTTTCTTGCTGCTGTGAGGTCTACGCCGCGGGTGTAAATCCACTGCGGACCGGTTTCATCGACTGTGTAGGCGACGATTTCTCCGGCCTTTAACAGGGCGTCACGCTCTGCCGGCAGCAGCGATTCATCGTCCACAACCGCATAAGGGTCGCGAAAGTCCATCTCTGTGGCCAGGGGCCCCAGTGGGTCCGACAGGCTGATACCGCTTACCGGGTAACGCAATGCGTAGCGGTTATTGCTGTCGACCAGCACGTCCAGGGCGCAGCCTTCAGGCATTCCGCGGTAGCGTTCATCATCTTCCGGGTCTTTCTTCAGGAACAGCAGGTAACGCCGGCCCTCTTCGAATACCGTCGGGTTCGGGAAGTAGCATTCATGTGCGTGCAGGCCTTTCTCGTAGACATCGATGATGTCGCCCGGACGGGTCTGGTCATCCGGTGATTTGTAGGGGATGAGAACTTTCAGGTATGCGCTGCCGCTAACGGGGATTTCGCGGCGCATGAAATAGTCGGTGTCGCGGGCCTGCGCCAGCACAACGAAGTCCGCCCGGCCGGCCAGATCGGCCAGTGAGACCGGAGGAATTTGAGTGCCAGCTGCTTGCTGTGTAAAGGCAGGGAAGGGGGCGCACAGCAGCATGAGAATGATGATCCATCGCATCAATTGATTATAAGCGCTTGGAGTGCCCGCTTCAGTTCTGATAGCCTTTGCTGCATGAATCACCGACCCGATGGATGACCGAAATGAACAATATCACCCGATTTCTCCCGCTGTGTGCCTGTCTGTTATTAGTCGCCGCCTGCGGCCAGTCTCCGGAACCCGTCGCTGTGAAAGCTTCGAAACCGGAAACTGCAGCACCGGCTGCGCCTGATGCTGCAGAAGCGACGGCCTTTGTCGCCAATGCCGAAAAAACCCTGGCACGTCTTGGGCAGCACAGTGAGCGCGTAGGGTGGGTGCTGGCGAATTTCATCACCGAAGATACGGAGATGCTGGCTGCACGTGCCGCTGAGGAATTCACCGCTGAACAGGTCAGGATCGCCAGCCAGGCAGCCCGTTTTAACGAGGTAGAGGGTCTGGATTATGATACCGCCCGGAAACTCAATTTCCTGAAAAGCAGCATCACCATCCCGGCCCCCATGGATGCCGCGAAAACAACTGAACAGGCTGAAATCGGCGCCAAGCTGAACGGCTTATATGGCAAAGGCAGCTGGTGCCGCGCAGAAGGTGATTGCCTGGCGCTGGGCGAGCTGGAAGACATCATTGCCGAATCACGCGACGCCAATGAACTGCTCGAAGCCTGGGAAGGCTGGCGCACCGTTTCACCACCGATGAAGGATCTGTACGCCCGCCAGGTGGAGTTAGCCAACGAAGGCGCGACCGAACTCGGATTCAATGACCTGGGCACCATGTGGCGCTCAGCTTACGACATGGAGCCTGCACTGTTCCCCGGCGAGCTGGACAAACTATGGGATCAGGTGAGCCCACTGTACGAGGCACTCCACTGCCATGTACGTGCCAGCCTGCAAGAGCAGTATGGCGCTGATACCGTTCCCACCGGCGGCCCGATTCCTGCACACCTGCTGGGCAATATGTGGGCCCAGAGCTGGGAAGGAATCTATGACATGGTAGCGCCGCCGGCTGCGGCCCAGAGTTACGATCTGACCACCATTTTGAACGATGAAGGTTACAACCCGATCAGCATGGTAAAAACCGGCGAGGCGTTCTTCAGCTCGCTGGGGTTTGAGGAATTGCCCGGTACCTTCTGGGAGCGCTCACTGTTCGTCAAGCCGGCTGACCGAGACGTGGTGTGCCATGCCTCGGCCTGGGACATCGACGAGCAGGACGACCTGCGCATCAAGATGTGTATTGACGTCAATGCCGAGGACTTCAAAACAATTCACCACGAACTGGGCCACAACTACTACCAGCGTGCCTACAAAGACCTGGGCTTCATGTACCGCAATAGCGCCAACGATGGCTTCCATGAAGCCGTCGGTGACACCCTGGCACTGTCTATCACCCCGGAATACCTGGTCCAGCTCGGTCTGCTGGACACGGCGCCGGATGCAACGGGAGACCTTGGTCTGTTAATGGGGCAGGCGCTGGAGAAAATTGCCTTTCTGCCGTTCGGCCTGATGGTCGACCAGTGGCGCTGGAAAGTGTTTGCAGGTGAGGTTGGTCCGGATGGCTACAACGAATTGTGGTGGCAACTGCGAGAGAAATACCAGGGCGTGGCAGCACCGCGTGCCCGCCCGGCCGATGCCTTCGATCCTGGCGCCAAATACCACGTGCCCGGAAACACGCCCTATACCCGCTATTTTCTGGCCCACATCCTGCAGTTCCAGTTCCACCGCGCCCTGTGCGAAGTGGCTGGCAACGAAGGCCCGATCCATCGCTGCTCCATTTACAACAGCAAAGAAGCCGGCGAACGCCTGAACGCAATGCTCGAGATGGGCCGCAGCCGTCCCTGGCCGGAGGCACTGGAAGCACTGACAGGCTCGCCGGAAATGGATGCTACAGCGGTACTCGACTATTTTGCACCGCTGCAAGCCTGGCTGGATGAACAGAACGCCAACCGCCAATGCGGGTGGTGATGTAGGGAGCTCCGAATCGTAACTACCGGGTGGGAGGCCTGCGCAGAGCAGGCTCAGCGGTCCCGGATGGATCCGGGACTACCTTCGCGCCTCATAGATTTTAACGGGGCCGGTCATACAGCACTCGCTCCGGCTTCGCCTGCGCTTCCTGTGCTGGATGACCTCGATCGGACTTCCTGTCCGATCGTCCCCTAATCAATGAGCCACTCAGCGCTTCGATGCTCTCCGCAGGCCTCCCACCCGGCAGCTACGCGCCGGTGTTCCCGTCATTTATTGTGTTCAAACACAAGCGAGGCTGACGACGGCTGTCGCGGTGGGCCGGGGATTGTCCTGATTACCTGTTATCCGCCGAGTGGGGAATTCAGCCGGGGCGATTTTCAGGGATGAAAATCGAGGTTCCATTGGGCAGGAGCCCAACGGGACCGGTCCCGATCAGCTGAATTTTTCGCGAGGGAAGCCCAAAGGGCCGGATTGGTCAGGTAAGCAGGGCAACCCCTGGCCTTCTGCAGTGAGTCGTCGTCAGCCGAGCCGCCCGAGCCGCTGCCCCATTACGATCGCATCGCCACTCTCATAGGGATCAATCACTGACACCGCAGTCGCCGGCAGCAACAGGATCACTGTCGATCCCATATTGAAGCGGCCCATTTCGGCACCCCTGGCGAGTTTTATGTTGCGTCGTGACCAATCGCCGCGCACGATTTTCTTTCCACGTGGGGGGGTGACTACGCCGGACCAGACGGTTTGCATGCTGGATACCAGCATGGCGCCCACCAGCACGACGGCCATTGGGCCGTGGGTGGTATCGAACAGGCTGATGACACGTTCATTGCGGGCGAATAAGCGGGGTACCTGGCGGACCGTGTAGGGCGCGACGCTGAACAGCCGGCCCGGCACATGGATCATCCGTCGCAATGTTCCACCGAACGGCATGTGGACCCGGTGGTAATCGCGCGGAGACAGGTAGATGGTGTGGAAGAAGCCATTGTTGAAATCGGCTGAGTCCGGGTCGTTGCCGAGCAGGGAATGGGTTGAGTAATGCTGTCCCTTGGCCTGGATGATCCGGTCGTTGGTGATTCTTCCGCATTGGCTGATGCGGCCATCGCTTGGGCTGATAAAGACCTTGGGATCCGGATCGATTGGGCGTACGCCATCAGTCAGTTCCCGGGTGAAGAAATCGTTGAAGGTCTTGAATTCCCCAATGGCTTTTATTTTCGCTTCGTCCCAATCGACACCCACCATACTGCCGATGAGAGCGATTTGTGTGTTTTTCACCGGCGTGAGCTGTATGCGCATAAAGGCATGCACCAGTCGTGATAGCAGGTGTTGAGGCAACAGGTATTGAATGCCGGCCAGAATTTTTTCGATCAACCCCATGGAAAACCCTTTCTTATTGGATGACTTTGACCAGGTCACTGGTCATGCGTGCAGAATCATGGGGTGTAGGAAATACCCCGTGGATGCGGCCCTGGGGGTCGCTCAGTAGAACGCTGGCTGTATGATCGATGTCATAACGCTTATCACCCGGCAGATGTTTTTCGATTTCGTACTCGATTCCCACTTGCCTGGTCAGCAGTGCAATCTGCTCATGCGACCCGGTCACGCCGATAAAGTCCGGGTCAAAGTACTGCACGTACTGTCCCAGGTCAGACGGTGTGTCACGCTCCGGGTCAATCGAGATGAATACGATCTGCAGGCGCTTTGCCTGCCTGGGTTGCTTCCGGCCGAACGCCTGCTTGATGCCCTTCATTTCGTAAAGTGTGTTCGGGCACGTGTCAGGGCAGTGTGAAAAGCCAAAGAAAACCAGCGACCAGTTGCCGCGCAGTCGGTCGAGAGTAAACGGCTGGCCCGTGTGGTCAATCAACTCGAAATCGGAGATCAAGAGCGGTTCAGGCAGCACCAGCAGTGTGGATGTGGATAGCTGTGGTTGTCCGGAATCGCGGGTGCCCGTCAGGGCAAGCAGCCCGATGAAGGCCGCAATGAACCCAATCACGACGGCACCCGCCATCATGCGGGCATCACCAAATGACGTATATTTATCGCTCACGCAGGCATTATACTCAGACAAATGACGATCGCCGAGTGTATTCAGGAATCCACCCAAAAACTGGACGCCGCACAGTTGTGCTTCGGCCACGGAACAGATAACGCGCTGGACGAGGCTGCATGGTTGGTTTTGCACGTGTGTGGCAAGGCCCTGGACGGCAGTTTCTGCGACTGGGGCGACGCCGTGAGCAGCGCTGAGAAGGCCGAAATCAGCAGGCTGTTGTCCTTAAGATGCGAGACCCGGCAGCCGTTGGCTTACCTGCTCGGCAGCGCCTGGTTCGCGGGACTGGAATTGGAGGTAAACAAGGACGTGTTGGTTCCCCGTTCCCCTCTGGCCGAGTTGATCCTGGATCAATTCCGTCCCTGGGTCGATCCCGACAGGGTGGGTCGTGTTCTGGATATGTGCACCGGTAGCGGATGTATTGCGATCGCTTCGGCTCTCAGTTTGCCTGCCACGCGGGTGGACGCGGCGGATATCAGTGGGCAAGCGTTGCAAGTGGCGCAACGCAACGTGGAAAGGCACGGTCTCAGTGATCGTGTGAAGCTTATCCAGAGTGACCTTTTTCGGTCGCTTCCTGCACAGCGCTATGACCTGATTCTGGCAAATCCCCCCTATGTGCCGGCGCAAGCCATGGCTGGCTTGCCAGCGGAATACAGGGCTGAGCCGGGACTCGGCCTGGTGTCCGGTGACGATGGTCTTGATGCAGCACTGTCGATCCTGCTGGACGCGCCGGGGTATCTGCGAGACGATGGTGTGTTGATATGTGAAGTAGGCGAAAGTGAAGAACGGCTTGCAGCCGCGTTGCCGCAGACTCCGTTCTTGTGGCTGGAGTTTGAGCATGGTGGCTCCGGCGTATTTGTATTGACCAGGGAACAGTTGCAGTCGGCCCGGCAGGCGTTGGCCGGCTTGATCAGGAATAGAGAAAATGTCTTATAACAGTTTTGGACACGTGTTGCGTATCAGCACATTTGGGGAAAGCCATGGGCCGGCCGTAGGTTGTGTCATCGACGGCTGCCCTCCGGGCCTTGAGATTACAGCAGAGGAAATCCGCGCCGAGGTGCTGCGGCGGGCGACTGGAAAAAGCCGCCATACGTCACAGCGACGGGAAAAAGAGGACGTGCAGATTTTATCCGGCGTGTTCGAGGGTCGCACAACCGGCACACCGGTTGCTTTGCTGATCGAAAACACAGATGCCCGCTCAAAGGATTACAACAATATCAAGCGCCAGTTCCGTCCTGGTCATGCGGATTTTACCTACTGGAAGAAATATGGTTTTCGTGACTATCGCGGCGGCGGCCGGTCATCTGCCCGGGAGACCACGATGCGCGTTGCAGCCGGGGCGCTGGCCCGGAAATGGCTGAAGCAAAACCTGTCAGTAGAAATCCAGGGCTGGCTGGCTCAGCTGGGCCCGATCCGCGCCGACACCGCTTTCCAATGGGACACGATCGACGATAACCCGTTCTTCTGTCCGGACCCGGAGCGTGTGCCGGAACTCGAGTTGTACATGGACCAGTTGAGAAAATCAGGCGATTCGGCCGGTGCCCGGGTCAACGTGGTTGCACGAAACGTCCCCGCCGGGCTGGGAGCGCCGATATACGGAAAACTCGACGCCGAGCTGGCCAGCGCGATGATGAGCATCAACGCGGCCAAGGGCGTGGAAATTGGTGCAGGCTTTGACAGTGTCGCGCAGCCGGGCACGATACACCGGGATGAGATGACACCTGAAGGCTTTCTGAGCAACCACGCGGGCGGCATCCTCGGTGGCATTTCCAGCGGGCAGGACATCGTGGTCAGCACGGCTTTCAAACCAACCTCCAGCCTGCGGATTCCCTGCCGCGGACTGGATATCGATGGCAACGAAGTGGAGATCGTCACCAAGGGTCGACACGACCCCTGCGTAGGCATCCGCGCCACCCCCATAGTAGAGGCCATGATGGCCCTGGTCCTGATGGATCACGTCCTTCTGCACAGAGCCCAAAACAGCTAACATGTAGCTCAGTCAGGCCGCCGGGGCGATTTTCAGTTTACTGAAAGAAGTACCGGCGGCCTGACTGAGCGAATTCTTATCACAGAGGTAGTTTTACACGATGAATAATCGACCAAACATCGCTGTCGTCGGCGCAAGTGGCGCTGTCGGCGAAGTCATGCTTTCAATTCTCGCCGAACGCGGCCATCGCGAAGATAACGTGACCGCACTGGCCAGCGAACGCTCGGCTGGTGGCGACGCAGACTTTGGCAATACCTCGCTGACCATCAAGGATCTGGCGACCTTTGATTTCGCAAACGTCGACTATGCACTGTTTTCGGCCGGTGGTTCGGTCAGTAAGGAATACGCACCCAGAGCCGTGCAGGCCGGGGCAATCGTCATCGACAACACCTCGGCATTCCGTTACGACGACGAGATCCCACTGGTGGTTCCGGAAGTGAACCCAGAGGCGCTGGAGGGCATTACCGGCGGCGCCATCATTGCCAACCCCAATTGCTCCACGATCCAGATGGTGGTTGCACTTGCGCCAATTCACCGTGAAGCAGGAATCGCCCGCATCAACGTGGCGACGTACCAGTCGGTATCCGGCGCGGGTCGCAAGGGGATGGAGGAATTGGCAAAGCAAACGGCAGCCCGCCTGACTTTCAACGAACCGGAAGTGAACAAGTTTGCCCAGCCCATTGCCTTTAACGCACTACCTCAAATCGATGAAATGCTGGATAATGGCTACACCCGCGAAGAAATGAAGATGGTCTGGGAAACCCAGAAAATATTCTCAGACCCGGATATTCTGGTTAACGCGACCGCGGTACGGGTTCCGGTGTTTTTCGGTCACTCCGAAGCCGTTCATTTCGAGACGCGCGAAGATATCAGCATCGAGAGATGCCGTGAGTTGCTGGAAGGAGCCGGGGGCGTGGAAATAGTGGACGGTGACGACATGATTCACCCCACTGCAGTCACCCACGGTGCTGGAAAGGATTCGGTTTTTGTCGGCCGCCTGCGCCGTGATATCAGCCACCCTCGTGGCATCGACATGTGGGTGGTTGCGGATAATATTCGCAAAGGTGCAGCCCTTAATGCGATCCAGATCATGGATTACCTTGAACAAAAAGGGAATTCCAGTGGAAACAAGGGTCAAGCGAACGTAAACTCTGTATAGCTTTAACAACAAAATACCCTTAGTGTGGGCGTCAGGGAGTGACGGAGAGACAAATGATCAGTAAAAACAGAATCAGCGTGGCCGCGGTATTGGCCGCGGCATCTTTGACGTTCAGCCCGGCTGCCTGGTCACTCGGACTGGGGGACATCACGGTCGAGTCATTTCTTAATCAGCCGCTGCAGGTAAAAATTGACCTGATCAGCCGCGAGACCGATGACATGGAGACGGTCACGGCGCGACTGGCCTCGGCGGAGGACTACCAGTTGATCGGCGCCAATCGAGACGACCTGGCAGTGCCGATCCGTTTCACAGTAGAGGACATCGATGGCGACGCCTACCTGACGGGCTCCAGCAACCTGCCGGTGGGTAACCCGGTAGTGCGGCTCATTGTCGAGGTGAACTGGTCCAAGGGTCGTTTGCTGCGTGAATATACGGTATTTCTTGATCCGCCTACTTATACCGAACCGGCACCACTGCCACGGGTCGATGATCGTAAGTCACCACCGGCAAGCGCACCTGCGCCGGTAGCGCCGGAAGCCAGTGCAGTCACCCAGGCAGAGCCGTCGGCACCCGCCCGCGCTGCAGCCAGGCAACCGGTAGATGGCGAGTACGGACCGGTCAGTCGTGGCCAAACCCTTTGGGGAATTGCTTCCGACTGGTCGCGCGGAACCGGCATGAATATCAACAAGGTCATGATCGCGATCCAGCGTGAGAACCCAGAGGCTTTCCTCAGAAACAACATCAATTTGTTGAAACGCGGCGCCATTTTGCGTATGCCGGCGATTGATGACGTCAACACGATTACATCTTCCACCGCGAACAGCGAAGTGATAGCGCAATCTGATGAATTCCGTGGTGGCAGGGCAGCAGAAGCTGCAGCCAGCCCTTACACACCGTTGCTGGCAGAAGAAACTGCGGCCTTCGAGGAGGAGGAAGCGGTAGCACAGACTGACATGGGAGCGGAACTCGAGACCGAAGTTGAAGCCGACATAGATTTGTCTCCGGCGCTCAACGAAGAGGCCTCATCGGACCCGGCGGAGGAAACAGCGGCAGAGCAGCTTGACGATCAGGCGGCCGATCCGATGCAGGAGCCAGTGGAAGCAGGCGAACGCCTGGAACTGGTGCCGCCGTCTGAGAAAAGCGAGCTGGACAGCGCGTATGGATTTGAAGAAACCGAAGGTGAAAACCAGGATGCCTCTGTGGCCGTATCCTCTTTGCGTGAGAACCTGGCGCGTACCGAGGAAGACCTGATCACCCAGCAGCAACAAAATGAATACCTGGCCGACCGGATCCGTGAACTGGAGACCGAACTGACAGCTGCGCAGGACTCCAGCGTCAACAACGAAGAACTGGCCAGCATGGAGCAGCGCCTGCGCGAAGAACGGCGCGCGTCGAGCAGTGAGCCCTGGTACAGCGGTTTCGGCTTGTGGCTGATTGGGCTGCTGGTATTGGGCGCAGGCCTGGTTGGCTGGTTATTCAGCCGTCGGGGTGGAGACGAAATTATTTCCACGGCAACTCCTGCCAGCGAAGAAGAACAAATTCGCGGGATTAAAGACGAAGCCGAGGAAGTGTTGCGTGTGCTCGAAGACCCACAGGACGAAGCAGCCGACTCTGATTCTGATTCTGATTCTGAGGCCGAGGCCGACCTTGAAGCTACTGACGAAAGCGAAGCGGGCGATGACGAAGAGCCGGCTAAACCTGAACAGGATGACCGCGCTTCCACACATTTTGGTTCCGGCGGCGATGATGCCGAACTACTGGACGAGGAAAGTTCCGATCCAGAGATCCAGCTGGACCTGGCCCGTGCCTACATTTCAATGGGCGATAAGGAAGCGGCCCGCGTGATTCTGGAAGAAGTCGGTAGCAACGGCAGTGAAGCACAGCAGGAAGAAGCCAGGAAGATGCTGAACCAACTGGTTCCGTGACCGTACGGGCGTTTCCCCGATGAGGCGTTATGCCATTGGGGTGGAATACGATGGCAGCAAGTTCCTGGGCTGGCAGATTCAGCGCCAGGAAACCACCGTGCAGGGTTGCCTGGAAAAAGCCCTGGCAAAAGTGGCCGACCACGAAGCCCGGGTCACCTGTTGCGGTCGCACTGACACCGGCGTACATGCGCTGGGGCAGGTAGCTCATTTTGATACCCCTTCAGACCGTCCCGAACGCTCCTGGATTCTTGGGCTGAACAGCAATCTTCCGGCCGGGGTCAGCGTTATATGGATTCGTGAAGTGGATGATTCGTTCCACGCGCGGTTCAGTGCTTATTCGCGCAGTTACCGTTACCTCATATTAAACCGTTGGGTTCGCCCGGCTATCCAGGCCAGCACCGTTAGCTGGTGTCGTGCTCCGCTGGACGCTGATAAGATGCACGATGCGGCCCAGGCATTACTGGGCGAGCATGATTTTACTTCGTTCAGGGCAGGGGCCTGCCAGGCCAGACATGCCGTTAGAGAGATCCACCAGGTTTCGGTTCAGCGCGAGGCTGACACGGTCTCACTTGAAGTGACAGCGAATGGTTTTTTGTATCACATGGTGCGTAATATTGCCGGCAGCCTACTGCGCGTCGGGCGCGGTGAGGAAGAGGTGGCCTGGGTGAAAGACATTCTGGAAAAACAGGACCGTGGTCTGGCAGCATCGACGGGGTCACCGGAGGGTTTATATTTTGTATCTGCCCGTTACCCGGATCACTATGCTCTGCCGCCTGCAACCCCTGCTTTCCCACGCGGCTGGAATCTTTCGTGAATCCGGTGCGGGTTAAGATTTGTGGGCTGACACGAAGAGCCGACGTGGAGGTTGCTGTTGCGGCGGGTGCAGACGCGCTGGGTTTTGTTTTCACCCCACAAAGCAAACGCGTTCTGCAGGTGCAAAATGCTGCTGAACTGGTTGCGTGTGTGCCGGCCTTTGTCAGCCGGGTAGGGTTGTTCATGGACCAGGACCCCGGGGCCGTGGCGGAAGTGCTCGAACGGGTGCCGCTCAGCCTGTTGCAATTCCACGGCACTGAGCGTGCCGATTTTTGCCGTCAGTTCGGTTTGCCTTACATCAAGGCGGTCAGCATGGATTCTCCAGAAGCGGTAAAGCGGGCAGAGGATGAGTACTTTGATTCTGCCGGCCTGTTGCTGGACAGTCATCCGGTTGGCGGAGTGGGCGGAACCGGCGAGGTCTTTGACTGGTCAATGATACCGGCCACTCACATGCCGCTGATACTGGCAGGTGGCCTGATGCCGGGAAACGTGGGCCAGGCGGTACAGCAGGTCAGGCCCTGGGCGGTCGATGTATCGAGTGGTGTGGAGGACGCACCGGGAATCAAGAACAACGAATTGATGCGTAAATTTATCAAAGAGGCAAAACGTGAGTATTGAGACAGAAGAGAACGGCCTGCAGACTTCCGAGCCTGATGAGTTCGGTCATTTTGGCCCCTATGGCGGGACCTATGTATCCGAAACACTGATTCACGCTCATGATGAGCTGAAGGAAGCCTACTACCGCTGGCGCAGTGACGACGAGTTCATGGCCCGGCTGGATGCCGACCTGGCGCATTACGTGGGGCGCCCTTCGCCGATCTATTTCGCCCCCAGGTTAACCGAAGTTGCCGGTGGCGCACGCATCATCCTGAAGCGTGAAGATCTCAATCACACCGGTGCACACAAAATCAACAATACCGTTGGCCAGGCGCTTTTGGCAGACCACATGGGCAAGTCGCGCATCATCGCTGAAACCGGGGCCGGGCAACACGGCGTGGCTGCGGCGACCGTGGCGGCGCGGATGGGCAAGAGCTGTGTGGTCTACATGGGTGAGGTGGATATCCACCGCCAGGCGATTAATGTGTTCCGGATGAAATTACTGGGCGCAGAAGTACGCTCTGTCAGTTCCGGTTCCAGGACGCTGAAGGACGCGCTCAACGAGGCAATGCGCGATTGGGTGACCCATGTTGATGATACGTTTTACATCATCGGCACGGTGGCCGGGGCGCATCCGTACCCGGTAATGGTCCGTGACTTCAATGCAGTGGTTGGCCGCGAAGCCCGCCGCCAGATGCTGGAGCAGTACGATACTTTGCCGGACGCGTTGGTAGCGTGTGTGGGTGGCGGTTCCAACGCCATCGGCCTGTTTCACCCGTTTATCGGAGATGCGGATGTGCGCATGATTGGCGTAGAGGCGGCGGGACACGGCCTGCACACCGGGCAGCATGCCGCGTCGCTGTGTGCCGGCCGTCCGGGTGTGTTGCACGGCTGCCGCACCTACCTGATGGATGACGACAACGGCCAGATAGAACATACCCATTCGGTATCCGCCGGGCTCGATTACCCCGGGGTAGGGCCGGAGCACGCCTGGCTGAAAGATACCGGTAGGGCGCAATACGTCGGCATTACCGATGACGAGGCAATGGTGGCGTTCCACCAGTTAACCCGCCTGGAGGGCATCCTGCCGGCACTGGAAAGCAGTCACGCGGTGGCCTATGGAATGAAACTGGCTGCAGAAATGCGGCCCGACCAGACAGTCCTGATTAACCTGTCCGGACGGGGTGATAAAGACGTCCAGACCGTAGCGGACCTGGAGGGGATAACGCTGTGAGTAATCGGATAGATAATCGCTTTAAGGCGCTGGCTGCTGCTGATCGAGCGGCTCTGATTCCCTTCATTACGGCAGGTGATCCGGATCCGGACTGGACGGTGGACATCATGCACGCACTGGCTGAGGCAGGCGCCGATCTGCTGGAACTGGGTGTACCTTTTTCCGACCCGGCGGCCGATGGCCCGGTGATCCAGGCTGCCAGCGAACGTGCTATCTCCAAGGGCGTCAGCCTGACACGGGTACTGGAAATGGTCAGCGGTTTTCGGCAACGCGATGCGGATACGCCGGTTGTGTTGATGGGTTACCTCAACCCGATTGAACGGTATGGCCATGCGGAATTTGCACGCGACGCCGGGCAGGCCGGTGTGGATGGAATCCTGATGGTGGATTGCCCCCCTGAAGAAATGGTCCACCTGCGTGGTGAGCTTGATCAACACGGCATCTACCCGATTTGCCTGGTGGCGCCGACGACCACGCAGGAACGGATGGAGCGAATCTCCGGCCAGGCGAATGGTTATATTTATTACGTCTCGTTCAAGGGAATCACCGGTGCAAACCGGCTGGAACAAACGGATCTTGCCGAACCGATCGCCGAGTTGCGCTCGCATACCAGCCTGCCGCTGGCGGTTGGCTTCGGTATCAAAGGACCGGAAAGTGCGGCAGCTGTTTCCGGACTGGCGGATGGAGTAGTGATCGGCAGTGCCCTGATTGAGCGGCTGGCGGATGCGTCTTCCGGGCAGGATGCCTGCAATCGCGTAACGGACTTTCTTGCACCGATTCGCGAGGCAATGGACAATAGCAGGCTATGAGCTGGTTCCAGAAATTGATGCCGTCACGGATTCGCACCGAAGGCGGAAGTAAACGCAACGTACCGGAAGGTCTCTGGACCAAGTGTTCGTCTTGTGCTGCGGTGCTGTACCGCCCGGAGCTCGAACGCAACCTGGCCGTTTGCCCCAAGTGCAACAACCATATGCCGCTAACGGCCCGTGCCCGGCTGGATTTGTTTCTGGATCCCGGCAAAAAACGGGAAATCGCGGCCAACCTCGAACCGGTCGATCCGCTCAAGTTCCGTGATCAAAAAAAATACCGTGACCGCATCGTGGCGGCGCAGAAGAAAACCGGCGAGAAAGACGCACTGATCGCGCTGGCAGGCAAGCTGGCCGACCAGGACGTGGTGGCGGTGGCGTTTGAGTTTGGCTTCATGGGTGGATCCATGGGCTCTGTGGTGGGTGAGAAATTTGCCCGGGCAGGGCAGGAGTGTTTGCGGATGCGGGCACCCCTTGTGTGTTTTTCGGCCACCGGTGGCGCACGTATGCAGGAAGGCTTGCTGTCGTTGATGCAGATGGCCAAAACCAGTGCAGTGCTTGCGCGTTTGGCGGAAGAAGGACTGCCCTATGTTTCGGTGTTGACCCACCCGACTACCGGTGGTGTTTCGGCCAGCCTTGGTATGCTCGGAGACATCATTATCGCCGAACCGGCCGCCTTGATCGGGTTTGCCGGTCCGCGAGTGATCGAACAGACCGTGCGGGAAAAGTTGCCTGAAGGATTTCAGCGCAGTGAATTCCTGCTGGAAAAAGGCGCCATCGATATGATCGTCGACAGGCGCCAGTTACGCGATGAAATTTCCTCCCTGTTAAAACTATTGGCTGGAGGAAATCATCCTAAATCCGTTTCCGGAGAGGTAGTCACCTCCTAGGCAGGTATCAAACCCGTGGGTTCCATCACTTTGCCCGCCACGCTGGCGGATTGGCTGGATTTGCTCGAGCTGCGTCATCCCAAGGCCATCGACCTTGGCCTCGACCGCTGCGGTGAAGTCTGGCGCCGGATGGGTTCACCCGCTCCGGCCCCCAAAATATTCATGGTTGCCGGCACCAACGGCAAGGGCTCCACGGTGGCTACGCTTTGCGCTCTCCTGGATGCATCCGGCTATCGCTACGGCAGCTATACCAGCCCGCACCTGGTACGTTACAACGAGCGTGTGCTGATCAACGGTGAAGCGGTTTCGGACGAGGCCTTGTTAGAGTCTTTTGCCCGGGTCGAAGCAGCCCGCGGTGACGTCAGTCTCAGTTATTTCGAATTCGGCACCCTGGCAGCCATTGATATCCTCGCGCGTTCAGATCTCAATTTTGCGGTGATGGAGGTCGGCCTGGGTGGGCGCCTGGACGCGGTCAACCTGCTGGACGCCGATTGTGCAGTGATCACACCCATCGGCCTGGATCACCAGTTATACCTGGGAGATGACCTCGAGAGCATTGGACATGAAAAGGCTGGCATTATCCGCCCTGGAAAACCGGTATTTTCCGGTGAAGCAGAGCCTCCTGGCAGTATTTTCGATGCCGCCCATTCTCAGCAGGCACCGCTGCGGCGCCTGGGTGTGAATTTCTCGATCAAAACGGAGAACGGACAGTCCCGCTTCGTAACCGGCTTGATCGAAATGAAAGTCCCGCTGCCGGTTTTGGATGGCCCGCACCAACTGGGCAACATGGCTACGGCCCTGGCTGCCTTCCTGGAGCTGGTCCCACATGCTGCGGCGGATCCCGGTGCGATTGCGCGGGGCCTGCGTGCGGTTTCCCTGGCAGGGCGTTTTCAACGCATCAGCCAGCGCCCGGCGATCTGGATTGATGTTGGGCATAACCCGATGGCTGCACAGGCGGTGGCGGTAGCGCTGGGCGAGGCAATGGTGGCCGGGGGAATTTCACGTTGCCGCTGTGTGCTGGCCATGCTGGCCGATAAGGATGCACCCGCTGTGGTTGAAGCCCTTAATCCGGTGATAGATGGCTGGTACTATGCCGGCCTTGGAAGCGACCGTGGTCAATCCGGTGCAGAGTTGGCCGGACGTGTAGGACAGGCTGGCCAGGGTTTGGACAAGCGCGTATTTGAGACAGTAGCAAAGGCTTTTGACGCTGCTGTTTCTGACTCCGGACAGGATGAGGCTGTGCTGGTATTCGGTTCTTTCCTGACGGCTACTGAAGCATTGCTGCACTGGCAGGCAACCGACCACGACAAGTGACTGCCGATACTGCTAGAATCCACAGGCAGCAGCGGGCAAACGGGTAATCTGATCAATGGATACAGCGCTTAGGCAAAGACTGGTTGGCGCCAGCGTGCTGATCGCTCTGGCAGTCGTCGTCTTACCGATGCTGCTGGGCGGTAGGCCTGACAATGAAGAGCCGGCATTAAAGCAAATCGAATTGCCGCAGCAAACTCCCGGACTCGATTTCGAAACCCGGCGCTACCCGGTAGGGCAAGCGGATCAACCGCGTCCTGAGCTGCCCACACAAAACGACCCCAAACCCTTACCGTCCCCCAGGACTGCGCCTGTGATTACACCGGCCCCTGCTACCGATGTGCTGGCAGAAGACCTGGCAGCTGAAATCCCGCCTTCCCAGGTAGAAATTGGGGGTAGTCCACCGCCGAAGGATGTCCCGCCTGCGGCTACACCGGCACCACAGCGTGATCCGGTAACAAACAACAGCGGTCGCTACGTCGTACAGGTTGCCAGTTTCGGTGCACGTGATAACGCCAACCGTCTGTCCAAAACCCTGGGTGGTTATGGTTACGCAGTGTTGCTCGACACGGTTAAGTCGGATGTCGGCACCCTGCACCGGGTGCGTGTCGGCCCATTTGACAGCGATTCGGAAGCCCGGACCGTGGTCAAAAAAATCCAGAATCAGGTCAAGGACGTGAAGCCCCGGGTGATGGACTTGCAGCCTGAAAAAGCATCCCAGGTGACCAGGCCCTCTGATCCCCTGGTTCGCTGGGTGGTCCAGGTGGGTAGTTTTTCCAGTGCTGCCAATGCCGACAAGCTGGTGGCGCGACTCAGACTAGAGTCATTGTCTGCGTATAAAGAGCAGGTCAGTAGCGCCGGATCTACAATTTACCGTGTCCGGGTGGGTCCATTCCTGGAGCGGGAAGAAGCGATCCGGGTTGATACGCTGATCAATGATCGCCTGTCGATTGATGGTGTGGTTATGAGTGCCAACTAGTGACCTGGCCGGATTATGCCATCCTGGCAGTCATCGCTATTTCGGTCCTGGTCGGTGCGTTGCGTGGTTTTATTAAGGAAGTCTTTTCGCTACTGGTATGGACTACGGCTTTCCTGGTGGCATACCACTTTGCCGGCGATGTGGCAGCGTGGATGGAAGATGCGGTAACTTTGCCATCGGCTCGCACGGCGATGGGTTTTGCCGGGATATTTGTCGCAGTGTTGTTGGTCGGTGGTTTGATCAATTACCTGTTGGGCCGGTTAGTCGAGACCACCGGTTTGAGTGGAACGGACCGCCTGCTGGGTGGAGTTTTCGGTGCAGCAAGGGGTCTTGTTATGATCATCGCGGTATTGCTGGTGGCCGGCTTCACGCCCATTCCGGGCGACCCGTGGTGGCAGCAATCACAAACCATCACGCGCCTGATGCCCCTGGTAGATTGGGGCGTTGAGTATTTGCCGGAGTCGGTCGCAGAACATCTCGACTTTGAACCGGTCAACGATGAAGCGGCCAAAGATGAAGCGGAAGTCGATCCGGATGAACCTGGCGCGGGCCAGGTTTGAACTGAAATTGAGCAGGGGCAGGGAACCATGTGTGGAATCATAGGTATCGTCGGGAAAAGCTCTGTAGCACCGGCTTTGTACGACGCTTTGACCATTCTCCAGCATCGCGGCCAGGATGCGGCCGGTATCGCAACACTGGACGGTTACCAGATGAAGTTGCACAAGGCCAGCGGTCTGGTCCGGGATGTTTTTGAACCGGAACAAATGGCCAGCCTTACCGGACGCGTGGGCATTGGCCACGTCCGCTATCCGACCGCAGGCGGCGATGATTCGTCAGAAGCGCAGCCATTCTATGTGAACTCGCCTTACGGTATTGCGCTTGGCCACAACGGCAACCTGATCAATACCGAAGAGCTCAGCCAGGCCTTGTTTGACAGCGACCGCCGGCACCTCAATACGAAATC
Source organism: uncultured Wenzhouxiangellaceae bacterium (assembly GCA_964443145.1). GTDB lineage: Bacteria > Pseudomonadota > Gammaproteobacteria > Xanthomonadales > SZUA-36 > JAHEFT01. The sequence goes on along the minus strand of CAYUBS010000009.1, from coordinate 25,516 downwards.
GGACTCTGAATTGCTGCTCAACGTGCTGGCGCATGAATTGCAAAAACAAACACCTACAAAGTTGCTGCCCAAGCACATATTCACCGCCGTGGACGCTGTCTACAGGCGCTGTAAGGGAGCCTATTCGGCGATTTCCCTGATTTGCGGTCACGGCTTACTGGGGTTTCGCGACCCGTATGGCATCCGTCCAATGGTGCTGGGTTTTCGCGAAACCAAGAAGGGTGTCGAGTACGCACTGGCCTCCGAGAGCGTGGCGCTCGACGTACTTGGCTTCCACCTGATGCGTGACCTGAAACCCGGTGAGTCGGTTTTTATCAGCATGGACGGGGAACTGCACTCGCACGTCAGTCCCGATCGACATGAACTGGCCCCCTGTATTTTCGAGTACGTGTATTTTGCCCGCCCTGACTCGCTACTGGATGACATCTCTGTATACAAGGCACGTCTGCGCATGGGCCAGGCGCTGGCTCGAAAAATACTCCGTGAACGTCCGGACCACGACATCGACGTCGTGATTCCGGTGCCTGACACCAGTCGCACCGCTGCCTTGCCGCTGGCCTACGACCTGGACGTCAAGTACCGGGAGGGCTTCATCAAGAATCGATACATTGGCCGCACGTTTATCATGCCGGGCCAGAGCCAGCGCAAAAAATCAGTGCGCCAGAAGCTCAATGCAATCGACCTCGAATTTCGAAATAAGAATGTGCTGATCGTGGATGACTCCATCGTGCGTGGTACCACCTCCAGGAAAATTATTGAAATGGCGCGCGAGGCCGGCGCGAATAAAGTCTATTTCGCTTCTGCTTCGCCGCCTGTTCGATATCCGAACATCTATGGCATTGACATGCCCGCACCGGATGAACTGATTGCTGCCGGGCGCACCGAACAGGAAATCCAGGAAGAACTGGGTGCCGACTGGCTGATCTACCAGGAATTGGACGACTTGATCGAGGCCTGTCATGAGGGTAACGAAAAAATCCGCCAGTTCGATACTTCCTGTTTTTCCGGTGAGTATGTCACCGGAATTGAGGACGGTTACCTGGAGAGAATCCAGGAGCTTCGGTCTGACAAGGCCAAGAAGAAACGCCGCGACAAAAAATCCAAGCGTTTGAGGGCCTGATTTGTGATGCGACGTTTTCCCTCCCGCGAACCGATTGCCAAGGTCGATACGGCCTGGCTGCGCATGGAGCAGCCGACCAACCTGATGATGATCACCGGCGTGGTAACGCTGGACGGTCCGATTGCTTACGAAAAATTGCTGAACACCATTGAGACTCGCTGGCTTGCCTTCAACAGGTTCCGTCAGAAGGCCGTCAGCCGCTCCGGAGGGGCTGACTGGGTGACCGATGAGGATTTCCAGATTCATGCCCACGTGCGTCGTGTCGCGCTACCAGGTAAGGCTGATCAGGTGGAGCTGGAAGAATTTGTCAGCGACCTGGCCAGTACCGCGCTCGACCCGTCACGACCCCTCTGGCAGTTCCATTACATCGAAAACTACGTTGGCGGCCCGGTCATCGTACAGCGTATCCACCATTGCTACGCAGACGGTATTGCGCTGGTGCAGGTGTTTTTGTCGCTGACAGACAAGTCGCCGGATCCACCACCAGCCGCACTCGACCCGGCCAGGTGGCGTCGCAAACAGGTTGAGAGGTCCTCGGTATTCCGGCGCCTGATGGAACCGGCCAGAGACGGTTTCGGGTTGGCAGCACACTGGGCCCGCAAGCTTGTCGGAGAGGGCGTGCGGGTAATTCAGAACCCCGAACGCGCTGGTTATTATGCGGACGAGGTCGTGGGACTGGCCAAGGAGCTGGTCAATTCACTCAGCCTGGAAGACGACCCCAAGACCTTATTAAAAGGCACGCTGGGGGTCCGCAAGCGGGTGGCATGGGCTGAGCCCCTGCCGCTTGATGAAGTCAAAGCGTTGAGCAAAGTGCTGGGCTGTACCGTCAACGACCTTCTGATTGCCACGGTCACCGGGTCGCTGAACAGCTACCTGGTGGAGAAGGGTGAAAAGCCGAATGCTGCGACCGAGATTCGGGCGACGGTACCGGTTAACCTGCGGCCACTGGAGCACGCCAAAGAGCTGGGAAATCATTTCGGACTGGTTTTCCTGAGTATGCCGGTGGGCGAGCGCAATCCGTTGCAGCGGGTTCGTTTGATCAGCGAGCGGATGGATGAGTTAAAAAGCGGCCGCCAGGCGACTGTGGCTTTCGGGCTGCTGGGTGCGCTGGGCATGGGCCCGTCGGTGTTGCAAAAACCCGCACTGAATCTATTGAGTGATAAGGCGACCACCGTGTTGACCAATGTACCGGGTCCGCAGCAACCCCTCTACCTCGCTGGCCAGCGGGTGAAAGACATGATGTTCTGGGTGCCGCAAAACGGCAGTATCGGGATGGGAATCAGTATCTTCAGCTACGACGGACAGGTGTTTTTCGGAATTATCGCGGACCGCAAACTGGTGCCGGAACCGCACGACATCATCGAACGGTTCCGGCCGGAGTTTGAAAAACTGGTCTATCTCAGCCTGATGATACCGGTAGGAGAACCGGAATCACCCCGCTTGGCAGAGGAACTTCTTCTGCGTTAACGCCGTTGGCGTCTCCAGCAATCCACGATGTGTTCGACGTCCGTTTCTTCCGGTCCGGTCGACGACCACATCCCGGCAAAATCGATATCCTGTGCATTTGGCGGAGGATTCGGCATGGTGACACGTAAACGCACCGGCATCGGCACACCTTCGCCTGTGACAATCGCTTCACCCTGGGCCAGTGAGGGCAGGGCTTCCAGAATTCCACGGGCGGCATCCGGCACCATCGCACGCACGTATTCCTGATCGTCCGGGTTGGTGATGCGCATGCAGACAAATGTACTGCACTGTGCCAGCACGGTTTCCGAGAGTTCGTTGGGGCGCTGGCTCACAACGCACAGGCCCACAGCGTATTTACGGCCAGCCTTGGCAATGCGTTCGAAACTGCGGCGCGTGCCCTGGTGCCCGCCAACGTGGTCCCGCGGAATGTAAGAGTGGGCTTCCTCGGCCACCACGAAGATCGGGAATTCACGGCATTTCGGATTCCAGTAGTTGAACTCGAACGCCAACCGGCCGATTTGTGCAGTTACCGTGGGGTGGATGTCGAACGGGACTGAACTGAGGTCCAGCACCGTAACCTTGGCGTTCTGGTCACCCAGCCCGACAAAATCGCGCATCAGGCCGGCCAGTGATTCCGAGGTCGTACGTTTAACCGGCTTTAGCAGGAAGTCATAACGGGTGTCGTTGAGCCGGCTCATCAGTTTTACCAGCAACTGGTCGAATTTTCCGGTCAAGGCCGTTTTGGCTTTGCCGAAGTCCTGGGTAGTTTCATTCACGTATTTGAAGCGCTTGAGCAGTTCGTCCATCGAGAAGAAGATGGGTGAATCCACCGTGATGTATCCCAGGTTCAGGTACTCGTTGGCCTCGCGCTTCAACTCCAGCAGTGCGCCGCGAAGGAAGGCGATCTGAACAGAGGCGTTCGGGTCGTCTTTGTCGATCAGTAGTTCAACCAGTTCTTCATAGGTCAGCAGCCAATAAGGGATCTCCAGGTCGGAGGCCTTGATACAGCGGACCTTGTTGGCCGGGAAAGGTGGGGTAGTGCTGGGGTCCCAGTCCTTGGTGCCGTACTCGCCGTGCAAATCGAGAATGATGATGTGGGCGTTCGGCATGGACTTGAGTGTCGACTGGATAAAGCTGGTCACCGACCAGGATTTACCCGAGCCGGACTGGCCCAGGATCGCCGCGTGACGTCCAAAAAATGCGTCCGGGTCTATGAATACGTCGACCGTGTCGAATGAGCTGAGTTTCCCCACTTTGAAGTCGGCTGCGCTGTACTTGGAAAACAGCATCGAAAGCGTCGCGGCGCCAACCAGGTGCAGTTCGGCGCCCGGCGTTGGAAAATGGCCGACACCCCGGTTGAAGCCACCCTTGGCGGTGATTTCTCCCAGCGGGTTGACGCGCACCATGCGTAGAAGTTTGCCTTCAACTTCCACTTCCTGCCACATGCTTTCCACGATCACCAGCACGTACACGCCGGACTGGCGCACCATCAGGTACGAGCCGACCTGGCCGATCTTGACGTCAACGCTATCGACGGTAATTTCGGGAGTGAAACCCTCTTCATCGGAGATCATCTGGGCAACGAAATCCGTTCCGTTGGTTTCTACGAGGTGGCCGATAAGAGTGTTTTTCTCACTGATCATTATAATCCCCTGTCACAATACAAAATAACTCTATGATAATTCAAGGTGTTTTGTAAAGGATAACGTACGATTATCCTGTCTTACTCCAGTTCTGCCAAAGCCGATTCAATATCGAGCTTTTCCATGGCGTCCTGGGGACTCATTTCGGAGGCCTTGATATACAGCTCCGAAACCTGGTCAATCTGGTTGTCCCCGTGCAATAGATACAATCCATTACCATACTCAATATGCGCGATCGGCGCATCCGGAGTAATGGCCATGGCCGCTTCAAAGTGCTCCAGCGCCTTTGTTGCACTGGCACCATAGGTCATTCCGCCGAGCAACTTACCGACCTTGTCTATGATCTCCGCGTGGTACATGCCCAATGCTGTGTGTGCTTCGGCGTGTTGCGGTTCAAGCTTAAGCGCTTTGCTGAGGCTTTTGAGGATTTTGCCACCCACACCCTGTTTGAGTGCCTTTATCACCGAAATGCTCTGGCTGTAACGCCCCAGGTTGAAGGCGTGGAAATAATGGCTGTTGGGATCTTCCGGAAAGGCTTCTATGGCTTGTTCGGCCCGTTCAATGGCCGATTTAAAACAGGCGATCTGCCTTTTCTGGTCCTCTTCGAGATAGGTCGCGTAGATACCGGCCGCCTTATTGGCCACGGCATGGCCTTCCAGACCACAGGCATCTGCCTGCTCCACAGCTTGTTGAAAGTCGCCGCGGTGGAAGCATCGCCAGGCCTCCTGCAGCTCTGGCTGCGATGGAAAAGCCTCGCGATCACCGCGGTGCAGGCTCTTCCAGGCGCGCTTCAGTTCAGGCCCGGAAAAGCCGTATTCGCTCGAGTCGTACGGGAATGGATTCCAATTGCGCATTTTAGTGTGATTACTCTAATTTCAATTCCTAGAATGGTGCCGTCAATTGAAACAACACTCATCCAGGAGGATGTCATGGCTACAAAGAAACTTAAGAAGAAAGTACAACGTAAGTCCGTTTCCCGCAAGGCAGAAAATCCGGTTGTTGATTCAGCACGGGAAATTTGGCTGGCAGGACTTGGCGCATTAAGCGTCGCCCAGCAGGAAGGTGAAAAGATCGTCGACGAAGGCAACAAGTTCTTCGACAAGCTGGTTAAAGAAGGCAGCAAGATTGAAAAACGCACCCGTAAAGATGTTGAAGGCACCTTTGATGATATCCGTGGTGAAGTGGAAAACCGCGTTAAAGACTTCCGTGGTGAAATCGAATCCCGCGTAAAAGATATCCGTGGTGAAGTGGAAAACCGCGTTAAAGACATCAGTGGTGATTTTGAAAACCGTTTTGATGGCGTAAAAGACCAGGCCGGTACCGTTCGCAAGCAAGCGAATGATAACTGGGACAAACTGGAAAACATTTTTGATGATCGCGTAAGCCGTGTGCTTGCACGCCTGGGAATTCCGACCCGTGACGACGTTAACCGTCTGTCCAAGCGCGTCCAGGAGCTTTCCCGTAAGGTTGCGACGCTTGATAAGAAGGTCTCACCAGCCAAACCAGCGGCCAAGGCCAAAGCAGCACCTAAAAAGGCAGTTGCCAAAAAGCCCGTTGCTAAGAAAGCTGTAGTCAGGAAGCCTGTGGCTAAAAAGCCGGTCGCTAAGAAAGCCGCAGTGAAGAAACCTGTCGCCAAAAAAGCAGCCGTTAAAAAGCCCGTCGTTAAAAAGGCAGCACCGAAGAAGGTAGCACCTAAAGTAGCGCCGAAAGCAGAGACTCCAAAGGCCGCGTGATCTTTTAAGCTGATCTCTGAATATCAGGGTTCCCTGATATCCCTCTTTAGGCCGGCACCTCGCCGGCCTTTTTTTATGCGGAGAGAGAAAGGTACTGGTAGGCGAGTCCGGTGAACTGGCTTTTTTCCGGCTCACGGAAATGCGGCGTTACTGCCAGCAGAGCGCGTGCAATTGCTCTTGTCTGGGCAGTGCTGTCTTCCATATCGTCCGCTTCAAACAGCTCGGCAAAAGGAATCCAATAGGTCAGAGCGAGTAAAACACTGTCGGTCAGCATGTTTTTCTGACGTGGGTCGATGCTTAGTACACCTGCCTGTTCCAGGGCCCCCAGAGAATTCCACACCGATTGGCGTTCACGTTTGAGCAGACCGCGCATGGCCTTGTCGAGATCGGAAATACGGGCGGTCAGATCGGACAGGTTGCGGTACAGGAACCTGAATTCTCCCTTTAGTTCAAAACTCAGGTGCAATTGGAACCAGAGGTCTTCTGCCTGTAGCAATAATTCATCAGAAACCTCGATCAGTGGCTGAAAACGGACCAGGAACCGTTTGAATAATTCGATGACGATATCGTCCTTGCTCCTGAAATGGTAATACAGGTTGCCCGGACTGATATCGGCCTCATCGGCAATGTGGTTGGTGGTGACGTTGGGTTCGCCATAGCTGTTGAACAGCTCCAGGCTGGTGGTAAGAATTAGTTCTTTGGTGTCTCGCCGAGCCATGCTGTAATCCGCGACGGCGGGTCAGATTGCGCCGCCAAGTTTTCTGACCAGCTCCACGTACTGCTGGCGGGCTTCTTCTTCGCTGGTGCCTTGTAGTTTTTCCCAGGCGGCGTACTTGGCAGCGCCCACGAAGTCAAAAAAACCTGGCTTGCTGCCCTGTACATCACCGCTGGAACCCTGTTTGTACAGAGCATAGAGCTGCAGCATGGTGTCGTCATCCGGACGCTCCGGCAGTGATTTCACAGCGGCGGCAGCTTGTTCGAACACTTCACTTCCAATACTCATATTTAGCATCCTCCTTGTTCTGCTATGATCGTATCACTTAAGGGTAATTACATCATTCCGGAGTTAGTCGTATGAGTTATTTCGTCACCGGTGGAACCGGCTTTATTGGACAGAACCTTATCAAACTGCTGCTCAAACGCCGCGGCAAAATTTATGTTCTGGTGCGAAAGGGTTCGCTGGAGAAGCTGGAAAAGCTCCAGTCCGACTGGGGGCCTGCAGCCCGCAAAATTGTCCCGGTGAAGGGTGATTTGACCAAGCCATATCTGGGTGTGACGCCGGCCATGCGTAAGCAACTGGAAGGTGAAATCGGTCATGTTTTCCACCTGGCGGCCATTTACGACCTGGCGGCAGATGAAGCATCACAGCAGGCGGCAAACATCGACGGCACCCGGAATGCGATCCGTTTTGCAGAAAAGGTCAAGGCGAAACATTTTCACCACGCCAGCTCTATCGCCGCGGCGGGTTTGTACCCCGGTACTTTTACCGAGGATATGTTTGATGAGGCCATTGGGCTGGACAACCCTTACTTCCGCACCAAGCACGATTCGGAAGGACTGGTCCGTCAAACCTGCAAGGTTCCCTGGCGCATTTACCGGCCGGGTATCGTGGTGGGTGATTCCCAGACCGGGATAATCGACAAGATTGACGGCCCTTATTATTTTTTCAAACTGATCCAGAAAATGCGGCGCGCCATGCCCGCCTGGATGCCCACGCTCGGGTTGGAGGGCGGCCGCCTCAATATCGTGCCGGTGGATTACGTGGTCAAGGCGATGGACTACCTGGCGCACAAGCCCCGACTGGACGGCAAGTGCTTCCACCTGACCGACCCCAAACCGATGCGTATCGGTGAGGTTCTAAACACGTTTGCCGAGGCAGCTCACGCGCCGCAGATGAGTATGCGGGTGGACGCCAGGCTATTTAACTACATCCCCGGTGTGGTCAAGCAGGGTTTGATGATGCTGCCGCCGGTGCGGCGTATCTACCGGGAAGTCATGAAAGACCTCGGCATGCCGCCCGATGTGCTGAAGTTCATCAACTATCCGACCCGCTTCGATTCCAGCCAGACACAGAAGCTACTGAAGGGCAGCGGTATTACCGTGCCCCGCCTGGATGACTACGCCTGGCGGATCTGGGACTACTGGGAACGCCACCTTGATCCTGACCTGTTTATCGACCGCAGCCTGCGCGGACATGTCAGCGGTAAAGTTGTCGTGGTGACGGGCGGTTCGTCCGGAATCGGCCATGCGACCGCAGTGATGATGGGGCGCGCCGGAGCACGGGTAGCCATCGTCGCCCGGGACGAAACCAAGCTGGCGGAAGCGGTGCGTGAAATCGAAGAGGAGGGCGGGGAGGTCAAAGCTTTCTCTGCCGACCTGGCCGAAATGGAAGAATGCGACAAGGTGCTCAAGCAGATTTTCGCCAGTATGGGTACCATCGATATTCTGGTTAATAACGCGGGTCGTTCCATACGCCGCGGGATTGCCGCGTCCTATGACCGGTTCCACGATTACGAGCGGGTCATGCAGCTGAATTATTTTGGAAGCCTGCGCATGATCATGGGCGTTTTGCCGGTAATGGAAAAGAAACGCAAGGGGCAGGTCATCAATATTTCCTCAATCGGTGTGCTTTCCAATGCGCCGCGTTTTTCCGCCTACGTGGCCTCCAAGGCTGCGCTTGATGCATTTTCACGCTGCGCTTCTTCCGAGTTCAGCGATACCGGCATCAAGTTCACCACCATCAATATGCCGCTGGTGCGCACACCGATGATTGCGCCAACCAAGATCTACGAAAATGTGCCGACGATCGCGCCGGAAGATGCGGCGGCGATGGTGAAGTACGCAGTGATCTACAAGCCTCAGCGGATTGCTACGCGCCTCGGTATTTTCGCCCAGGTGTTACACGCTGTAGCGCCCAAGGTCTCAGAAGTCGTCATGAACAGCGCATTCCGTATGTTTCCTGAGTCAGCCGCGGCCAAGGGTGGAAAAGATCAACACCAGGACGCAGCATCACAGGAGCAGGTGGCTTTCGCCAGCCTGATGCGCGGCATTCACTGGTGATTGTTCAGGGTGGGGTTCAGAGTGGGGTTCAAGAGGCCAGGCGATCCAGTTCCCACTCGAGGTCGTCGAGCACGCGGGTCAGGTCACGACCGACCCGGCTGTGCCCCGACCATTCTGCGTTGAGGCTGTCCTGCAGCGAGCGGTTGGACTGCTTCAGTACTTCATGATTAAGGCTCATTCCGTGCCGGGAGAGGATCTCGTCCAGTTTGTCAGCGCGCTTGCGCAGGTCCATCCGGGTCAGACGGTAGGCGTGGTCGCATAGCGCTACCCGGCTCGAAAAACTGAAAATATTGGTGAAGAAAATCTCGTCATCCCCGCGGTTGGGTTCCACCAACAACAGGTCGGTGCTGGGATGGGTCTCGCGGTATTTGCGGAACGCCACGTTCATGCGTGACTGGATCAGCGCGCGGAACGTTTGTGACAGGATCAGCGGCAGCCCGCCCTGGATCAGTTTCTTAATAGGGATGTCGGTGTCTTCCGCCTGCGAACTGGAGTCATAAGGCACCAGCGGGTTGATACCCAGCAAAATGTCGATTCCCTCATCCAGCGCGACCGAAGCATGCATGGTACGGCGCAGTGCGCCGTCTACGAAATAGTTGTCTCCGATTTTCACCGGCGGGTACATTCCGGGCAGGGCCGCACTGGCCTGTACGGCGCGTGAAATGGGGATGCTGTTGTTGTCGTCAGCACCGAACCGCACCGCGGCACCGGTATCCAGGTCCACTGCAATGATATAAAGCCTTTTCGCTATGTCTTTAAAATCATTTGATCTTCCACTCGATTGAAAGATGTCGATCAGGAATTTGTTGATGGCTTCGTTATCAAAAATGCCACTGGGAATGGCCTGGCCCAGAGAGCCGAACAGCCGTGCGATGCTGGCGTGCAACGGGTGTTTGACGATGTCCAGCAGTCCGTCGGTCAGTGCGCCGGGAACCTGGCGGGCCCGTTCGATGTATTCACGATAGGCTGGTTTTAACAGTTTTTCCGGCTCGAACAGGTGTTCGGCATGTTCGTGCCCGGTAAATATACGGCACATATCCGCAACGGTGATGTTGTTGGCCAGGCTGGCGGCAATGAACGCGCCCGCGCTGACACCGACGTAAACATCGACATCGTGCAGGCGTAAGCCGTTGATGGCTTCGTCCACGGCGCGCAGCGCGCCCAGTTCGTAGATGGCTCCTACCGGCCCACCGCCGGCGATTGCCAGGCCAACTCTGGGGGTTCGGGAAGTTTGCGGGTTTCTGGCCTGGTGCAGTGTAAGCATGGTTCAATATACTACGTATAAACCGGGGTTATGCACATGCTTCAAGTCAACGACAAATCGTCATTGAAAGAAACCATTAAGGGTGGCTGATGAATAAGCCGGGAGCCGCCAGGCTGCATCAAATGCTGGCCTGGAACCATCAGCTGGCAGACCGGGTAAAAGACCCGGATTTTCCGTTGCTGGAATTCGAGCACCTGCAGCAGTGGCAACAGGATCGGCTTGCTCAGAGTTTTCATGACCTGTTGCAGCAACCGTCTTACCGGCCGGCGATTACTTTTTTTCTGACCGAGTTGTATGGCGGGCTGGATTTCCGGCAGCGCGATCAGGATATGGGCCGCGTGATGCCGGTGATGAAGCGCTTTTTGCCGGACAAGGTGCTGGCTATCATGTCTGAAGCTTTTGAGCTGCAGGCCATGAGCCTGCAATTTGATATACAAATGGCCGTCTGCATGGCGCGAAACGGCATCAGCCACCTGGATATGGACGGTTACTGCGAGGTTTATCGCGCCGGCAGCGACCGGCCGGGTCGTGAGCGGCAAATTATTTTGATCAGGAAACTGGGTTACGATCTCGACAAATGGGTCAACAAACGACTGGTCAATACACTGGTGCGGTTACTGCGCGGACCTGCGCACGCTGCCGGGTTCGGAAAGCTGCAGGAATTTCTGGAGGCAGGGCTGGGATCATTCCGGGAGCTTGAGGATGTATCCTACTTCAATGAAACCATTTATCAGCGCGAATGGACGTCGATGCAAAAGATGTTTGATGGTGAAGAGAGGCCATTTGGTTTCTGAACGCTCAGACGAAGGTGCAGCCAAAGTGGTTTTCGAGATAATCCGTTATTTCGCTTTCGATAACCGGTTTCAGAAAAATCAGCATCAGACCGAGAACTGCCTTGATTCTGATTTCGTTATCACGGACCGTGATTTGGCCGTGCACACCGGGTCGCTCAAAATGAATGTGGTCACCTTCCCAGCCGTAGTTAATTTCGAATTTTTCGGCCAGGTCGGCCGCCAGCTCGTCTGCTGCTTTTTGGGCTTCCTCAGCAGGCATCGAATGCTGCGCGCGCATATCAATATGGGACATTACTTGCTTCCAGACTATCCAGGTCGAAACAGTTTAGACGCGCTGCCACGTCGGCGCCAGCCTGGTTTTTTAAGGCCAGCCCGGTGAGTCAGCGCCTGCGGAAAGTAATCTGGACGCTGCTGGTGGTCATTCTGTTGCTGCCATTTGCCACCTACTGGCTGGCAGACACCTGGCTGGAATCTTCCGGTGGGCGGGCCATGCTGGAACGGATCCTGGGTGAACGCCTCGGCATGGATGTGCGGCTGACTGGCGAATTCAGCCTGATGTTGCTGCCGGCTATTGGTGTCTCCGGTACCGGTCTGCAGATTGGCGAACCCGGTGCCGAGTTCGCCCACAGCCGCGAGTATGAAATTTCAGTTGCATTGAAGCCCCTGATGGACAGGCAGCTAGTGATTGAGTGGATCAGGATGACGGGAGGGCGGATTGCCCCGAAGCGTTATGTGCCGGCTCCGGGTAGCGGGGCAGGGAAGAGTGAGAGCGGCGGCAAGTTCAGCCTGCCCGAAGTCAAAGAGTTGGTTTTTCGCGATTTCGAAGTTGAGCTGGAAGAGATGGCTCCGCCCGGCTTCCTCATCACTGAATTCAGTGTTGATGGTTTCGCAGTTGACCGGGAGACCCCATTCAAGCTGGAAATCAGGGACCTGCTCGGCGTGCGCGGTCGTTTTTTGTGGGACAGCAGTAGATCAATGTTGCACCTGGCAGGTATGCAATCTGAACTGGCGGGGCAAGCAGTAGAGGGTGCAGGCTGCCTGGTGCTGGAGCCGGTTCCGGCGCTGCAACTGGACCTGCATGCTACAAGGATTGATGTGGATGCCCTGCGCACGGCGTTTACCGGGTTTACAGCCCCATCGGCCCCATCCGGCGACTCGAACGGGTCGGCTGGCGAAGCTATGAATATACGGATTCGCCTTAGCGCTGATGAACTGTTGACCAATGGAATATTGGCCAGCGGGGTGGTCGTGAACTTCGGTGAAGATCCGGACTGCGGATGATATAATGGTTGATTGTGTTTGACCTGCCATTGCAGAGGCCCCGGCATTGACTGAAACGAAAAAAACAAACGAAAAACTGGGCGACGTCCGCAAGGAAATCGACCAATTGGACGAACAAATCCAACAATTGATCAGCGAGCGTGCCCACCTGGCTTTCCGGGTAAGAGAAACCAAGGAAGACTCAAAAGGTGCTGTGGATTACTTCCGGCCGGAGCGTGAAGCACAGGTGCTCCGTGCCGTGTTGGAGCGCAACCAGGGGCCGTTGAGCGATAGCGAAATGCTCCGACTGTTCCGCGAGATCATGTCTGCCTGCCTGGCCCAGCAGGAACCGCTTAAGGTGGCTTACCTGGGTCCGGAGGGGACTTTCACCCAACAGGCGGTCAATCGCCATTTCGGCCATTCGGTGCATGCGCTGAGTGTGTCGGGCATTGATGAGGTATTTGACCAGGTGCATTCGGGTGATGCGGATTTCGGCGTCGTGCCGGTTGAAAACTCGACCCAGGGCATCGTCAGTCACACGCTGGACATGTTCCTTATGTCAGACCTTAAGATCTGTGGTGAAGTGGAATTACGAATCCATCAGAACCTGCTGACGCTGGCCCGTTCACTGAACCAGATCGAGCGCGTTTATTCGCACGAACAGTCGCTCTCGCAATGCAAGGGCTGGCTGCGGGATAACCTTCCTGGCGTTGAATTAATCGCGGTCGGCAGTAACAGCGAGGCTGCCCGGAGGGTACGCAATGCGCCCGAGGCTGCGGCTATTGCGGGCCGATCTGCGGCCGATGTCTATGGCTTGCCGGTTCTTTTCGCCGATATCGAGGATGAACCGGATAATACGACCCGTTTCCTGGTTATCGGACGACAGATATTTTCACCCTCCGGACAGGACAAGACCTCTTTGTTGCTGACGGGGCACGAAGGGCCCGGTTCGCTTTACGCACTGCTCAAGCCATTCCAGGAGCATGGTGTGAATATGACCCGAATCCAGTCGCGCCCGTCACGGCACGGCAAATGGGCTTACGCATTTTTTGTTGACCTTGAAGGCCACGCCGAAGATGAAAACATCAAGTCGGCGCTGGCAGACCTGGAGAAGGTCTGCAAGCTGTCACGGGTACTGGGCTCCTATCCGCGGGCGATTCTCGCGCCGTCATGATCCTGCTGACAGAGCCTGCATCCGCGCCGCTGATGGGCGAGTTGACCCCGCCCGGTGACAAATCCATCTCGCACCGTGCGTTGATCTTTGCCTGCCTGGCCCAGGGCCGGTCAAAAGTTACCGGTCTGCTCGACAGCGAAGACGTCAAGGCGACAGCAAATGCCTGCTGCCAGTTGGGTATGAAGTTGCAACACGATGGTGATGCGCTGCTGCTGGACGGAGTCGGTTCGGCTGGCCTGTCACAGCCGGGGGCGCCACTGGACATGGGTAACTCCGGCACCGCGATGCGACTGCTGGCAGGTGTACTGGCTGCACAGCCATTCGACTCGGAACTGGTCGGTGATGAATCCCTGAGCCAGCGTCCGATGACCCGGATTGTCAAACCGCTGTCCATGATGGGGGCGAGCATTGAAACGGCAGCGGGCGGCACGCCGCCGCTGCGGATTAACGGTAACCCGGATCTGCACGGTATTGATTACTCTTCGCCCATCGCCAGCGCGCAGGTCAAATCCTGTCTGTTGCTGGCCGGGCTGTATGCCAGCGGGCGGACTTCAGTGAATGAGCCTTTGAAGAGCAGGGATCACACCGAGAAAATGCTGCCTGCATTCGGCGTTAACTTGCAGGGCGATTGTGCTGTCGAGGGTGGAAGCCGCTTGCAGGCTGCAACCGTGCATGTACCTGCCGATATTTCTTCGGCGGCTTTTTTCATGGTTGCTGCCGCGATGCTGCCGGGTTCCGACCTGCTGCTCCGGAACGTCGGGCTGAATGAGACCCGCGATGGCGTCATCCACGTGCTCAAGGCGATGGGTGCGGACCTGACCGTCAGTGGCCTGCGCGAGCAGGGCGGAGAAGCAGTAGGTGATGTCCGCGTGCGTTATGCAGGTATGCTGAACGGTATCGAGATTCCTGACAAACTTATTCCGTCGATGATTGATGAGCTTCCTGTTGTGTTGGCGCTGGCTGCCGTTTCCCGTGGTACAACCGTGCTGCGTGGTGCAGCCGAACTGCGCGTGAAAGAGAGTGATCGCCTGGCCGTTATGGCGCGCGGGCTGGAAGCGCTTGGGGTTAGCCTGAAAGAATATGAGGACGGCATGGATATCGAAGGTGGGAGCGTCGCAGGCGGTGAAGTTGACGGTGCGGGCGATCATCGCTGCGCGATGAGCTTCGCCGTGCTTGGCCAGGTCGCCTCGGGTCAGGTGCGCGTTACCGGAGCCGAAAATATTGATACCTCTTTTCCGACGTTCGTCCAGGATTTGTCACGCGTCGGGGGGGTAATTCGAATTGACCAGGGAGACTCACATGACCGCTGAAAACGGAGCAAAAGCCCCGGTAGTCACGCTTGATGGCCCGGGAGGGTCCGGCAAGGGGACCATTGCCATGCGCGTCGCACACAAGCTTGATTGGCATTTTCTCGATAGCGGAGCGCTTTACCGTTTGGTGGCGGTCGCCGCCATGGATCGGGGTATAGGCGCCAACGAAGAGACTGCGCTGGGCCGCGTGGCGGAGATTCTCGATGTCAGTTTCGGAGTGTCGGACGAGGGCATGCTTATCCTGCTGGACGGCAACTACATCACTGGCCGGCTGCGCACGGAAGACGTCAGTGTTTTTGCCTCACGGATCGCAGCCTTCCCGAATGTGCGGGCAGCGCTGGTACACCGCCAAAGGTCATTTCGTAAGTCGCCGGGGCTGGTTGCCGACGGTCGAGACATGGGAACCGTGATCTTTCCCGACGCCGTATTGAAAATTTTCCTGACCGCCAGCGCTGAGGCGCGTGCGGAAAGACGCTATAAGCAGTTGAAAGAAAAAGGAGAAAGTGTTAATCTCTCGCGCCTTTTCCGGGACATCAAAATGCGTGACGAGCGGGACAGCACAAGGGCCGTTTCGCCGTTGCGGGCTGCCGAAGACGCACACATCATTGACTCAACGGAAATGAGTATTGAAACAGTGCTGCAGGAAATCGATCTTCTGCTTGAGGAATCAGGTATATCCTGATGATTTATAAGTTTTATTTCGCCGTTATCCATGTGGATAGCGAATTTTAACCGGGCACCGATTTGGTTCCCGATAACCTGGGTGGTTGGTTGCCTTTTTCGCAATCCGCCTTTGAGTAAACAACAACATGACTGAAAGTTTTGCAGAATTATTTGAAGAGAGCCTGGCTACACAAAATCTGAAGCCAGGATCCATTGTGACCGGAATCATCATGGAAATCCGCGACGATGTCGTAATCGTCAACGCCGGTCTGAAATCCGAAGGAATCGTTCCCATTGTCCAGTTCAAGAACCTTCAGGGTGAGCTGGAGATTGAAGTGGGCGATTCAGTGCAGGTTGCACTGGATACCGTCGAAGACGGCTTCGGTGAAACCCGTCTGTCCCGCGACAAGGCCAAGCGCGCGCTGGTTTGGGACAAGCTGGAAGGTGCATTCGAGGGTGAAGAGACCATCGAAGGCAAGATCAGCGGTAAAGTCAAAGGCGGCTTTACGGTGGATATCGAGGATATCCGCGCCTTCCTGCCGGGTTCTCTTGTGGACGTTCGTCCTGTCCGCGATCCAGCCTATTTAGAAGGCAAGGATCTGGAATTCAAAATCATCAAACTGGACCGTAAGCGCAACAATATCGTCGTATCGCGGCGTGCTGTTGTCGAATCCGAGTTCAGTGCAGAGCGTGAGCAGTTGCTCGAGCGCCTGGAAGAAGGCGCCATCGTTAAAGGTGTGGTCAAGAACCTCACCGATTACGGTGCGTTCCTCGACCTGGGCGGAATCGATGGTCTGTTGCACATCACCGACATGGCATGGAAGCGTGTACATCACCCAAGTGAAGTGGTTGATGTGGGTGCGGAGCTTGAAGTCCGTGTTCTGCGCTTCGACCGCGAACGCAATCGCGTGTCGCTGGGTCTGAAACAACTGGGTGATGATCCCTGGAATGACTTGTCCCGCCGTTACCCGGTTGGCACACGTCTGTTCGGTGCGATCTCCAACATCACCGACTACGGTTGCTTCGTTGAAATCGAGGATGGTGTTGAAGGTCTTGTTCACGTATCTGAAATGGACTGGACCAACAAGAACGTCAACCCTGCCAAAGTGGTCCACACCGGTGACGAAGTTGAAGTCATGGTGCTGGATATCGACGAAGAACGTCGTCGTATTTCACTCGGCATGAAGCAATGCAAAACCAATCCCTGGGAATCATTTGCTGCCATTCACAACAAGGGCGACAAAGTTACCGGCGCGATCAAGTCGATCACCGATTTCGGTATCTTCATTGGCCTCGACGGTGGCATCGACGGTCTGGTTCACCTGTCCGATATTTCCTGGCAGGATACCGGTGAAGACGTCGTTCGCAACTTCCGTAAAGGTGAAGATGTGGAAGCCGTTGTACTGGCAGTTGATCCCGAACGTGAACGTATCTCTCTCGGAATCAAGCAACTCGACCAGGATCCGTTCGCGACCTATATGGCCGAGCATCCTCGTGGTTCAATGGTCAACGGCACCGTTAAGGAAGTCGATGCCCGTGGCGCGGTGATCGAACTGGTTGAAGGTGTTGAAGGCTATCTGCGAGCTGCGGATATCAAGGAAGAGCGGGTTGAAGACGCCACCCGTGAGCTTAAAGTGGGCGATAAGGTTGAGGCGAAATTCATTAGCCTGGATCGCAAGAACCGCACACTGAGCCTCTCTATCCGGGCCAAGGAAGACGCCGAGTTGGCCGATGCGCTGAAAGAGTACAAGCAAAGCAGCGTTACCGGCGGTACGACTTCGCTGGGCGATCTCCTCAAAGAGCAGTTGGATCAAGAGTCCTGATTGCTCCCGGTGATCTAAAAATGTGTCGGGGGCTGAAATTCAGCCCCCAACACATTGAATTCGTATTACAATAATAATCAGTGTTATAGCGAGCCTTATATGACTAAGTCCGAACTGATAGATCAACTGGCCGAAGTTCAAAGACACCTTGCACACCTGGATGTGGAGCTTGGCGTCAAATCAATTCTTGAACAGATGAGCGGGGCCCTGGCTTCTGGCGACCGTATTGAAATACGCGGTTTCGGAAGTTTTTCACTGCACTACCGTGCGCCCCGGATGGGAAGAAACCCGAAAACCGGCGACGCAGTCGCTCTGCCTGGCAAGCACGTTCCACATTTCAAGCCGGGTAAGGCCTTACGCGAGCGCGTCGACTACCCGAAAAGTTAACAGGCCCTGAGCTTGTACCGAATAGCATTCATCATAATTGCAGTCCTGGCAGTCGCTCTGGGGCTGGTGCTCGGTACGTTAAATTCCGACACCGTGGGCGTCGACCTGCTGTGGTTCCAATTGCAATGGCCGCTGGGGCTCTTGCTGCTTTGTGTCTTCGTTTGTGGTTTGTTACTCGGATTGCTACTCGCCTGGTTTTTCAAAATAGTTCCATTGCGCGCCCGTCTGCGCAAATCAATCCGCAAGGAAGTCTGACCTCCCGATGATAGAGCTGGGACTGCTCCTGCTTCTGCCGGTGGCGATGTATTCCGGGTGGTGGTTTGCCAGGACGCTCGAAAAGCGTTCGTCAAACAAGAGCCGCCAGCTGTTCAGTAATCAATACTTCCAGGGTCTCAATTACCTCCTGAACGAACAACCGGACAAAGCTATCCAGGTTTTCCTGGAGCTGGCTGAAGTCAACAAGGATACGGTCGAAACGCACATGGCGCTGGGCAGCCTGTTCAGGCGCCGCGGTGAAGTCGACCGGGCCATTCGTTTTCATCAGAATATCATCGCAAAACCTGGCCTGGAGCCGGAACAGAGGACCCAGGCACTGCTCGAACTGGGTGAAGATTACATGCGTGCCGGCTTACTGGATCGCGCAGAACGCCTGTTCGTCGAGTTGATCGAGACTGGCGCCCATACCCCTTCGGCCCTGCGTAGCCTGTTGGATATTTACCAACAGGAAAAAGACTGGAAGAATGCATTAGAGCAAGCCCAGCGACTGGAGCAGGTCAGCGGTGAGCATATGGGTGATGTCATGGCACAGTTTTGCTGTGAGATGGCAGAAGCCGCACTTGCAAACGAAGATCTGGACGATGCAAAGCGACAATTAAGGCAGGCGAGGCGACATGATCCTCGCTGCATCCGTGCGCGCTTTATCCTGGCGCGAATCATCTCCCGGGAAGATGACCATGCTTCGGCCATGGACCTGTTCGAGGAAATCGCCGAATTGGATACGGACTATATCCCGGAACTCCTGGATCGATACCTGGCTATTGCGACTGATGGCGGGGAAATTACCCGTGCCCGCAGCAAGCTTGATGAGTGGTCGGAAAATTACAATGGTATTTCGTTAATCCTCAAACAAACGGAATACATCGCAGCAGATAAAGGCGGGGCGGAAGCGGGTCAGTACCTGGTGGAGACACTGACTTCAAAGCCTTCCGTGCGCGGCCTGGACCACCTGATTGACCTGAAAGCTGATGGTCACCTCGATGCTGAATCGAGTGACGATATTCTCAAGGCCGTTACCGCCCGCTTGATGTCCCGGCAGCAGGATTACCGTTGTCATAATTGTGGCTTTGGCGGCCACACCCATCACTGGCAGTGCCCCAGTTGCAGAAAATGGGGCACTACCAAAAAAATTCACGGGGTGCTGGGCGAATAGGCCTTGTATCTGAATGACCGGGCCAGCGTCCATAAGCACAGTCTTAGCTATCATCCTGGCTGCCGTGCTGTCATTTATTCTGACCGGCCTGGCAACCTGGTACGCACGCCGCCGCGGCCTGCTGGATCACCCGGGAGAACGCCACAGCCACATTGTTCCCACGCCCAGGGGTGGTGGTGCAGGACTGGTTGCCGCCATGCTGCTGGTTTCGCTCTATATTGGCGGTGCTGTGCCCACTGATTTTTGGGTGAAGGGTATCGTTCCGGGTGTTGTGGTGCTTGCGGTAACAGGCTGGTGGGATGATCACGCCTCACTGGGTGTCCGTTTGAGGTTTTTCATTCAGCTGGCAGTTACTTGCTGGCTGCTATGGTGTGCCTTCCAGACCGGATTGCTACAAGGAGTGGTGGTAATGACCCTGTGCGCTTTCAGCATAGTCTGGCTGACCAACCTGTACAATTTCATGGACGGAAGCAATGGTATGGCCGGCTTGCAGGGGCTGTTTGTGTCGTTGGTTCTGGCTTTTCTGTTTCATTCATCCGGCGACAGCCAGTATGCCTTGTATGCGCTGATACTGGCCGGGTGCTGCTTTGGTTTTCTGCCCTGGAATCTCGGCCATGCGAAAGTATTCATGGGTGACGTCGGCAGCCTGGCACTGGGGTTCCTGATTGCGGCGCTGTTTTTGTATGGTGTGGGCAGCGGTGCCTTTTCACTGGCGGTGGCGTGGCTGGTCATGTTGCTGTTTGTCACCGACAGCACCCTGACACTTTTGCGCAGGGTAATAAAAGGGGAGCGGTGGTATAATGCGCACCGGCAACACCTGTACCAGCGGTTGATTGCACACGGATGGACACACAGCCGTGTCGCCATGCTCTACCAGGCAATTAATCTAGCGCTGGTTCTGCCGGGAATACTGCTTTCAGTCAGACTCCCGGAAATGGCCTGGGCTATCAGCCTGGCCCTGACTCTGGTTTTTCTGGTGAGCTGGTACCTGTTGATTCGTCGATTGGGTTTGCCGGTTCAGGTGGGATAAAAACAACATGAACATTATGCGCATTCTCCGTCATCCGCGTGCCGCAGTAATTACCCACGATTTGGTGATGGTAGTTATTTCGTGGCTGGCTGCCGAGTGGATTTTCAACCGCGGCGGTGCCAGTGGAATTGTTGCTCCATTGCCGTTAGCTGCAGAATTAGTACTGGTCCTGGCTGTGCAGGGCGTAGTGTTGTGGTCAACCGGTTTATACAAGGGCTTGTGGCGTTTTGCCAGCTTTCCGGATCTTTGGAATATTGTACGTGCTGCCACATTCGGCACCCTGCTGATCATTGCTGCAATGACCGTTTTTTACGGTATGGGTGTACGCCAGGTGATAGGGCCTTTGCTGCTTTATCCTGCTGTGCTTTTCCTCACACTCGGCTTACCCAGGATATGTTATCGCTTCTGGAAGGACTCCCATCTGCCGGCGGGCAAAACGGACACTGCCGGCGAGCGCGCCCTGATTTTGGGAGCTGGTCGGTCCGGTGCATTGCTGGAGCGGGAATTACGTCACCGTGGCGCGTTTGACGTCGTTGGATTCCTTGACGATGACGAGCGGCTGAGAGGTGCGCAGGTGCATGGCATCCCCGTACTGGGAGCTATCAATCAATTACCGCTTAAATGCCGGGAAGTCGGCGCTGACATTGCCATCATAGCGATGCCTTCGGCGACCAACCAGCAAATGCAGCAGGTTGTGGAAATCTGCGAAAAGAGCAATGTCGAATTCAAGACGCTGCCAACATTAAACGACCTCGGAAACAAAGCTACCCGTATCGATGATCTGAAACGCGTGGTGATTGATGATCTGCTCGGACGGGAGCCGGTCTCGCTGGTTTGGGATGCCATACGTGATGGCCTGGCTGGCAAGAGCGTGATGATCACCGGCGGCGGCGGGTCGATTGGCTCGGAATTGTGCCGTCAGATTGCCCGTCTGAACCCGGTTGAACTCATTGTGGTGGATAACGGCGAGTTTGCGCTTTATCGCATTGATCATGAATTGCGTAGTGATTTCCAGGACCTCATTTTTCACAGTGTACTGGGGGACATCTGCGATTCGGCTACGGTCGAGAAAGTGATTGGAGAATACAAACCGGACATGATTTTTCATGCGGCTGCCTACAAGCATTTGCCAATCCTGCAAACCCAGGTGCGCGAGGCATTTCGCAACAACATTCTGGGCACCATGCGATTGGCCGAAGCCGCGGAACGCCACAACGTGGGTACGTTTGTCCTGATCTCCACCGACAAGGCAGTCAACCCGGCAAATATTATGGGTGCGACCAAGCGCGTGGCGGAGATGTTCTGTCAGAACATGGACATCCGGTCGAAGACCCGCTATATCACGGTGCGTTTCGGCAATGTTCTCAACTCTAACGGAAGCGTGGTGCCGCTGTTCAAGGAGCAGATCGCCAAGGGCGGTCCGGTAACCGTGACCCATCCCGAGATTTCGAGATACTTCATGACCATTTCCGAAGCCAGTCAGCTGATCATGCAAGCGGCTGTGCTGGGGTCCGGCGGCGAAATTTTCGTGTTGGACATGGGTGAACCTGTGAAGATCACCTACCTTGCTGAGCAGTTGATACGGCTATCCGGCAAAGAGCCGGGTAAGGACATCCAGATCGTTTATACCGGGCTGCGTCCAGGTGAAAAACTGTTCGAGGAGCTGTTCCATGAACTGGAGCCCTACGAACAAACCCAACACGAGAAAATTTTCCTGGCACACCCGCGGCAGGCTGATTGGGACAGCCTGGGCTCAAACCTGCGCGAGGCTGAATTGGCCGTCAAGCGGTACGATACAGAGGTGTTGCAGCGTATATTGCTTCGCCTGGTGCCGGAGCTGGCCAGGACTTCAATGGGTGCCAAACCCGGTGAGTCCGCCGTGGTTTCGCTGCACCGTGCCCGCTAGGTTGTTACGGTGACTGAGGTCAAGCAGATTCGCAAGGCGGTTTTCCCGGTAGCCGGCCTTGGCACACGGTTTCTGCCGGCGACCAAGTCGATTCCCAAGGAAATGCTGCCGATTGTTGATAAACCGCTTATCCAGTACGCGGTGGAAGAGGCGCTTGAGGCCGGAATCGACACATTGATATTTGTTACCAGCCGAAAGAAACACGCCATTTCCGATCATTTCGACTCAGCTTTTGAACTCCAGACCAAGCTCGCCCGGGACGGTAAGACCGAGTTGCTCGACCGGATCAATAGTATTGTTCCCGACCACGTTTCCCGGGTTCATGTGACTCAGACCGAAGCGCTTGGCCTGGGACATGCGATCCTGTGTGCAGAGTCGGTTGTTGGGGACGAGCCGTTCGCCATCCTGCTGGCCGATGACATGATCCGGAATAGTGGTGCAGGCGCGTTGGCCCAGATGGCGGAAGTTCACCGGCAAAGCGGCTCCAGTGTGATTGGCGTCGAGGAGATCCCGGTCGAGTGGAGCAGTAGCTACGGCATGGTCGGAGTCGATGAGGATGAAGCGGGCCGCAAAACCATTCACACGATGGTTGAAAAACCCGCGCCAGAGGACGCGCCTTCGCGTCTTGGTGTTGTCGGCCGATATATCCTGGATCCGTACGTTTTTGAATGCCTGCGCCATGTGCAGGCAGGCGCTGGCGGTGAAATCCAGCTAACCGACGGCATCGCCGACATGTTGCAAACACATCCGGTTCTGGCGTTCCCGTTTGCGGGGGAGCGCTACGACTGTGGCAGTCGTCATGGTTTCATCAAGGCAACCATTGATTACGCACTCGAACACGAAGAGTTGCGCGAAGAGATTCTTGAGCACATGAAGGTGTTGCTCAGGAACGCCGGAAAGATCTGACGTCGCTCATGCCTGACTTTCGACCCAAGCCCGACTGGCCTCAAGGCCAAATCGTTCAAATCCGTCATGACTCAAACGTTTTGGCGGACAATCCCTGGGGCGATCCGACCGAGCGGGAACTCGGCGTGTATTTGCCACCAGGTTATGGACAAGCCAGCGCTGCCTACCCGGTTTTATGGGATCTTGCAGCCTACACCAACTCGGGACCAGGCTTGCTTAACTGGCGTAACCAGGGTGAGCACATAAGCGAGCGCCTGGACCGTCTGATTGGGCAGGGAGCGATGGGTCCGGTTGTCGTGGTGTTTCCTGATTGCTACACATCGCTGGGCGGAAACCAGTACGTGAACTCTCCATCCGTGGGCCGTTACGCGGATTACCTGGTCGAAGAGCTGGTTCCTCTTATCAGCGAACGGTTCAACGTAATTGACAGCCGCAACGGCCGTGCCTTGTTCGGTAAGTCGTCAGGAGGTTATGGCGCCCTTTACCACGCCATGCACTATCCGGAAACCTGGGGCGCGGCAGCAAGCCATGCGGGTGACGTGGGTTTCGAAATGGTCTATCGCAAAGATTTTCCAGTGGCCTGCGACCTGCTGTCCGCTTTCAAGGGGAATTACGCGGCCTTCATCCAGGCTTTTTGGCGGAAGAACCGCCCCTCCGGGCGCGACTATACGGTGATGATGATCCTGGCGATGGCGGCCAGCTATGATCCCGATCCGGATCAGCCCGCTAGTATCAGGCTGCCATTTGATCTGCGGACTTGCGAGCTGATACCCGAGCGCTGGAACAACTGGCTGGCTCAGGACCCGCTATTCATGCTGGAAGATGCTGCGCAGGCATTGGGCTCCCTGCATGGCCTGTATATAGATGTCGGTTGCTACGACCAGTATCTCATTCAGTACGGAACCCGCCGCCTGGTGGATCAACTGACCACGCGCGGTATCGCTCACCAATACGAAGAATTTGAGGGGACACACTCCTCGATCGACTGGCGTCTGGACCATTCTCTCCCTTTCCTGTCAAATGCTTTGTACAGACAGATTAATGCCTAAACACGGAATCAAACGATGATTGAAATTACAGAAAACGCTCAACAGTATTTTGGCCGCCTGATCGAACAACAGGATGATGATGCGCTTGGCTTACGTATTTCCGTAAACCATGCGGGAACCCCTGGCGCCAGTTGCGATCTGCAGTTCTGTCCGTCCGGGCAGAGTCAGCCGGATGATCATGAACTGCCGTTCGATGGCTTCAGCCTGTTCGTGGCCAAGGCCAGCGCAGCCTGGCTGGAAAAAGCCCAGATCGACTTCGAGAATGATTCAACCGGCGGGCAGTTGACCATCAAGGCGCCGGGCATCAAGGGCTCCGAGCCCTCGGCCGAGGCAACCATCGCAGACCGGGTAGGCTGGTTGCTGGAGACAGAAATCAATCCCTCGCTGGCTTCACATGGGGGCCATGTTGCTCTGGTGGAAATCACCGAAAAGAATGAAGCGGTTCTGCAGTTTGGTGGGGGTTGCCAGGGTTGCGGGATGGCGGATGTCACCATGAAGCAGGGTATTGAACAGACCCTGACCCGTAATATTCCGGAAATTACTGCCGTGCTGGATGCGACTGATCACCAGTCTGGCTCGAACCCGTATTACCAGGGTGACGCCAGTGGCGAGTCTGCTGTCTGACAGCGGGCAGTATTATTTGATAGAAAGGTCTTTCAGTCCGTCCTGGCTGGAATACCAGGCAGAGAGGTCTTCGATGTCCTGGTCATTCAGGCCGGCAGCCATCGGAGCCATGATGAGGTTCGTACGCCGCCCGGCGCGATAGTCCGCCAGCGCCTTTTCCAGATAGTTTGCATGTTGCCCGGCGAGGTTGGGATAGCTGGGATCAACACTTTTTCCATCCATGCCATGACAGGCCTGACAAACCGTCGATTTTTCCTGTCCCCTGTTGGCATCACCCCTGGCGGCAACGGTCAGTGGTAAGGCGAGTAGCGCGAGCGCCAGAATTGAATGCTTAATCATTATTTTCCACCCAACGAGGCAAAATAGGCCGAGACATTTTCGATGTCGCTGTCTGACAGGCTCTGGGCCTGCAATTTCATGGTGGGGTGCTCACGCTCACCGTCACGGTAGCCTTTTAATGCGGCAACGAGGTATTCGTAATTCTGCCCGCCAATTTTCGGAACCTTGTAGGTAGGGTAAACATTGTTGTACCCGGGTATACCGTGGCAACCGGTGCAGGTATAGGCTTTTTCAGCCCCTATCTGGGCATCGCCGGCAGCGTGCGCGGTGCTGAATGGAATGAGCAGGCTGGCTGCTGACAGAAGGATGGCCGGAAAGGTCAGGTTTCGCATGGATCTCTCTATCGCTTTGTTATTTGGTCCGGAACAGTGCGCGATTATACCTTCTGCGTACCTGCAAACCAACGACTCTGTGGCCGTTGCCTCGAAATGTGCGTGTCCCTGCTATCACCGTCAGCAAAAATCCCGCGATTTGCTTTGCAGTTTTTCGGCCAGGAAGCTGAAGTCGTGCACCCGGCTGGCGATCAGGTGGTGGA
>CAYUBS010000008.1:42749-49026 GCA_964443145.1 uncultured Wenzhouxiangellaceae bacterium | reverse complement strand
AGGCAGGAACTGATATCTTCGCCGCCGGCATTAACCCCCGGACAATCCAACAGGTTCCGACCGGAGTTACCCAGGGTATCCACACCCGAGTTGAAAATCCGTTCCGCGTCGATGCTGAAAGCCACATTTTCCCAGGCTTGCCAGGTCAGACCAATCTTCAAATCCGCCGGCATGTCGAACCTGCCGCCGTTGGGCAGCAAATCCGAATAGTCCTTGTGTTTTGTCATGAATATCTTCGACTGGTACATGACGCCAAAACTGAGCGTGGGAGTGAATTGCGCATGCAGACCGACTTTGACGCCCGCACCGTAGGCCCAGTCTCGCTTATTGTTCGACAGGCTGTCGGGCAACTCACTTCCGCCGCTGGCCACATAGGTTTCAGTCCATTGCGCAAACGACCTCATACCGTTAGCCCTGAACCCCTGTGTCGCCAGGACCCCGGTGAAACCGAGTGAGATTTTCTCACTCACCTGCTTCGCATAGGTCATGTCGATCAGCGTCTGGTAAACATGCCAGTTCGCATTGCCATCGCCGAAAGTGCCCGGACGCGTCTGCACGGGCAGCGGGCCAACGCCGTCCGGATCAAAGGTTGCAGTGCCTCCACGGTAGTCGGTGTTCATACCGGCACGGGTATAGAGGGACACCGCGACCGCTGAGTCTTCCTGCAACATTGCACTGGTCGCCAGGTAAGGCTGCACCAGGTATTTATCTTCCGCATCGATTGCATTGGGTCCGATGGTGAAAGCACCATTCTCGCCGTTGTTACTGCTTTCGGTCGTGTAGTAATTGGCACGCGTATGAAAGATCGATATACCCGCCTGCATCTGGCCGGCCACTGCGATCGCCACGGCCGGGTTGTTGATCACCGCGGCTGCCTCCCGCGGCAGGGCCATACCGGCTCCACCCATCGCCTTGTTCTTGGTGCCGTATCCATGCGGGTTCATGGCATTGTTCGCCGAAGCACTTCCGACGACGCAAATACCGGCTGACAGCACAAATGGCGCCAGAAAAGCGGAACCCGACCGTATCCGACCGGGTCGATTGTTTTTATTGCTGCAAGTCACAAAAAATCCTCTGTTCAGGCAAATTCCTAGTGTAGAGTATATTGAAAATACCGGCTCCGAATCATGCGTCCAAAGGTCTTAACCCTCCGAAACCTACTGATACCGGCCCTGTTACTGGCCGTGGTGATCAGTGCTGTTTTTCTACCGGTCGAACAACTCATCACTGCGCTTCAAAGCTGGGCCGATACACATCAGTCGTCGGCCCTGCTGGTCATAATCGTCAGCATTATACTCGGAACGCTATTGCTTCTCCCCCTGTCGCTGATGATGATGCTGGCCGGTTTCCTGTTTGGCCTGGGCCAGGGCTTCGCCGTGGTGTGGATTGCCAGCCTGATTGCCTCATCTACTGCCTTCTGGATCGGGCGCTCATTCGCACGGGCCTGGATCGAGCGAAGGATTCAACGTCAGCCAACGTTCATGGCAATAGACCGTGCCATTCAGCGCAAAGGGTTCCTGGTGGTGCTGCTAACCCGGCTGGTCATGCTGGTGCCGTATCCGTGGCTCAATTACTCACTGGGGCTGACCAACGTCAGTTTCAGGGATTACGCACTCGCCACCAATATCGGGTCGATGCCGATCTTCTTTCTATTCGTTTACCTGGGAACAACCGTCAGCAATATCGCAGCCATCGTCAACGGTGACATCAGCCTGGAAGGAACTGAATTAGTGATTGCTATTCTCGGCCTGGCTACCGTCGCCGGCCTGGTGTTTTTGATCGTCCGTGTTGCAGGCAGGATCCTGAAGGAAGAACTGATCGCGGCCCGGGAATAAGACCAGCAGAGATTATCGGGTCAGGTAATAACCGCGATAATATTGAGGCTGTAATCGAGTGTACTGAGCATGCAGAAACTCCGTCAGGTCAACCAGCTCTGCGACCGTCATTTCTTCGCCGTAATACGGCATCGGCGAGATCACCGCATCCCGGCCCGCATCCCTCAGCATGTTGACGTACTTTGGTGAAATGATGTGGTCCGGATTGGATATGGCCGTCAGCAGTTCCCCGTAATTTTTGACCCGATATACTTCACCGCCAATTTCCAGGATAAAGGGTGGCGTAAAATCAACTTCAGGAAATTCGATCCCGGGAATAGTGTGACAACCGTGGCAGTTGAAGTCGATGAACACCTGTTCACCCTGCGTTACATCACCTTCCGGCAGGACGAATCCCCTGACCGGTTTACTCTCCTGATCGCAGGCAAACAGGACGGTAGCGGAAAGCAATACAATTGAAATCCATTTCATGCGGTTGATAGTAAACATGACATACCTTCCCTCGGCTGAAGAGGTACTTATATTGTGCTGCTCAGCCAGGATTTTCCAAATGTCCTGGGTCATGGATTGGCGCAATAACATGGTGACTGGCTGCCGGGCGGAACACCGCCTTGTCACGATAAAAAGACTGATCCTGTGGACTGCCTGCCCACCAGCCCGGTATGCCCATCAGCGGCAGGGGTGACAGATCAGCGGAACTGCGCAACATACCGTCACGACCCAGCTTTTCACTCAGCAAGCCATCCAGTGTTTCTGCGGAAGGGTACCCCGGGGCGGACAGAACCAGGGCATGTGCCGTCAGGGACTTGTAGGGATCCAGGAATTTTTCGAGGATAGCGTGGCCACAGACCAGCACTTTCATCTCCTCCCGCCAGGCAGGCCGGTGGGTAATGAATGCCGACGGCCAGTCGCGTTTCACCAGTGACCGCAGGACATCGGGATTGGATCCGGCTACGATCACACCGCTTTCATCGAGCAGGGTCAGTGCATCCCTGACCTTACCCCGGCGCCCGTCTTTTTCAGAGCCGAGCTTCCCGTAATGCATGGCATTCATAGCCGCCTTCAGCCGCGGAAAACGGCACCAGACCAGGGCATTGAACAGGTCGTGCCAGTTGCCCTCGCGGGTGCTGACCTGGCCGGTCTCAAAAATTCGCCTCTCATAGCCTCCGACGGGTAAGTCGCCGGACGGCACAAACCGGATGGGCGGGCCATGAATGCTTTTTACGCTTTGCGGTAGCAGTGCATTGAGGGCAGCTGCATCTGGAAAATCACCATCGGGTAACGCTCCAAGCAAATGCCTGTAGTCATCCCAACCAGGGAAGGCCAGGTCAATGCGTGATTTCCAGTGTGTCATTTCCTGAAGCCCGGCTATTCACCGACGACGTAGTGGGCGCCTTTACTTCTCGGATTCAATGACGCTGCGTGCACCACCAGCAATGCGGTTTGTACGGCATTTCGCAACTCCACCAGCGCCGGGGTAACCTGGCAGTCACGGTAGAACGACTGGATCTCTTCGCGGGCTTCCAGCAGGATTCTCCGGGCACGGGTCAGGCGACGAGGCGAACGGACGATTCCTGCATAATTCCACATGGTTTGCTGAACCAGGTTCAGGTCCTGCGCGACCAGTGTTGGATCGGCTTCTTCACGTGGACTTTCCCAGGGCCTTGGATCCGGTAGGCGGAAGTCCATCCTCTCGATGTCCCTGGCATCAGCCAAAGCGGCAAATTTCGCACTGGTCAGGCACTCCAGCAACGAGGTGCTGGCCAGCCGGTTGGCGCCATGCAGCCCGGTACAACCCGTCTCGCCAATCGCATTGAGGTGCATGATATTACTCCGGCCTTCAAGATCTGCATGTACCCCCCCACAGGAATAATGCGCTGCCGGCACGACCGGAATCGGATCACGGGTAATATCTACACCGTGCTCCAGGCAGCTTTGGTAAACAGAAGGGAATCGTTCCCTCAGGTAGGTTCTGTCCATCGATCCGGGGTCCAGGTAGACACAGGGCTCCCCGCTGTTGGCCAGTTCATGGTGGATGGCCCGGGAAACAATGTCACGGGGCGCCAGCGAGCCCCGGCGGTGGACACCTTCCATGAAGTGCTTGCCATCGACATTGACCAGCACCGCGCCTTCGCCCCGGATCGCCTCGGTGATCAGGAACCGCGGCGCATTCTTGCCATAGAAGACCGTGGGATGGAACTGCACGTACTCGAGATCAATCAGACGTGCCCCAACCCGGTAAGCCATCGCTACGCCATGTCCCACCGTGCCCGGGTAATTGGTGCTGTGTTGGAAGACCTGTCCCAGCCCGCCCGATGCCAGGATGGTCTTTCGTGCCACGATGGCTACCGGTTCACGGCAACCCTCTGGCAATACGAACGCACCAAAGCAGGTCAGCGGGGCATAGCGGTCGGATGCGTTTTCGCTGTTATGGGACAGCGTCAGCAGGTCTATCGCAACGGCGCTCTGCTGCCGCTGGATCCGCGGCGTGGCTGCGACCCGCTCGGCAACCGCCGAAAGGATCGCGTGGCCGGTCAGATCTTTAGCGTGAATGATCCGTCGCGCGCTGTGGCCGCCCTCACGTGTGAATTCAAGACCACCATCCTCATGGCGATCAAATGGCACACACAGGTCGTCGATCAGGAAATCACGGACGGCGGCCGGACCTTCACGGACCAGTTGATCGATCGCTGCCGGGTTAGCGGTGCCATCGCTGGCTTCCATGATATCCGTGGACAACAAGCCTGAACCGGAGTCCGTATCGTAAATGATGCCACCCTGCGCCCAGTCGCTATTGGCCGCAGTCGGACCACCCAGCGAGAGCAACTGCACATCCAGTCCAGCCTGCTCAGCCTGCAATGCATAGGCTGTGCCGGCTAGTCCGGCGCCAATAACCAGGCAATCGGTACGAATAATATCCATGCAAACGGACGTTACCGGCTTACCCGGGCTGCGTAAAGAGTTGTAGCGAAACGCCGCGCAAGCGAAACTAGGGTTTGCAAATAATCAAACGACTTAATCGCGGGCGCTGCCCGCAGCGATATTGAGGGTTTACTGATGGCAATGCACCCACTGGCTGGCAAGCCGGCACCCGAATCCCTGCTGGAAAACATCCCAAGGCTGGTCGCCTCCTATTACAGCCTGACCCCGGATGCCAAGGAGCCCACCCACCAGGTTGCCTTCGGCACATCCGGACATCGCGGTTGCTCACTCAATCACACGTTTAACGAGGCCCATATCCTGGCGATCAGCCAGGCCGTCTGCGAGTATCGCACTGCCAATGGAATTTCAGGCCCCCTGTTCCTGGGTATAGACACCCACGCACTTTCAGAGCCAGCTCTGATCAGCGCAGTTGAAGTATTTGCTGCCAATGGTGTTGAGGTGATGATTGATGCCGGGCATGGCTACACACCAACACCGGTCATTTCGCATGCCATCCTGGGTTACAACCGGGACCACAGCGGCCTCCAGGCGGACGGCGTCGTGATTACGCCTTCGCATAACCCGCCCAGGGATGGCGGCTTCAAATACAACCCGCCGAATGGCGGGCCGGCGGATACCGGTATCACCGACCAGATCCAGCAGCGTGCTAACCAATTGCTGGCCGAACCCGCTGCGATTCAACGCACACCCTGGGAACGCGCCCTGAAGCTGGACAACGTCCACCACCACGACTACATCAGCCCTTATGTTGACGACCTCGGCAGTGTGCTGGATATGGAGATCATCCGGGATTCCGGCATTCACATCGGGGCCGACCCGATGGGTGGATCAGGCATCGCCTACTGGGAGCCCATCGCCGAAAAATACGCGCTCAACCTGGACATGGTCAATAACAGCGTGGACCCGACTTTCCGTTTCATGTGCGTGGACAAGGACGGTCAGATCCGCATGGACTGCTCCTCGCCACCGGCGATGGCAGGCTTGATCGGCCTCAAAGACAGCTACGATATTGCTTTTGGTAACGACACTGATTTCGATCGTCACGGTATCGTGACACCCAGCGCAGGATTGATGAATCCCAACCACTACCTGGCCGTTGCGATCTCGTACCTGTTTGCCAACCGCTCCGGATGGCGGAAAGATGCAGCGATCGGCAAAACCCTGGTCAGCAGCAGCATGATTGACCGCATCGCACAGGCCAGCGGCAGAAAAATGAGCGAAGTACCGGTTGGCTTCAAATGGTTCGTCGACGGCTTGCTGGACGGATCATATGGATTTGGCGGGGAAGAAAGTGCCGGTGCCTCGTTCCTTCGCAAGAATGGCAAAGTCTGGACCACCGACAAGGACGGTATCATCATGAATCTGCTGGCGGCCGAAATAACGGCTCGCACCGGCCGTGATCCGGCCGAACATTACCAGGACCTGACCGAACGATTCGGCACACCTGTCTACGAGCGGTTGGATGCACCGGCCAGCCCCGCGGAAAAGGCTATCCTGAA
>CAYUBS010000008.1:0-42649 GCA_964443145.1 uncultured Wenzhouxiangellaceae bacterium | reverse complement strand
GCCCTGACCGGAGACTAATCATGAAGTGGAAAGGCAGAAGAAAGAGCACCAACGTCATAGACAGCCGTGGCAAGCGAACTGCCGCCACCGGGGCCGGAGCAGGGGTTCTTCTCAATTTCGTGGGCCGCCGTTTTGGTATTAAGGGCATCCTGATCATGATCGTTGTGGTCGGGGTGTTGTGGATGACCGGCCTGGTCGACCCGAACATGTTCCTGGGTGGTACGACCAGCAGCCAGACCGTCCCCTACGAGGCCAGCCCCGAAAATCAGGAACGCTTCGATTTCGTTACGGTAGTCCTTGCCGATACCGAGGATGTCTGGCAAGCTGAATTCAAACGGCATGGCGAAACCTATCCGAACCCACAACTCGAGATTTATACGGGCAGCATCAACACCGCTTGCGGCGCAGGAAGTGCGCAGATGGGGCCCTTCTACTGCCCGGGAGACCGCAAGGTCTACATCGATTTGGGTTTTTACGACGAACTGGAGCGCTCGTTCCAGGCGCCCGGCGATTTTGCCCAGGCCTATGTAATCGCCCATGAAGTCGGGCACCACATCCAAACCCTGCTCGGCACATCACAGAAAGTACATGCCAGGCGCGGGCAACCGGATTACAACGAGTATTCCGTCCGGCTGGAACTGCAGGCCGACTACTACGCAGGGGTGTGGGCGCGTAACAACCAGCGCTACCTGCACCGGGGTGATATCGAGGAAGCCATGACGGCCGCCAACGCGATCGGCGACGACGCCATCCAGGGCAGAACACGGGGCAAAGTGGTTCCACACACCTTCACCCACGGCACATCCGAGCAGCGCATGCGCTGGTTTAACAAAGGTCTCAAAAGTGGCCGGATCGAGGACGGCGATACATTTTCAATGCCGTATGACCAGCTTTAGAGTGGGTTTTGGAAGCTGAACGCTGAAGTTCCGGTGGCCTTTCCCTGCGAATTGAACTGTCGCTCCAGGAACTGCACACAACCATCCCGGCCGACCAGCACGACCGTTGAACAGCGAGTGCCATACACTGGTGACACGATAAAATAGTGTTTCATCAACCGATCCGGCGCCAGGCTTGCTTCTATATTCTCAGGCATCGCTCCAGGAGTCAGGGTTTTGTCGGTCAGTAGCTCGAACAAGGCCTCTGCTTCCAGTTCTTCGTCCTGCAACAACCCGTCCAGACGCTCACGACCGGAATGAACTTTTGGCCAGTCGGTATCCAGCAAGTGATTGCTCAAACCGTGACTGCCGGCGCCCACTGAAACAGCCTGTTCACCCCGGTTGGACACATAAGCCAATTCGCCGGATGTGCCTAGCAACAGGTTGAACCCCTGGTAGGCCGGACCGGCCGCGTGGATCATTTCCGCTTGCTGTAACGGCATCTCCCCGGATTTCAGAAAGTCACTGACCAGGTGACCGCGGGAGCGCTCCGGGGAATGCTCAGGCACCAATGGTTCACGGTAATTGGTGATCGCGGCAAAGCGCCCCGACCGGGTCAGGCCCAGCCAGGTTCCGCCGGCCTCAAGGTCGCGGCCCGCGAGGACATCCGGATCATCATCCCAGAAATCTGCTGCAGCGGATGGCCGCAGGTGAAACTCATCGCGGTTCGCCGCCACCACCAGCGAATAGCGCGGATGGGATTGCCACGCAAAGAGTATCAGACACATTAAAAAATCCTGTTCACAAAGAAATATCTGGCGGCATGTACTATAAATAACACAACCGAAATCAGGCAGGCGAAGAATAACAATGAAAAATCCAGGTTGGTTTCTGTCCACCAGTTCGAAAACCCGTTACACAACGGGTGCACTGGCCTATTTCGCACAGGGTATTCCGCAAGGCTTACTTCACATCTCTTTGCCGGCCTGGTTGGCGGTGGAAGGCGTCTCGGCCGCAAAAATTGCCGCATACCTTGGCGTGATCATGCTCCCATGGGCCTTCAAGCTGCTGGTCGGCCCCTTGATGGACCACTTTGAATACCTGCCAATGGGCACCCGCAGGCCCTGGGTACTGGGTGCGCAATTCGGAATGGTGGCCAGCCTGCTGGCCCTGATGTGGATTGATGACCCAGCGGCGCAAATCGGGATGCTGACCGCCATGGGCTTCATGATCAACGCCTTCACGGCGACCCAGGACGTGGCCGTCGACGGTATGTCCATTGACCTGGTTCCGGTGGAGGAAGAAGGACGCCTGAACGCCTTTATGAGCTTTGGAAAATCCGCCGGCTGGGCGGTCACCGCGGCGGTCACGGGTAGCTTGCTGGTCATTTACGGCATGCAGGTCACCGCCCTTGTTTGCGGTCTCACCGTGGCGGCCTTGTTCGTGTTCCTGGTCATGGTGCGCGAGCGGCACACCGAGCGCCTGTTCCCCTGGTCAGAAGGTGAAGCGTCGCCAAAAAATGCGCCGCCACCCTCACTCAAACAGGTTTTCCTGAACCTGAATCACGTGCTCTGGACACGGGCCAGCCTGATCATCATGGGCATCATGTTTATTGACGGCATGGTGAGTGGTTACGGCCGTGCATTGATGACGATTGCGGCCGTCCAGGTTTTCGATTTCACCACGCCCCAATGGTCAGACCTGAATGCCGTCATGGGCTTGACGGGCGCGGTCATCGCACTGGCACTCGGACCTCTGATCGACCGTTTCGGCGCAAAAAAGATCATGGGGCTGACCATTTTCCTGACCGGGATTCATGCGTTTACCCTGGCAGGCACACAGGAGCTGTGGGAAAACAGCACCTACGTGCTGGTGATGATGTCATTGTGGGTGATGTTGTTGCCGGTGATCATGGTCTGCGCGCTGGCCCTTGCCATGAGCGTTTGCTCACACGTCGCGTCGGCCACGCAATTTGCGATATACATGTCCATTTCAAACCTGGGCGCGACCCTGGGTTCCATCCTCTACAGCATGCTGTCGGGCTATACCAGCTGGCCGCAAAACTACGCAGTTAAGGGTTTGTTGGTGTTCCTGCTCATGCTGGCCATCCTGATGTTCCGCTCGCACGGGCACCCGGAGGAGTTACTGGAAAACTAGCGGCCTTTACTGTCTGGCAAAGTATTCGCCCAGCGCTACCCTGTCCTTTTCGCTCAGGACGTTGGCAATATTGCACATATTCAGAGGCGTTTTAGGCCGGTCGCCGTGCCGGTAGGTCGTGGTGGTGCAGTGGCGTTCATAGAAGTAAAACTCTTCCAGTGAATTAGTCAGCTCTGCCGCATCCATCCCCGCCAGTGAGGGAATGTCATCCTCGGTAGATACCCCGCCCGGGCCGTGACACGCTTCACACTCCTGAATCTGGGTTTGTAAATCCTGCGCTGCAGCGTTTGTTGCCACCGTAAGCAGTAATGCGATCAAGGCGTATCTAAGGATCTGCATGGCACGCTCCAATTCAGTCAGCTACCTTTACCACTATACGCCACTAAGCATTTTGACTGAATGCATTAACGAAGAAACCGAGACTGCGTTGCCACGCAAGGGTGGCTGCTTTTGCATCGTAGCGCGCCTCACTGGAATCGTTATGGAAACCGTGGCTGGTGCCAGGGTACATATTCAGACTATAGGCAATCGCATTTTCGTCGAGCAATGTTCTGAATTCCGGAATCGTCGCACTGATGCGCGCGTCATTACCCGCATAGTGAATCATCAGCGGTACGTTCACCCTGCCGACGTCTTCTGCACCCAGCGGGCTGCCGTAAAAACACACCGCACCAACCGTCGCTGCCTCTCTGGCAGCACATAGAAGTGCAACGCCCCCGCCGTAGCAGAACCCCACCGCTGCAACCTGGCCCGTGCAATCCTCCCGCGCCGCCAGGTAAGGAACTCCGGCAATCACATCGTCGGTGATACGCGCCCGGTCTGATTCCCGGAACAGGTCCCGGGCCGCTTCCTGGTCAACCGGAGCGCCGCCTGCATAGGTCAGGCCGTCCGGAGCCAGTGCCAGGTAACCGGCCAGCGCCGCTCGCCGGGCAACGTCCTCGATGTGCTGGTTAAGGCCCCGGTTTTCGTGGATAACGAGCACACCCGGTAACGGGCCGGCAGCTCCGGTGGGTTTTGCCATGTAGGCACGCACCGGCCCGTTTCCGGAGTCATACTCGATGTAACCTGTCTCCAGTCGCGAATCGTCCAGCGCTACCTGCTGGCCCCAGGCGTAGTTGGGCTCCAGCATGGGAAGCAACACACTTGCCGCAGCGGCGCCGCCGGCTATGCCGGCCAATTTCTTGAGAAAGGACCGTCGCGGCAGTTCACCGTGAACGTACTCGTTGTACAGGTCGATTGCTTTCTGGTCCATGCGGTGTCCTCGTGGTTCAGTCATCAAAAAAATTGGCCAGGTAGCCGATTCCGGCCAGGCGCGCGTGCCGGATCATGTCGTCGGTGATCTCGCCATGTTCCAGCACAGACAGGGAGAATATCAAGTCGGTGATTTCAATGAAATGGTAGAACAGGGTGTCCAGCTCTGCTTTCGCGGGTGCACTGAAATGAGCTGAAAACATTTCAGCCATTACCCGCGCAACTTCACGGTCGTTCATTCTATCGGACCGCTTAACCTGTGGTGGTGTCTTGCCGCCAATCAGCAATTGCCGGGCCGGCGGGTTGCTTCGGTACACGTTGACACCCGTGTCTATGAAATGGTCGACCAACGCACGCCAACTCCGCGTGCATTGTTTCGGCAGGGCGCAGCGATACTCAGCCACAAATAACGCGCTTAGATTGCTGGCCAGCGCCGTAAACAGATCAAAACGGTTGGCATAGAAATGATAGGCGGATCCTTCCGGGACACCCGCCTGATGTGCGATGTCCCGAAAGGAAATCTCCTCGATGTCCCGCTTGCACAGCAAATCGTACGCGGCTTGCAACAGTTGTTTACGTCGTTCCACGCCCCTGCGATGCATGGTGGAATGAGTTTTCCGCAGGCCGATTTGCTGCCGTTGTGACATGCCTAACCCTGACCTGCAGCCGGTTGCTGCTGAGTGATGCAGTGAATACCACCACCACCCTGCGCGATGTTTCCAATGTATACCTGCACCACTTCGCGCTGTGGAAATAGCCGCTGGAACGTTTCCACCGCCCGCCGGTCCTGCTCGTACCCATAGCCGGGTACGATCACGGCCCCGTTGGCCAGGTAGGAATTAATGTAGGAACCGCAGCCTTCCTCCCATTCATCAGAGTGCCAGGGGCCATCTTCGATAAATTCGATTTTCACCTCACGGCCACGTGCATCGGTCTGGCCACGGAGGGCTGCCAGGTTTTTCTGTCCGACCGGATAATGCGGATCTGAAGGATCCGCATTGACTTCAAGCAGCACCCTGCCCGGCCCTATGAATGCCGCAACGCCATCAACATGGCCATCGGTTTCGGTTTCTTCCGGGTCACCCGGCAACCAGATCACCTTTTCTGCACCCAGGGTACGGCACAATTCCGCTTCTACCTCGGCACGGCTCCAATCCGGATTGCGGTTGGCATTCAGGAAACAGGAATCTGTGGTGATGACCGTCCCTTCGCCATCCACCGTGATACCACCGCCTTCGGCGATCAGGCGTGAGGAAAATTCCGTCGCACCAACAAGCTTCAGAATACGCGAACCCATTTCAGCGTCCTGGTCGTAGGGCTGGTACTTGTTGCCCCAGGCGTTGAACTCCCAGCACGAGCCAGCCAGTTCGCCCGCCTGATTCAACAGGAAGTTGGGGCCGGAATCACGCGCCCATGAATCATCGATGGGCAATTCAATCACTTCGGTGTTTTCACCCAGCAGGCCGCGTGCCTGCTTCACCTTGTTTGCCGGCGCCAGCATCCTGACCGGTTCAAACCGGGCAATTGCATTGGCGACATTCGCATATTCCTGCGCGGTCGCATCGTCATCCGGCCACAACCCCGGCCGGCATGGCCAGGCCATCCAGCAACAGCTGTGCGGGGCCCACTCGGCTGGCATGTAAAAGCCACGCTCCGAAATTTCACTTGTGTGCTTGTCAGAAGACATTACTGCACCTCCCGGGTTGAAAAGAAAAAACTGCCCAGTGCGAGCAGGAAAAGGGCCATGGCAAAGTAAAACACACCGTGATAGTTCCCATCACTGACGATCAGTGCCGCCACGCCGGGCGCGGCCGCGCCACCGACAGTAGATGCTGCTGAACCCGCGGCAATCGCACTGCCGTGTCGATCCAGCGAGGCCAGCAGGCCCTGGATAAACGGCAAACAAAATGCCCATGAAAAACCGAGCAGTACAGAACCTGCCATAAACGCAGAAAAATCGTTTGCAGAAATCAGCACCGACAAGCCGGCCAGGGCAATCGCCATCCCCAGTGCCAGCGGACCGAACCTGCCATACCTGCTGCCGGTCAGTACGATCGTAAATGCCCCGGGGATACCTGCGAGCGAACCCACCAGCATGGCCAGGCCAACCTGGTGATCACTGAGACTCAGTGCAACACCATAGCGCTCTACGTAGGTGAACTGCGC
Source organism: uncultured Wenzhouxiangellaceae bacterium (assembly GCA_964443145.1). Lineage (GTDB taxonomy): Bacteria > Pseudomonadota > Gammaproteobacteria > Xanthomonadales > SZUA-36 > JAHEFT01. Next base: position 36,200 of record CAYUBS010000008.1, on the reverse strand, counting down.
CGTATTTGCGGCCTCGAACAACGCAAATCCCAGTGTCCCCAACACGGTCGCCCGCATCAGTAGTACACGCAACTCACTCTTTAACGGCTTGCCTGCAGACGGCAGCCTGGCCTGCCCGGGTAACCAGTGGCTGAATATGAGGCCCACCAGGTCCAGGCCCGCGAATACCAGGTACATGCCGGTCACATTTAGCCAGCCGCCATAAACCGGAAGCAGGTACAGACCCAGCCCGCTGACCATAAACTGCAGCGTGATGAACATACCGTAGCCGCGATCGACATGCCGCTCGCGTGCAAACGCTGCCAGGATGGCCGTGTATGCGGCACCACCCGCCACCCCCGTGACAAACCGGGCTGCCATGAACAACCCCGCCTGGTCAACGATGAAACCGCAGGCCGCATCACCCACGGCTGCAAGTGCAAACGCCACCATCGCTGTTTTTCGCAGATTCAGGCCATGCATGTGAAAAGCCATGACAAAGGCAATCGCTGCGGCGCCAAAGAATCCGGCGGACGCCGCCAGGCCCGCCTGGGTCTCTGTCAACGGCGACTCATCGACCAGCACACCCACCATGGCCGGCAGAACCAGCAAAGACATCAACGAAATGGTGCCTGCCAGCGAATAGAAGCTGAAGCGTTTGACCAGGCTCACTGGTAACTACACATTGGGTGCGGTGGTTTTACCATCCAGAGTCAGAAGGCTACCGTACAGGTCGGGGCGACGATCACGGAAAACGCCCCAGGACCTTCTGTATTCACGGATTTCCTCGAGGTCCATCGTCGCCATCAATACGCTCTGAGTATCCCGGTCAGCGCTGTGCACGAGGTTACCCACGTGGTCGGTGATGAAGGAGGAGCCGTAGAAATCCATTTCCAGTTCACCGCTTTTTTCGCGTCCAATCCGGTTGGATGCGATAACAGGAACAATGTTGGCTGCAGCGTGGCCGCGCATCACCGTTTGCCAGTGGTCCTTACTGTCCAGATCGGGCTGATACACTTCGCTGCCGATCGCTGTGGGGTAAAAAAGCAGGTCGGCACCCTTCAGCACCATGGCGCGGGCAGCTTCGGGAAACCACTGATCCCAGCAGATGCCGACACCGATACACCCATAGCGGGTCTCCACTGCTTTGAAGCCCGTGTCGCCAGGACTGAAGTAGTACTTCTCTTCATAAGCCGGAAAGTCGGGGATATGGCTCTTGCGATAATGCCCGGCCATGCGGCCGTCTGCATCCAGGATAGCAACAGAATTGAAGTAGGCAGGACCCGCCCGCTCGAAGAACGAAATCGGCAACACGACCTCCAGTTCGAGAGCCAAAAGCCGGAACCGCTCGATCAACGGATGGTTTTCCAGCGGTTTTGCCAGGTCAAAATGGTGCTCTTGTGTATCAATGCAGAAATAGGGCGTTGCGAACAATTCCTGCAACAGAATGATCTGCGCTCCCTCGCCTGCTGCCTGCCGGACCAGCGCTTCGGCCTGGTCAACGTTGGACTCCAGATCCCAGCTGCAGGCCATCTGTGTTGCCGCCACGGTCACTTTCAATGCACCGATCTCCGTCTTTAAATCAAAACCCAAGTTATCTCGACTTTTGACTTTTGTCAATGCGACCCCGAAAAATTTCCAGTATCCTGCTGCGATGCCTGAACCGGGCATCAACACCCTGAGAGGTTTTTCCGAAATGCACCCAGCCCTTAGCAAGTTTTTTACCCCGGCACTTGTCCTGCTAGCCCTCGCCGGCTCCGTTTCCACCCTCAGCGCCGAGACAGACACAGACACAGACACAGACAGGCTGGAAGGCCTGGAGTGGCGCATGATCGGCCCTTACCGCGGCGGCCGGGTCACCACAGTAACTGGCGTACCGGGTAAACCGAACCTGTATTACATGGGCGCAACAGGCGGTGGCGTCTGGAAAACCGAGAACGCAGGAGCGACCTGGGAAAATCTCTCTGACGGTGACTTCAAGGTGGGCACCATCGGTGCGGTCGCAGTGGCTGAATCAGACCACAATGTCATCTATGTCGGAACCGGTGAATCGCCCATTCGTGGCGTGACGACAAGCCACGGCGACGGTGTCTGGAAGTCAACCGATGGCGGAAAAAGCTGGACCCATATCGGTCTTGAGAAAAGCGGTCAGATTTCAAAAATAGAAATCCATCCGCAAGACCCCGATACAGTCTTCGTCGGGGTCCAGGGCCAGATCTGGGGTCCGAACGAAGAGCGCGGGGTATTTCGCACAACCGACGGCGGTAAAAGCTGGAAGCACGTGTTGAAGGTCGGCCCGGAAACCGGTGCAGCCGATCTTTCAATGGACCCGACCAACTCCCGCATTCTGTACGCGGCCATGTGGAACCACGGCCGCAAACCCTGGTTTATCAAGTCGGGCGGCACCGACGGTGGAATTTACAAATCCAGCGATGGTGGCGACAACTGGAAAAAACTGACCGGTGGCCTGCCGGAAATGATCGGCAAGATCGCCGTAGACGTATCCGCCAGCAATCCGGACCGCGTGTACGCACTGATCGAAGCCGAGCCGGAAAAAGGCGGTCTGTGGCGTAGCGAAGATGCCGGCAAGACCTGGACACTGATCAACGGGCACCGGGTGCTGCATTCACGCGCCTGGTACTACATCCACATATCGGCAGACCCGGTGGACCCGGATACCGTTTACGTGCTGAATGTGCCGTTGATGAAATCCATCGACGGCGGTAAAAGCTGGGAAAAAATGTCCACACCCCATGGCGACCACCATGATCACTGGATCAACCCGGCCGACAACCGCAACATGATCAACGGCAACGATGGCGGCGCCACGATAACCTTCGATGGCGGCGAAACCTGGTCCTCCATCATGAATCAGCCCACATCGCAGTTCTACCGTGTCACCACGGACAACCAGGTCCCCTTCCGAATTTATGGCGGACAACAGGACAATACGACTGTCGCCATTTCCAGCCGCAGCCTGTACGGAGGTATCGGAGTCGCCGACTACTTTGACGTTGGCGGTGGCGAAAGCGCGCACATTGCATTCGATCCGGATAATCCGCGGCTGATTTACGCGACCACGATCAACGGCACGCTGACCGAGTATGACCACCAGTCCGGCCTGGAGCGTTACATCATCCCCTACCCCGAACTGGTCTTTGGTAAAGACTCCAGCGACCTCAAATACCGGACCAACTGGAACGCGCCGGTGGCGGTATCACCACACGACCCGTCGATCATTTATTACGGCACACAGGTGGTTCTGAAAAGTACCAACCGTGGCGTAACCTGGACCGAGATCAGCTCTGACCTGACCCGCAATGACCTGGAAAAACAGGGCCGCAACGGTGGGCCGCTGACCCCTGAAAACGTCGGCGCCGAGTATTACAACACGCTGTTTTACATCGTAGAATCACCGCTTGAGAAGGGCCACATCTGGGTCGGTAGCGACGATGGGCTGGTGCACCTGAGTAAGGATGGCGGCGACAACTGGACCAACGTCTCACCGCCACATAAGGGCGAGGCGATGATCAACACCATCGAAATCAGCCCACATGATCCGGGTACGGTTTACCTGGCCGTCGCCGGCTACAAGATGAACGACTTCAAACCCTACATTTACAAGACCACCGATTATGGAAAACGCTGGAAGCGCATTGATGAGGGCCTGCCCGAAACAACCTTCGTCCGGGTTGTGCGCGAAGACCCCGCCCGCAAAGGCGTGCTGTACGCCGGCACAGAATCGGGCATGTTTGTTTCCTTCGATGATGGCGCCGGGTGGCAATCCCTGAAGCTAAACCTGCCGCCGGTTCCGATTACCGACCTGGCGATCCGCCACAACACGCTGGTCGCCGCCACCCAGGGGCGTGGGTTCTGGACCCTGGACGACCTGTTCATGGTGCAGACCGCGGCGCAACAGCCTGGCATTGAAGACCAGAAGATCTACGCTCCGGCCAAAACGGTCGAGCTAAACAACCGTGACTGGTCTTCAGAAAAGTTTGAAGCCGACAACCCCGATTCCGGTGTTCCGCTTTTCTATTATCTTGAAAAGGACATGGAAGACCCGATCTCGATCGAGATCCTGGACAAGCAGGGTGAAGTGATCCGAAGCTATTCCAGTGAGGAAAGTGATTTCGAACGCTGCCTGGCGCACAACGAAGACCCCCGGTCACCCTACAAACCTGAATATCCGGCCGCGAAAGCCGGCCTGAACAAGTGGAACTGGGACACCCGGCGCGAAGGATTTACCTGCGTAAAGGGCATGACGCTGTTTGCCGGACTTGAAGGGAGCAGCGTGGCGCCGGGCAGCTACACGGCCCGCCTGACAGCCGCTGGCAAGACCAGTGAAACGTCTTTCGTACTGGAACTGGATCCGCGGGTAAGCTCCACTCCGCAGGAAATCCAGGACTGGACAGCCCGGTTGGCAGAGACTTCTGAACTACTGGAAAACGTACTGACCCGCCTGGGCGACCTGCGCAAGGCCCATAGCCAGATCAAATCACTGATGGGTGATTATCAACAGGACAGCGATTTCCAGAAAAAAGGTCAGGCAGCCCTGGACGCCATTGACGCGTGGGATCACCAGGTGATTCAGCCACTGCATGAAACCTATGAGGACGAGGATGCATGGGAAACGAGACTGGCCGGACAGATCCGCTTCCTGCTCGACGTCATCGATTCTACCGGTGCGCCTGCTACCGAGGGTGCATTGATTCGACTGGGCGATTTGAAGGTCGAATGGGCCGCGCTGGATTCACAATTTGATGAAATCCGCACGCAGCATATCGACCCGATCAATGACTGGGCGCAAAGCACCGGTATTCTGCACGTTAAGCGCGATTGACCTGGCCGAAGCGCGCGCTAATTGCGCGCGCAAATCTTTCCGGGGCCTGCGGATCGGTCCGCAGGTAGAGCGAGGGCTCGATTAACTCGAGCTCCATGATATAAGGTTAGAGCTATGTGGTACGAGTACCTTTTATCCCTGCTCTCGCTTTACCTGCTGGTCGCATTGGCAGCAGGAGCTCATGCACTGGTTAATGTTCGCGATTCCCGCGCAGCCTTCGGCTGGCTTGGATTGATCATCGTTTTCCCCATCCTGGGCGCCCTGCTTTATGCTCTGTTCGGCATCAACAGGATTCGTCGCAAGGCACAGCGCGTTTTAAAGGAAAGTGAAGCAGGACCGGGAAAGGACTGCATCACTGATACGCGGGCTGAGGGCGCATCACGCAGCATGCCGGGTTTCAGCGTCACCGGTGTTGACTCGACCGCGAACAACCAGGTAACTACCTATTACGACGGTGAGAAAGCGTACCCGCCCATGCTCAGCGCAATTGATAACGCGCAGCGCGAGGTATTGTTGAGCAGCTATATATTCGACAACGACGACACCGGCAGGTTGTTCCTCGACAAGCTGGCCGGGGCCCGGGACCGTGGCTGTGAGATCTGTGTGCTGGTAGATGATGTGGGCATACGCTACAGCTTCCCCACCATCATCAGAGAATTGGAAAAAAGGCAGCTGAGTTACCGGCGCTTCATGCCGCTGCGCTTGCTGCCGCCCAGCTTCAGTATCAACCTGCGTACTCACCGTAAACTGCTGATCACAGACCGGGAAGTGACCTTTGCCGGTGGCATGAACATCGGCGACCGCCAGTTGGTCAACGGGCCATCTGCACACCGCGCCAGCGATCTGCATTTCCGCTTCGAAGGGCCACTGACCGCCGACTGTGTACGGCTGTTTGCTGAGGACTGGAAGTTCGCCGGTGGCGAGCCATTGCCTGCCTGGAGCCCCGACTGCAAAGCACCGGGAACCGCACGTTGCCGCCTGATCTCGGATGGTCCGGATGATACGCTCGATTCGCTGATGCTGGTCATAATGGGTGCAATATCCAGCGCCAGTAAACGCGTCTGGATCATGTCGCCCTACTTCCTGCCGGAACGCCAGATGCTGGGCTGCCTGCAAGCGGCCGCCCTTTCCGGTGTTGATGTCCAGGTCATGATCCCTGAAAAGAACAACTGGCCGCTGGTTCAGTGGGCCCTGCAGCACAACCTGGATGAACTGCTGAATGCCGGCGTCACACTCATCACGCGGCCCGCTCCTTTTGCACACAGCAAATGCATGGTGATCGACGATGACTATGCCCTGGTCGGCTCCAGCAATATGGACCCCCGTAGTCTGCGGCTGAATTTCGAGCTGGGTATCGAAGTATTCGATCCCGAACTAAACAGCGAGTTGAGCGCGCATTTTGTGCAGAAGGCTGCCGAAAGCTCCCGGATTTCACGCAAAAAACTCCAGTCACGCAGCACCTTCACCAAACTACGAGACGGCGCCGCGGCACTTTTTACTCCCTACCTGTAATAGAATGCCGACATGAGCCATAAACACCATGATGCTGAAGCGCACGTTAAACAGGTTGTCGATGCGGTAAGAAAGAAAGAGCCCGGTTCCTCCCGCGGGATTGAAACCCTGTTTCGCAGCGCCTACCGGGTGCAAATGGACCTGACCGGCCTCGCGGACAATAAGGCCAATATGATGATCAGTATCAACGGCATCATCATCTCGATCATTATTGCCGCAGTCGCGCCTAAACTGGACGCGAATCCCTGGCTGCTGGTGCCGTCAACCGTGTTCCTGGTTGGCAACCTGGTATCGATCATCTACGCGATCCTGGCTGCACGGCCCCGCGTCAGCACGGTCCCGATTACGCTCGACGATCTGGAACACAGCGAAGGAAACATCCTGTTCTTTGGTGATTTTGCCAACCTCAGCCAGGACCAGTTCACGGAAGGGATGATGGACCTGATCGAAGACAAAACCGTCGTCTACGAAACCATGATCCGGAATATCTACGGACTGGGCTCAGTGCTGAAAAAGAAGTTTCATTTTCTGAAAATCGCCTATACCGCTTTTATGATTGCCCTGATACTTGGTGTCTCTTCCTTTATCGGCGTTTTCATCTGGATACTCAGATCCGCACCTACAGGCTGACCGCCAGCGTTGGCCTTGCGTCAGATCAACACCCGCACTCAATTCGTATCGTAAGATTTTCTACAGGATCATTATTGTGAGAATCTTGCCATGCAGTTTATTCCCAAGTCAGTACTGAGCAAACTTTATAACCGGACCAGTCTGAGAAACACAGATGGCGCCGTTCGTTTTAGTGTCAAGAATCGCCTGAGCCCAGCCATGCTCAAAGAGATCTCACAGGTCTCCATTGACGGACAGGCCATCGCGAACGAGAAGATAACCGTCGCAGTTGAACCGAACGATGCGGTAGCCATCAGTGCCATCACCCCGGAATCGCCTGCAGATTTTCCGTTGGGTACGCTGGTGAACATCTTCCTCGACATAGAACCACTGGCCGAGGGCCAACACGAAATCAGCATGACTTTCGATGCCAAACCCTTCGGCCGGCTCAACCTGGAAGTGCAGGATGCGCTGAAGACCAGCACTCCGACACCCGGTTCTGTACCGCGCGACCCGGAAGACGATTACAGCGAAGACATTATCCGCCAGCGTCAGGACTTCATCAGGCAACGCTCAGATAGTGACCTGACCCATATCTCCAGCTACTCGTTCGATCCGCATGTGACACAGGGCAACATCGAGCATTTCACCGGAGTGGCACAGGTACCACTCGGATTTGCCGGCCCGTTGCTGGTACATGGTGAGCACGCCCAGGGTGAATTTTATGTGCCGCTGGCCTGCAGCGAAGGCACTTTGGTTGCCTCCTACAACCGTGGCATGAAAGTCCTGCACCGCAGTGGCGGAGTGAAGTGTGCTGTGGTCGGGGATAATATGCAGCGTGCTCCGGTATTTATTTTCGACGACGCTGCCTCAGCACGCCGGTTTGCAGACTGGATCGTAGCGCACACAGAAGAAATCCGGGCCGTGTCAGAAGCATCAGACCCTTTCATTCATCTTAAATACATCGATTACTACCTGGCGGCAAAGTTTTGTTACCTGCGCTTCAACTTCCAGACCGGCGACGCCGCGGGTATGAACATGGTGGGCAAAGCCACCTTTGTGGCCTGTAACTGGATTCTGGAAAACTGCGATGTTGTGGAGATACAAAGGTTCTTCCTGGAATCAAACTTCGCCACTGACAAGAAAGCATCAATGATCAACATGCTGCGGTCCCGTGGTAAGCGGGTAGTGGCCGAGGCTGTGGTAAAGCGGGATGTTCTGCTGGAAATCATGGATGCCGATACGGAATCGATTTACTACCACAGCAAAGTTGCCAACGTAGGATCCCTGATGTCCGGCACCAACAACAACGGCTGCCACGCGGCCAATGCAATCACTGCAATATTCCTGGCCACCGGGCAGGATGTCGCCAATGTGGCAGAGGCCTCCATGGGCATACTCTACTCAGAACTGACGCCGGAAAATGACCTGTACATTTCCATCACCTTGCCCGCCCTGATCGTGGCAACCTGTGGCGGCGGCACTGGCCTGCCAACCCAGAAAGAATCCCTGCAGGCGATGGATTGCTATGGGCCCGGAAAGGTACTCAAGTTTGCAGAAATCGTGGCAGGCACTGTGCTGGCCGGCGAAATATCTCTGGCTGCCGCAATCTCCTCGCTGGACTGGGTATCCAGCCACGACCAATACGGACGTAACGATCCCGCGAAGAGGGCGTAGAAAAGCTCAGTTCACCGCGGTTGATTCAATAGTAACTGTGCCCGGTCATCCGGGCCCTCGACAAAATCGACCAGGTTGCTGATTGAGATATCGTTCTTCAGTAACAGGCCGCTGAAAGCATTGACGCAAGCGGCTGGAGAAGCATCCGGAAACCGTGCCCGGAACTCTCTTCGAAAAACCACGAATTCCGCATAGGCGAACAACTTGCCGTGGTTGAAGGTATTTTTCTGTTCCAGCTCTTGCTGAAAACGTCCAGATGCAAGCAATGACTGGTACTCAGCCGGTGCCATACGGTACACCAGCTCTACGAACTCGCTGGAGTGATCCAGGACTTTGGCCTGGAGACTAAGTACATCGGTGGAAACCGGACGGTCATTCATAATGCTGAAGATACACGAACCGGACGGTGCGTATCAAAGTGGGATTGCAGACTCCGGCGAACCGGAGTCTGCAGCCAATAAACGATCAGGATTTTTCGTGCACGATATCCCACAGGTAATCAGAATGTGAAGTGCATATCTCGGAGAACTCGTTGGCTTCGGCGTTTTCACCATCACCGTAGATCCCTTCGAGAATTTCACCCCAGGCATTCAACAGATCATCATAATTAGCCGCTGACATGGTGCTCAGGCGCCGGTATTCGCCGCCAACCACGTGTGCTGACCAACCCCAGGACGTGATCCTGCCGTCAGCAACCGCCTTGTTGTAAACCGGTGCAAACACCTTGTCGACGATCTCGTCTGCGCGCTCTTCTCCACTGAAGCTGCACACATGATAGACCGAAAGCGAGGCCTTACCGCGTTCGGTACCTGCACTGCTGCCGTTCTTTGCTTCCCATATGTAGTCTTCGTGGCCGCCGCAGATTTCCGCAAACCCATCGTCAGCTCCATCCATAGCCTTATCTATCCTGGCTGCGATGGTCTCTTGTGCCTTCAACAAGCCGGGTATGCTGTCATTCACGTGGTACTGGATACGGCGCCACTTGCCGCCGGTATGGTGAGACAGCCAGCCCCAACCCTCGATGGTGCCATCAGCAACGGCGGCATCATAGACCGGCGCTGTATTTTTCTTGACCAATACGTCTGCCTGTTCCTGCGTGGCAGTCTTGCAGTAGAAATACGTCGCGTAGACGAAGCGCTTTTCCTTCTCCTCGTGGTGATCGGCACTCAATAGGGCCGGGGCCAGGAGGGTGGTGGCTAAACTCAAGCTCAGTAAAACTTTTCTCATTTGTTGCGCTCCTCAGTCGGACAAAATTGTCCTTCAAGCTCCGAAAGTATAGGAGGTTCTAAGAAATCTGCTGGCCGGGGGTAACCATTCTGCGCGGCGTGGCGTCTTACTATCTGAACTGGGAGAGAAAATTTTATGCACGAGGCCATACGGGATACGTCGGCACAGGACGTATTATTAGATAATTCCAACCGCTGGCAATGGCTCAAGTGGGCTGTGCCAGTGGCTATCGTAGCCGTGCTGGTGATGCTGGTCGTGCCCGTGATATCCACCTGGCTGAGTGCGGGAGCCAGTGTATCTGGTGAACGTATTCGGACAGCCGTTGTGAGCCGTGGCGATCTCGTACGTGACCTCAGCGTCCAGGGCCGGGTAGTCGCTGCCATCAGCCCCACCCTGTACAGCCCGGCCACCGGAACAGTCACTTTACAGGTGCAACCTGGCGACATCGTGACCCTCGGCCAGGTCTTGGCCAGCATCGACAGCCCGGAAGTGCGCTCTGAGTTCATGCAGGAACAGTCCACGCTGGACCAGCTCAATGCTGAGTTGGAGAGAGAAAAAATCCAGGTGCGCAAGGCACGGGTGAAAGGCCAGCAGACCATTGACCTTGCCAGGGTCGAGCTGACTGCAGCAGAGCGTGAGATGCGCCGTGCTGAGGAATCGATCGGCACCCAACTGATATCAGAAATCGATTTTGAACGGCGGCGTGACGAGTTGGCCCGCGCCCAGGTCGAACACAACCACGCCATCCAGGACGCTCAACTTGAGAGCGAGAGCCTGGAGTTCGAGACCACAACCCGCCAACTGGCCGTGGGCCGTCAGCAACTGGTAGTAGATGAACTGAAACGCCGGGTTGACGACCTGTCGATCCGTTCGCCGGTCAACGGCATCGTGGGTAACGTGGCCGTGAACCAAAAAGCCCTTCTGAATGAAAACGCACCACTGATCACCGTGGTCGACCTGTCCGCTTTCGAAGTCGAAATCCGGATTCCCGAAGCCTATGCAGATGACCTGGGTATCGGCCTGGCGGGAGACGTCCAGTACAACGGACAGCAATACCGCGGAGAGCTGGTGTCGCTGTCACCCGAGGTAGTCAATAGCGAGGTCATGGGCCGAATCCGGTTTGCCGCTGAAACACCGCCCGGACTACGCCAGAACCAGCGCGTCACGGTACGCGTGATGATGGACGAGTTGCCAGCAGTACTAAAACTGCAACGCGGCTCCTTCACCGATAGCGGTGGCGGGCGTTATGCGTTCGTTTTAACCGACAACGGTACAGCCCTGCGACGGGAAATACGCCTGGGCGCTCGCAGCTCCGGCGAAGTCGAAGTGATTTCCGGCCTGCAGGAAGGCGAAGAAGTAGTTATCTCCAGCATCGCTGACTTCGAAGGCTTCGACAGCATCCAGATCGTTAACTGAAATCTCAATACTGAAACCCGAGGAATAATCACATGTTGAAAATGAACAACATCAGTAAGGTCTACCAGACCAAACTCGTGGAAACCCACGCACTGCGCGAGCTGGACCTGCACGTCGGAGAAGGCGAGTTTGTCGCGGTGACCGGCCCCTCGGGTTCCGGAAAAACGACCTTCCTCAATATTGCAGGCTTGCTTGAATCTCCCAGCAGCGGCACCTTCGAGCTGGATGGTGAGGACGTCAGCAAACTCAATGACCGGCAGCGTTCACGCAGACGTAACGAGAAGGTCGGTTTCATATTTCAGAGTTTCAACCTGATCCCCGACCTCAACCTGGCGGACAATGTCGATGTACCGCTGCGCTATCGCGGCTGGTCAGCGATCAGGCGGCGCAAAGCAGTCGGTGACATGCTCGACCTGGTTGGACTAGGGTCGCGTCAGAACTATCTTCCCTCGCAGCTTTCCGGTGGACAGCAGCAGCGAGTGGCCATTGCCCGGGCACTGGCTGGAAAGCCAAGATTTCTGCTGGCGGATGAGCCCACAGGCAACCTCGATTCAGAGATGGCTGACATCGTTATGAAGCTTCTGGAGTCCATAAACGCTGAAGGCACCACCATTGTCATGGTGACACACGATCCGGACCTGGCCCACAGGGCTCAGCGCAATATTCACATTCTCGACGGGCGCGCCAGCGATGTTGTGGCGACAAACCCACCCAACGTCACCCCCATGCCCAACCGGGAGGCCAGCCGTGTTTAGTTACTACGTCAGGCTGGCGCTCGCCAGTATTCGTCGAACGCCGGTACTATCTGCCTTGATGGTGTTGGCGCTGGGACTGGGCATCGGTGCTTTCATGACCACATTCACGGTTTACTACCTGATGTCCGGAGACCCGATTCCACACAAGAGCGACAAGCTGTTCGCGGTGCAACTGGACAATTGGGACCCTAATGACCCGCCAACGGAATCGGCCAGCGATCTGCAACCCCAGATTACGTATAAGGATGGACAGAACCTGGTCAATGCTGACACACCGGCCATCAGACAGACTCAGCTCTATGCCTCGAATGTCGTGGTAGTGCCCGAAGGCGTTGATGCACCCTTTGATGAAGGTATCCGTGCGACCTATTACACGTTTTTCGAGATGTTCGATGTGCCGTTCCTTTACGGCCAGCCGTGGTCCCAGGGTGAAGACGAAGACCATGCCGGTGTCATGGTCATCGGCCGTGAGTTGAACGACCGCCTGTTCAATGGAGAGAACAGTGTCGGGCGCAGCATCCAGTTGGATGATCAGATTCTGCAGGTTGTCGGCGTGATCGACCACTGGCAGCCAACACCGCGTTTTTACCATGTCGATGCCGGCAATCAATTTGAAGATTCGGAGCAGATTTACCTGCCTTTCAACTGGGCGATCGACCAGGTATTGTCGCCCAGTGGCAATACCAACTGCTGGGCGCCGCTGGATGACAGCCTGCCGCTGATGGAAGCCTTCCTGCAGTCGGAGTGTGTCTGGAACCAGTTCTGGGTGGAGATCGAAACACCTGAACAGGTGGCCGCATACAAGGACTACCTGGATAACTATGTGCGTGATCAGAAGGCCCTTGGGCGTTTCGAACGGCCACTGAATACCTTTTTATCAAGCGTACCCGAGTGGCTGGAGATCAACGAGGTCGTGACCAATGACAATCGGGTTCTGGTCCGCCTGAGCTTCCTGTTCCTGCTGGTCTGTGTGTTGAACACCGTTGGCTTGCTGATGGCCAAATTCATGGGTAAAAGCGGTGAGGTCGCGCTGCGCCGGGCGATGGGTGCGAGCCGCGGCGCCATCTTCAGTCAGAACCTGGTCGAGATCGGACTGATCGGGGTGCTGGGTGGAATCGCCGGCACCGGCCTGTCCTGGCTTGGACTGCAGGCAGTTGGCAACTTGTACCGTGGCTACCAGCACCTGGTTCACCTGGACCCGCTAATGCTGATCACCGCAGTAGGACTGGCCACTTTTGCGGCCATCCTGGCTGGCCTTTACCCGGTATGGCGTGTGGCCCAGCTGCAACCGGCCGGCCTGTTGAAAACCCAGTGAGGATATTGCCATGATGGAAATCGGACCCATTTTCCGCGCGTTGACGCGCAACAAGCTCGGCGCATTGCTGATCGCCCTGCAGATAGCGCTCACCCTGGCTATCGTCACCAATGCGGCATTCATTATTGGCGAACGAGCCGCAGATATTGCGCGGCCCAGTGGGCTGGACGAGGCTAATACGGCCCTTTTTATCACCACCCTGTTCGACTCCAAGGTCGACCAGCGCCAGCTGATACGGGACGACATGGATAAAATCCGCTCGTTGCCGGGAGTGATCGCCGCTGCACCGACACAGTCCATTCCGATCAGCGGCAGTGGTTGGGGCGGGGACCTGTACAACGATCCCGCGGCACCTTCCAACGAAGCCATCAGTTTTGGCAATTTTATGGTCGACGAGCAGGGCCTGGAAGCCTTCGGGCTGGAACTGGTTGCCGGCCGGAACTTCAGGGCGGACGAAATCATGGTGCGCAGCATGGAGATCAATGCCGATCCGACCCAGTTGATCATCAGCCAGGCACTTGCTGACGAACTGTTTCCAGACGGCAACGCCCTGGGCCAGACCATATGGGACGAGCCCAACGGTGAAAAGCCGATGGAGATCATCGGCATCTATGACTTCATGCAAAACGCCTGGCCGCATTCCAGCCACGTCAACCGCACAGCACTGATGCCGTTGCTGGGGATGTTCGGCGGCCGGATGATATACGTGGTACGAACAGAGCCGGGACAACTGGAGCAGGTGATGGCCGCAACCGAGGAATACCTGTCCGAAAACCGCAGCCGCATTGTTGATGTAGTCCGTAGCTATGAGGAACAGAAGCAGCGTACCTACCAGCGGGATATTGCCATGGTCAAATTGTTATCTGCCGTCATCGTGGTGCTCACCGGTGTCACGGCACTGGGCATCGTCGGTCTTGCCTGGTTCAGTGTTACCCAGCGCCGTAAACAGATTGGCACCCGCCGTGCGCTCGGTGCGACACGATTCGACATCGTGCGCTATTTCATGTTGGAAAACGGAATGATTACTGCGCTGGGCCTGGTCCTTGGAATGATCGGTGCCGTAGGCCTTAACTGGTTCCTGGATACGCACTACAGCGTAGGACGCGTGCCCCTGTGGTACCTGCCCATCGGCATGCTGGCTCTTTGGGTGCTGGGTCAGCTAGCGGTATTGCTGCCGGCACGGCGTGCCGCCAACATTCCACCGGCGCTGGCGACACGAAGCGTTTAAAACAGGCTGGCGAGGCGTTATTGCAGCGCCTCGCACAGCGCCACGTTGTCCAGCACGACCCGCTGCAGCGGAATCACACCGGACAAGACCGGTGTATCAATCTGATAGGTGAGAACAGCGGCATTGCAGTTGCTCCACTTGAGTGTCGCAGTGCCGATTTTCATAGCCGGGCCGGCTGCCGGCTCGGTGGCATCGAACACACCTCCGGATGTGCTGTATATATCCAGCGTAGCCGTGTCGCCTGCAAATGAACCCTGCGCGGTCAACCAGCGGTGGCCGGGATCGCCGAGAATCGCCATCACGTCTTCAGCCGGACGCTCCACATCGAACGTAAACCAGGCCAGGAATAAGACTCCAGTCTGCTCGAACACGGCTACCAGCAAACCCTGGCCATCGGTCGCCGGATTGAACCAGGCGTCATTTAATCCGGCAGTGATCTGAAATGCCTCCGGCACAACATCACCATCGCTCAGCAGGTATACGCCGCGAGACAAGCTGCCAACGTACACGCTCCCGTCCTCGCCCAGCCCAAAGGTCTGGATTCTTTGGGTAGTATCAACCAGCAGCGTCGTGACCCAGTCATCACCTGAACGGGATAAGCCCCAAATGCGGCCGGAACAATAATCAGCAAACAGGTACATGCCCTGCAAATTGGAATAGGCAGTGCCGCGATAGACTTCGCCTCCCGTGATCGAGCAGTCGTTGTTGGCATGGTTGTAACCGGAGACCGGCAGGGTAAGGCCATTGGTATCACAGCCGCCGTCAACGCATTCCGATCCTTCCATGATGCTCCAGCCGTAGTTTTCACCACCGGTAGAACTGACTGGCTGAAAATTAACTTCTTCGAATTCATTCTGGCCGACATCTGCCATGAACAGGTCGCCGGTCAAGCGATCGAAGCTGATCCGCCATGGGTTTCTCAGCCCCAGAGCCCAGATCTCATCGCGAACCGCATCATTAGCAACGAAGGGATTGTCTGCAGGAATCGTGTAGGTTCCATGGACCGGGTCGACATCGATTCGGATCAGTTTACCCAGCAGTGTGCTGCCGTCTTGCCCGCTCCCGTCCGGGTCGAAGCTGCCGCCGCCATCACCCAGGCCCAGGTACAGCATGCCATCGGGGCCAAATTGCAGCCTTCCGCCATTATGATTAGTGAAAGGCTGGGCCACGCTCAGTATTTCCTTCCTGCTATTGGGGTCAGCGATATTCGGATCAGCACTCACCCGGAACCGCGCCAGCACGGAGTCGCCGCCAGCCCGTGTATACCAGACGTAAAAATACCCTGAAGTTGCATAATCGGGGGAAAACGCCAGACTCAGCAAACCCTGCTCATTGGCCGCCGATTCGACTTCAGCCCTGATGTCGAGGAAAGGTGTCTCAATTTCCACACCCTCATCGATGATATAAACACGGCCGCTCTGCTGAACCAGGAACAACCTTTCGTTGCCATCTCCGGCGTTGGCAATATCGACGATATCAGGCAGGTCCGAGACCTGGGTTAACTGCAAATCTATGTCGTCAGCAAGTAGCGGAAGGGTGACCACGCTGAACATAAAAAAGAAAATCACCGCCGTAAGCCGGGCTTGGCAGGACAGTTTAGTGGGCTTGGACATGGTTCAAATCCTCAACGGATACTCAGCCGGATTCTACAGGATTCAGATCCTTAGCAGACCCGCCAGCAGTCTCGCCTGGACTACATACTTGTCTGTAAATGTGAATAAAGTGTGCAAGAAACAAAAATATTCGCACCTGCATCAATTTACCATCTTGTCGATGGAGCTACTATTTTAGATACCCGCTCTGAAGAAGACTTGTCCATTTCCATGGTCCAACACGAACTATTCGACGCGCATTTCCATGTCATCGACCCCAGGTTTCCGCTGGTGCCAAACCGTGGCTATCTCCCGGACCGGTATACGGTCAATGACTACCGCGAACGCCTCGAAGCCTACTCCCTTGCAGGGGGTGCCGTTGTCTCCGGGTCATTCCAGGTTTTCGACCAGGACTGGCTGGTCAATGCGCTGTCACACCTGGGGCGTGGATTCGTCGGTGTAACCCAATTGCCGGCCAGCGTCAGTGACGAGGAAATCCAGGAACTCGACCGCGCGGGTATTCGTGCGGTGCGCTTTAACCTCAAGCGTGGCGGCTCCGAAACCATCGAACACCTCGACCGGATGGCACGAAGGGTGAATGAGCTGGCTGGCTGGCATGTAGAGCTCTATGCGGATGCCAGGGACCTGCCCGATTTGTATTCCATTTTGATTGCGCTTCCCGCAGTCAGCATTGACCACCTTGGATTGTCAAAAGAAGGGTTTCCAACGCTGCTCGCACTGGCCGAAAAGGGTGTCCGGGTGAAAGCCTCCGGCTTTGGACGGGTTGATTTTGATGTGCGCACAGCCATCAGGGAGCTGTATGCAGCTAACCCCGATTGTCTGATGTTTGGGACCGACCTCCCATCGACACGGGCAGCCCGCCCTTATACCGACGGCGATTTTCAGTTAATTACAGAGGTACTTGACGAGCAGGCGGCTCGACAAGTGCTGTATACCAACGCACTGGATTTCTACCGGATCAACCCTGAATCATAGATCGATGCCCATGGTTGCAAGAACCATGCAGCGGGAC
The DNA here is from genome assembly GCA_964443145.1 of uncultured Wenzhouxiangellaceae bacterium. Classification (GTDB taxonomy): domain Bacteria; phylum Pseudomonadota; class Gammaproteobacteria; order Xanthomonadales; family SZUA-36; genus JAHEFT01. The sequence continues at coordinate 19,014 of CAYUBS010000008.1, read as the reverse complement.
GGCAAGCGCCACTGTCCCGGATTGGGCTCGGCGGGCGGCACATCGCTACTGCAAAACCTCAGCACCCAGTCGGATGCCAGGCCTGAAGGCAAGGTAAACGCCACCTCCTCTGACGACGCGTTATAAAGCACCGCAATCGCATGGTTAACCGGCGAATAAGCATGTTGCTGCTCATGACAGGTGTAAAACAAAGCAACCTGCTGGCCCCGGTCCCAATCGTTCTGGGCCATCGGCCGCCCATCCGGATGAAGCCAGGAAATGTCACAGTGGCCCTGATCCGTAGGCATCCGGCCATGCACGTAACGCGCCTGGCGCAGCAAGGGTAGCCGGCGCCGTAACTGCACCAGTTCACGCACCTTGGTACTGAACTCAGGATCCTCGTCCAGGCGCTGCCAGTCGAGCCAGCCGGTTTCGTTGTCCTGCGCGTAGGCGTTATTGTTACCGCCCTGGCTATTGCCGAATTCATCACCGGCGAGCAGCATCGGAGTCCCCTGCGAAAACAACAGCGTGGCCAGCATATTAAGCCGCTGTTGCCGGCGCACCCGGTTGACCCCGATGTCATCGGTTTCGCCTTCCACACCGTAGTTGCAACTGAAGTTGTGGGAGTGCCCGTCGCGATTTTCTTCCAGGTTGGCCAGGTTATGTCGTTGCTCGTAACGGACCAGGTCACGCAGCGTGAATCCGTCATGGCTGGTGATGAAATTAACGCTGGCAAAAGGATCACGGCCGCTGCGCTCGAACAGGTCAGCAGATCCATGAATGCGCCGGGCAAATTCGCTGGACTGTCCGGCATCGCCGCGCCAATAGCGGCGGACGGTATCGCGGTAGCGATCATTCCATTCCGCCCACTCCGTGGGAAACCTGCCCAGCTGGTAGCCACCGGGGCCCGGATCCCATGGCTCTGCAATCAACTTCGCCCGGTATAGTTCCGGCTCAACGCCTACCTGGGTCAGCAGGGGGTGTTTGTGGGTGAATCCGTGGCCGGATCGTCCGAGTACGGTTGCCAGATCAAACCGGAACCCGTCGACACCCATTTCGCGGTGCCAGTAAACCAGGCTGTCCAGCACCAGTTTCTGCACCTGCGGCTGGTCCGCATTCAGGGTATTTCCGCAACCGGTATCGTTGACGTAGCGACCCGGGTCACCGGCTTCGTGGCTGTAATAAGCCTGGCTGTCAATGCCGCGGAAGCTCAGTGTCGGTCCGTATTCACTGCCTTCGGCGGTGTGGTTGTACACCACGTCCTGGATGACCTCCATCCCGGCATCGTGGATCGCGTTCACCATCTTGCGAAATTCCTCAACCGGGTCTGCAACAGCAAAGCGCGAATCGGGAGTGAAGAACTGTATGGGGTTGTAGCCCCACAGGTTACGCAGGCCCTTTTTGACCAGAAAAGCTTCATCGATGAGGGTGTGCACCGGCATGAGCTCAACGGAGGTGATACCCAGAGCTTTCAGGTATTCCACTACCTGTCCGTTGCTCATACCACGGAACGTCCCTTTCTCTTCAGCAGACAGGTCGGGGTGGGTCATCGTAAAGCCCCGCACATTCGCCTCATAGACAATGGTTTCTGCCCAGGGTATCCAGGAGCCACGAACGCCACTTCGTCCCTGCGGGTGGTCTACTACGCCCAGAGGTATAAACGGTGCGCTGTCCAGCTCATTCTTGTGCCAGGTTTTGCCTTCCTGGTCGGGCACAAAATCGTATACCGCCGGGTCCCACTTGAACGTCCCGTCCAGTCGCCGCGCATAAGGATCGATCAACAGCTTGGCAGGGTTGTAACGCAGGCCCTTGGCCGGTGCCCATGGACCGTGCACACGGTAGCCGTAGCGTTGCCCGGCTTTGCACCCGGGCAAGAACCCGTGCCAGACTCCATCGGTCTGATGCGGCAGGAAATGTCTTGCCGTTTCGTGCCGGTTTTCGTCGTACAGGCACAGCTCCACGGCGTCCGCGCCGCCTGAATACAGCGCAAAATTCACGCCATCATCTTCCAGCCACGAGCCGAGCCGGTTGGGGGTTCCGTTTTCTATCATGCAGTGGAGTCTAGCGGCATTGACCGGGCACGTGAAGCCTCGGTTACCAGTGTACGCACCTGCCCCAGGAACTGGGGACCGAGCTGGCTTGACTGGACCCGCCAGCGCCAGTTATCCAGAGTGGTTCCCGGGATGTTAAGCCTCGACTCCGACCCCAGGCCCAGGTAGTCCTGCATAGGCACCACCGCCAGTGCTGCCCGGCTGGAAAAGGCCAGTCGAATCATATCCAGGTGGATCGTCTGTGCCGTTCCACCGGTAACCTCAATAGCCATTGCCTGGGTGACTTGGATCTCCTCCCGGGTCCGGGTGTCCTCTCCGGTACCGTTAAACCAACCCACCGTCGTGTCGTTGTCGTGTGTTCCGGTGTAACACGCACTGTTACGCCCGACCCCGTCAATGTCGAACTCCGAATCTCCCACCTTGAATTGCAAAACAACCATGCCCGGCAGGTCGTGGTTGAGACGTAGTTGATCCACCTCGGGTGTGATCACACCCAGGTCCTCGGCCACGATGGCGAGGCGGCCCAGTGCTTCCTTCAGCGCCTCGAACAAAGCATCACCAGGGCCCTGTACCCATTCACCATTGCGTGCAGTTTCGGCGCCATAGGGCACTGACCAAAATGACTCGAAACCGCGAAAATGGTCAATTCGCACCAGATCGTTGAGACTGGCGGCATGCCGCATACGTTCGATCCACCAGCGATAACCGGTGCCTTCATGGTAAGCCCAGTCGTATAGTGGATTGCCCCACAACTGCCCGTCCTCACTGAAGTAGTCCGGCGGCACGCCGGCGATATGTGACGGCCGGCCATCAGAGTCGATCAACAGCATCTCGGGGTGTGCCCAGGCATCGGAGCTGTCCAGGGCGATATAAATCGGCATATCACCGAACAATCTGATGCCTTTGCCAGCGGCGGCAGACCTGAGATTTTTCCATTGGTTCCAGAACAGGAACTGGATGATTCGTGCGCACTCTATATCGCCGCCCAATTCGTTCTTTACCCGATTCAGCGCTACCGGATCACGACGCACGAATTCATTATCCCACTCGGGCCAGGGACGCTCCCCGTGGAGGGTTTTCAGAACACGGAACAGGGCATAGTCATCGAGCCAGTGCTCACCGTGCTGGTTCAGAAAAATCTTGTACTCCGCACGCAACGGGTGACCATGCTCGGCGTGAAAGTTCTGCGCGGCCTTTTTCAGCACATTCCGCTTAATGGGGATCAGCCGACCATAATCCACGTGGTCATCTGGCAGGCCGCACAACTCGTCCAGATCCCGCTCCTCGAGCAACCCGGCCCGAACCAGCGGTTGCAGACCGATCAGCATCGCGTTTCCGGCAAAAGCCGACAGGGGCTGATAGGGCGAGTCGCCGTAGGCGGTTGGACCGGTCGGCAGGTATTGCCAGACGCCGATTTCCATTTCAACCAGTTTATCCAGGAAAGACAGGGCGCTGTCTGCAATATCCCCGATTCCGTACTCCCCCGGTAGTGAACTGATGTGCACGCCGACCCCGGCCTGGCGGCCCATTTTCATGATGTACGAGTCAATATTGTTTTTCATGTGTGGGTTTATAACGCGGTACGACAGACAAGAACAGCTTCTTTGTCGTTTTGGCCGTCAGTGGTAAAGTGCCGTTGATGCAAACCATTCTCGCACTGGTCTACGTTGGTCTTGGCAGCATGCTTGGCGGCCTGAGCCGCTATGGCATGTCTTTGGCCACCCAGAACCTTTCAGCCTTCAGTATTCCATACGGAACAATGGTTTCCAACGTGGCTGGCTGCCTGGTTATTGGAGTGATCGCGGGCTTCGGCGGCAAAAGCGAACTGATGTCGACCGAGATGCGCCTTTTGCTCGCCACCGGATTCTGCGGTGGCTTCACGACCATGTCCTCATTTATCTATGAGCTGGGACAGTTTGTGCAGGACAAGGAATACTTTTTTGCATCTTCTTATTTCGTCGCCACGCTGGCCGGAGCCGGAATTGCCTTCGCGCTGGGCCTGCTGGTGGTCGATTTCATCATGAGGTGACCCATGGAAATTACCGGACAAGCCGTATTACTGAGAGTATTCATTGGCGAAAGTGACAAGGTCGGCCACCTGCCGCTGTATGAGGTCATCGTCAAGCAGGCCCGTGAAGCCGGCCTGGCCGGCGCCACCGTCTTAAAAGGCGTGCTGGGCTATGGCGCTACCGATCACATCCGCACCACCAAGATTCTTGACCTGTCGGCAGATTTATCGATGGTGGTCGAAATCGTCGACAGCGACGCCAAAATCCAGGCCTTCCAGCCCAGCCTCTCTGCCTTGATCGAGCAGGCCAATTCCGGCGGACTGGTCACGCTGGAAAAAATCCGTGTCATTCATTACATGCCGGAGCGAACACAGAAGTCTCTCTGAAATTACCGCACTTTTCTCCTATTCTGAAGAGATAGAGCCCATTGGGCCCGGTAAACAAGTCACCGCGTGAGGGAATTTCGTATGCTCAGATTGAAAGTTTCAGCAGTTTTATTTCTGCTCCTTACCCTTTCAAGCCAACTGGTCGCTTCCGATCAGAACCGCGTTCCAAACTCTGAGTTCGAAGGAAGCAACGGTGACAAGTTTGGCCAGATTACCGGGAGCGTCCCGGATTACTGGCGGGCCTTCGGGCTGGAAGGCGGCGAAGTTGCCATCGAGACCGTCCCTTTGTCCGATGACGCCCTGTACCCCGGCAGCCCCGCCACCAATGCCGTCATGCTCACATTCGTATCATTCGGTGGCGCACAGGCTTTCGACCATGAGGGAACCCCGTTCAGCCTCGGTCCGGGGCACAATTACCAGGCAACCGTCTACATGCGCTCCGCCAACGCCGGTGGAGAGGCTCAGGGTGTCTCGGTAGCGTTCCCCATATTCGACGAAAATGGGTTTACCGGCAGGGCACCCGGATCGTTCAACGCAACGGTTACCTCTGAATGGGCTCGTTATTCCGGCCCCGAATTCATGGAAGTAGCGGGTACTGCTGCAGATCTCGCCTTTCGGCTGACCAACGACGGTGGGGAAAATTCCATTTTGATCGCCATGCCCGTCGTAAATGGACCTGTTTCAGAAACGCCAGCAGTCGACTATCCGCCGATTTATACCCCGGGCCGCGATTTTTCTGACACCGACCGCTTTGTATCCGCCATGGTTTTTCACTGGTACACAACATTTCAGGGTCAGCTTGATGGGCCCTGGATACCGGAAGAGGGTCGCGGCAGCTGGACGGGCGAAGCCCCGTGGTGGCGCGAACAAATCAAGGACATGATGGATGCCAATATCGACGTTTTGTACGTTCATCTTTTCAACGGTTTCGAATACCAGCGCGAGCAATTTTTCAGAGCTTTGCATCAGCTTCGCAGCGAGGGTTATGACACCCCATACGTGCTGCCGTTTCTCGATCCACAGATTATCTGGAACGACGCTCCCGTCGATATGAGCACGGAGGCCGGGAAAGATGAATACACCGATTGGTACCGTCTCTGGTTTGACCAGTATTTCCGGGAAGAGTCGGAGGCTTTTGCAGAGAGCCGCCTGCTGCATATCAATGGAAGAGTCGTTCTGAACACCTGGCATGGCAACCCGGACCGCACACCAAATCTCTCTTCGCTGACACGCTCCGACCTCGAGTCCCGGCTGGCGGACACGTTTGGCGAACGCTACCCCAGCTTCCACAACGGTATTTATCAGATTGCCACCACCCACGGCGTTTCACCGACTTTCTCTGATGAAATCGCTAACCAATTTTCCAATACCGCTTATTTTTCAACCAATGATTTCAACGGCCGGACACCGGCCACAATGAAGGCTGGATACTGGGATCAGAATATCCGGAACCCGGGTTTATTTCTGGCACGCAACGGAGGCAGCCCCTACGCCATGGCATGGGACGAACTGATCAGTAAACGCAACGGAGGAGGGGGGCAACAGCCTATCTACCACGCTTACATCGAATCCTGGAACGAGTATGACGAGGGCACCGGCATCTACTCTGCAAGCACGGCCCCACCTTACATTGCCCCCGAAAATCAAAGTGGAAACAACGACACCTGGTCCGCCACCGACAACCCGCGTGAGTACATCGACACCACCTACGAAGGCGCAAAAGAATTCAACGACCATCCGGACCTGGACAGCCAGTTCCTGTGGCACGAATTCCCTCCCGGCCTGATGCCGGGTGAAAGCGCGGAAGTGCAGATATTGGTCCGCAATATGGGAGACATCAAGTGGGCGGATGCCACGGGCATCAAGCTCGCCCTGACCGCTTCAGCCGGCCAGGATTGGGGGTCCACAATGCAGGCCATTGAGCCCGGCCCCAATGAAGTTGAAAAGTACGGCGGCGTTTTCCGCGGCCGGCCTGTGCTGTTCAAGTTCACGCTCACCGCTCCGGCAACGCCGGGCGTTTACCGGCTCACCTACCGGATGATGCGTGATGAGGGTGGCGCAACACCCTTTGGCGATGAACTGACGGTTCAGCTTGCGGTTGGGACCGGCCAGGTGAGCAGCGGGCACAGTGGTGCTTTCTTCAATCCCCTGCGAAATGGTGAAGGCAGCTACGTTGAGATCCTGGATGACACGCGGGCTGTTGTTTACACCTTCACCTACCGCCCGGATGGTTCGGGACCTTCCTGGTTCTTTGGTGTCGGTGACATCGAGGACGGTTCGATTGCGATTGGCGACCTTCTGCGGCCCACAGGCACCAGCTTTGGTGATGGTTTTGACACGAACGATATCACCTTCACCCCGGCAGGCGCGATGTCCATGAGTTTTCTCGACTGCGATTCCATCATCAACGAGGGCAGCACCGTATTTTCCGGTGAATCGGAAATCGGCTACGAATCACTGCTGACCCGGGCCAGCCGCCTCAGCCAGATAACCGGTTGTGGTTCAACACCCACCGGCAACGCCGGCTTGTCGGGTTCATTTTATGATCCGGCACGCAACGGCGAGGGCCTGGTCATTCAGTGGCTGACCAACGGGCAGGTATTGCTCATCATGTTCACCTATGATCTGGCGGGAAACCAGTTCTGGACCTTTGGCATCGGAACCCCGGAAGGCAAAGGCATCACCATCGAAGCACTGTATGCCTCGGGAACTACATCGTGGGGCAGCGACTTCAATCCGGATGAAGTTGTCCTGACGCCCTGGGGAACCATTACGCTGAACTGGACAAGTTGCAACGCAGTCACATTTAATTACATCTCAACCGTGGCAGGGTTCGGCTCTGCCACAAGGGAATACACGCGCATTTCAACTCTGGCAGGAACAGAATGCCCGGACTTCCCCTGACTATTAAGATGCCTACCAGATACCGCCCAGGGCAACGGTGATCGACTCACCGTTGACCCCACTGGATTCTTCGGAGGCCAGGAATGCGATCACCTCAGCAACTTCTTGCGGCGTGACCACCCGTCCGGCCGGGTAGATCGCAGCCCGCTCGGTCCAAACTTCCTCTGCGGTCATTCCGCGCTCTTTCGCCTCAGCTCTGGCGGAGTTCTCAGCCATCTCGGTGCGGACCCAACCCGGCAAGACGGCATTGGAAGTGATCCCGTGAGCGCCGCCATCCTGTGCCACCGAGCGCATCAGCCCCAGCAGTCCGGTTTTGGAACTGTTATAGGCGGAACCGGCTAGCTCAGCCACCTGCCCGGCCGTTGAACTGGTATAAACAACACGTCCATAGCCCTGTTTAACCATTCCCGCGGTAATCAGCCTGGAAAGATGGAACGGCCCATCCAGGTTAATTCTGATGGTCTGTTCCCACAGCGCCGGGTCCTGCTCCCAGATCACGCGCTCATGGGCCGAACCGATCCCGTGATTGCAGACAAAAATTTCTACCGGGCCAAGCCGTTTGCTGGTTTGTTCGACCGCGTGTGAACACCCCTGGGCGGTCCCCAGGTCGGCCACCGTGTAGTCGAGTCCGAGACCGGCCAGTTCCTCTTCGTTGCGTGCCACCGCCATCACGCGTGCACCCCTTGCAGTCAGTAATTCTGCGGTCACCCGGCCAATACCCCGCCCGGCACCGGTGACCAGTGCAACTCTTCCTTCAACTCCCGCCATCTCGTACTCCCTGGTGTTTGAATGAATGGCTCAATAACCGCGTTCGAAATCAATCGGGTATTCAAGCGCTTCGCCGGCGCAGTAACGACGATAATTTTTCCTGAATATTGCAGCAATGTCCCGCGGCCAGCTACGCGCGGCCACATGCCCGGTCACGATCAGGCCGGGGGCATTCCACAACGGGCTTTCCGGAGGCAACGGTTCGTTGCAAAAGACATCCAGCACCGCACCTGCGAGTTCACCCGTAAAAAGAGCCTGCACCAACGCCTGCTCGTCCAGGATCGTACCCCGCCCCACATTGACCAGCAGGCAATTTGGCTTCATTGCACGAAAGGCATCTGCATCGAGTAACCCGCGGGTATCCGGTGTATCGGGCAGGACGCATACCAGGTAGTCAGGTTCCGCCAGGAATTCTGCCAGTTGATCGGCGGCGTAAACCCTGTCGAATCCGGCGATGGGCCGCCCCGTGCGACTGAACCCCGCGACCAACAGGCCAAACGGCCTGGCCATCGAAGCGATGTAGGATCCAATGGAACCGGCGCCCATAATGCCCAGGCTTTTCCCCTGCAAACTCCCCGATGGCTGATCACACCAGCTATGGTTCGCCTGGCGTCCAAGCCGCTCAAGCATCCTGATCTCATGGGCCAGCAGGTATCCCAGCACATACTCTGCCATCTCGGGACCAAAGGTGTTTTTAACCCCTGTCAGAAGGTAGTCCGAGCGCCCGGAATTCAGCAGGGGGGTAACACCGGCCCAGGTAGACTGAATCCAGCGGATGTCGTGCATCTCATTGAGCACCTGTGCCGCCATATCGGGTTGCGCTAGCAGAATCTCCTGCCCCGTGTACCTTTCGCGAGCCAGATCAGTGGTCTCAGCCACGGTAATTTCAACACCGGAATCCGCCAGCGGCTGCAGCAAAGGCAGGTACTCACTGGCATCAGCACTCAATATGAGAATGCCCATCATAAATTTCCCTCCGACCAGGTGTATCATTACACAGCGTCACTACCGCCGAGTGCAAACAAAATGAGTATTGAAAACACACGAATTGTCCTGGCTAGCCGGCCGAAAGGCACGCCAATGGCCGAAAACTACCGGATTGAGAAAGAGCCGGTTCCGAAATTAAAGAAAGGCCAGGTGCTGATAAAGATCATCTACCTGTCACTGGACCCCTACATGCGTGGCCGCATGAGCAAGGAAAAATCCTATGCCGACCCGGTGCCCATCGACGGTGTGATCACCGGTGAAGCGGCCGGCGTGGTCATCAATTCCAAATCACTCCGGTTCAAAGAGGGTGACTACGTATGTTGCCCTGCTGGCTGGCAATCCTATTTCGTTGGGGACGAAAGCGACCTGATGATCTACCCGGTAGACCCGACGCTGGTTCCTCTGTCGACCTACCTGGGCGTATGCGGAATGCCAGGTCGGACGGCATATTTTGGCCTGCTCCGCGAGGGAAAGCCTCGTGCGGCTGAAACGCTGGTAGTCTCGGCGGCATCAGGCGCCGTTGGCTCAGTGGTCGGCCAGATCGGAAAGATGCAGGCGCTGCGTGTGGTCGGTGTCGCCGGCGGCAAAGAAAAGTGTGCCTGGGTGAAAGACGAACTGGGATTTGATGAGTGCATTGATTACAAAAATGAAGACCTGGATGAAGCGCTCGCCCGGACCTGCCCTGATGGCATCGACATATACTTCGAATCCGTCGGCGGCGCTCTCACCGAGGCGGTTGCAAAACAACTGAACCAGGGCGCCAGGGTCCCCATCTGTGGCTACATCTCCAGCTACAACGCAAAGAAAATGGCCGAAGAGCGAACACCCTTCCACATTTTCGGCCAACTGCCGAACCCGCCGTGGCACGAGTTTTTCCTGGTGTTCAACTACGTGGCCGAATACGCGGAAGCCAACCAGAAGCTGGTCGAATGGGTAGCCAGCGGCAAACTCAAGTACCGGGAAACGATTGTGGAGGGACTGGAGCGGGCGCCGGAGTACTTCAATTGGCTATTTGAAGGAAAAAACTTTGGCAAACTCGTTGTTCAGGTCAACGAAGACGGTGGCGCACTGAGCTAGCCTTAGCCCATGCATATCCTGTTTCTCAATCCCCAGGGCAATTTCGACGACGAAGACTCCCGGCTGGCTGAGCATCCAGATTTTGGCGGCCAGCTGGTCTACGTCAAGGAAATCGGGATGGCGATGGTGGACCAGGGGCACACGGTTGATATCGTGACCCGGCGAATCGTGGATCCGGAGTGGCCTGAATTCGCGGCCCCCACTGATCACTACACCGGCTATGAACCCGGCTTGCGCATCGTGCGCATTCCGTGTGGTGGCGATGCCTTTTTGCCGAAAGAACAGCTCTGGGATCACCTGCCGGAATTCATATCAAACACCCTTCAGTTCTACGGCGACAAGTTACCGGATTTTGTTACCGCCCATTATGCAGACGGGGGGTACTGCGCGTTACTGCTGCAGGTGCAGACGGGACTGAAATTCACTTTCACCGGCCATTCACTCGGGGCCCAGAAGCTGGACAAGCTGGGAACTGATAGTTCTAACACGGCAGAAATGGAGGAAAGGTTCTGTTTCTCCCGGCGCATAGACGCCGAGCGGCTGACCATGGAAAGGGCTTTTCGCATCATCACCTCGACCCGGCAGGAGCGCATGAAGCAGTATGCCCATCCACTCTATGGCGGGTCGGTTGATGTGAATGACGACTCCCGGTTTGCCGTGATCCCGCCCGGAGTGAATACGGATCTATTCACAACAGAGCACGGTTGTGACGATCGGCAGGTGGAGCAGCGACTGGATACAGAACTGCACGATCCGCAAAGCCCCCATCTGCTGATAGCCAGCCGGATTGATGAAAAGAAAAACATAGGAGTGGCGGTTGAGGCGTGGGCCGGCTCCGAAGGCCTGCACACCCGCGCCAACCTTGCATTGTGCGTTCGCGGCCTGAACGACCCGTGGACGGAACTCTCCACGCTGACTGAAGAAGAACAGGATGTGCTGCGTCCTATCCTGGAAACGATCGAAAACGCCGGCCTGCGTAACAAGGTCGAATTCCTGAATATTCAATCGCAATCCGAACTCGCTGCGACGTATCGCTACTTTGCCGCCAGGGGTTCGTTATTCCTGCTTCCATCCGTCTACGAACCTTTCGGACTCGCTCCAATTGAGGCGGCCGCATGCGGACTGGCCTGTGTCGCAACTAAAAACGGCGGCCCCTCTGAAATATTTGAAGGGGGTGCCGGGATTCTGGTGGACCCCTTTGACGTGCAGGATATCGAGCGCGGAATCAAGCAGGCGCTGGACCGGCAACCCGAGTTGTCCGAACGGGGCTGCCAGCGCGTGCTGGACAGGTACACCTGGAAAAAAACGGCCACCCGGTACCTCGAGGTCATCCAGGCGGGCGTCAAGTCCGGACTGGCTGAAAAGCAGGCGGTGCCTGAACTGGATGCAGGGTCCAGGATCCGTGCCTACCTGGATCAGCGGTCCGTCAACCAGTAAAAACCGAACGGTGGTATCACCAGCTGATCATTAAACAGGTGGGGTGACTCCCCCGAGTACAAGTCGCGGAGCATGGCATATTCAAACTGGCCCCGGTTGCCAAGATCGCTGAGTGTCAGCGATTGCGGTACGTCGTCGAAATTGCCGATGACCAGCACGCTCTCTCCGGTCCCGAAGGGATCGCTGCGCATGAACACAAACAGGTGGGGATTTCCGGTCTCGATCAATTCACGGTTGTTGTAGTCAGCGAACGCCGGCAGGCTCTTGCGCACGCTGATCATCTTCGAAAGGCCATCGAATATTTTCTGTTCCGGAGTGCCTTGCTGGTGTCTCAACTCGGCTTTTTCCCAGCTGATCACCGGCCGGTGAATCCAGCGCGTATCGTGCGCTTTTTCTTCATCGTCCATGAAGGAAAAATCGTTGAGCATGCCGATTTCGTCACCGGAGTACAGCAGGGGTATCCCGCCAAATGACATCACCATTCCGTGCAACAACAGTATCAGGTCTATTGTTTTCTGAATGGTCAGCGGATCGTCCATCTCCAGCGCCGACTCCAAACCAGCCAACGAGGCAAGAGAACCTGCGATGCGTGCATCACCGGTTTTCTCATTTTGCGCGAAAGGCTGACCCCGTGCGGGTGAGCCCGTATGTGCCCCGGTGAAATAATCCACCAGGAACTTGCGATGGGAGCGGGGTTCATAGCCGGCCTGCCTGATATCGGCGTCATCGAATCCCAGGCCGATGTCATCGTGGCAGCGTACATAATTCAACCACGTTGCCCGGTCGAGTTTGTCCGGCAGGCTGCGTATTCCCTGCTCCAGCAAACGTGCATTGCGCGTGGCAACAGCGTCCCAGAGCAGCGCCATCAGGGTGGCGTTATAGGCAATCTCGCACTCCTTGGCAATCACCGCGTCCTCACCGAAGTACTTGATGATCTCCACCGGCGCCACGATCGCCTCAGCGATAAACAACACACCAGGAGCCGTTACCTGGCAACAGTCTTTCAGCAACTGCAGTATCAGGTGCGCTTCGCGCTCGTTCTGACTGGTTGTCCCTATCTTCTTCCAGAGAAACGCAACGGCATCCAGTCGCAGGATGTCAGCGCCCTTGTTTGCCCAGTAGAGCAGAACATCGAGCATTTCGATGAACACTGCCGGGTTTCCCCAGTTGAGATCCCACTGGTAGTGGTTGAAGACGGTCATCACCCACTTCCCCATGGGCTCGTTCCAGGTGAAATTACCCGGCGATGTTTCAGGAAACACCTCGGGCAGGGTTTCCTCAAACATGTCCGGGATTTCACGACTCTTGAACGCGTAGAAATAGTCCTGGTATTTTTTCTCGCCGGAGCGCGCACGCTGCGCCCATTCGTGCTGGTCGGAAACGTGGTTCACCACAACATCCAGTGTCAGCAACATGTCACGGGCGCGCATCCTGCGGCCCAGTTCACGCAATTGGTCAAGGCTGCCGGCGCGGTCATCTACATCGCGGTAGTCACTCACCGCGTAACCGCCGTCACTGGCGCCCTGCGGACATTTGAGGATGGGCATAACGTGCAACAGGTTCACGCCGAGCTCCTGCAAATAGGGTAATCGTTCACCCACCCCCTTCAGGTCCCCGGCAAATGCACTGGTATACAGCGCCATTCCCACCCATTCCTGGCTGAGGAACCAGTTGTGGTCATTTTCACGCTTTACATCCAGTTTTTTCAGGTCCTTGGCACGCTGGATATAATTGAGAGCCAGCACCTCCACAAGGCGCAGCAATTGCTCATCAAAATCTTCCCGTTTTCCGTAGAGCAGGTGGAAAAGCGAGTGAATTGCATAAAAATTCGCGCCCAGACGCGTGTAAAAGTGACGCAGGTCACGCTTTCGAATTTCCGGCTTTAGCTGATCCAGGATCCGGTTTAACTGGGAGTGTGAAATTTGTTCGTACATCTTGTTTATCGTTGCCTTTTGCTCATAATTGCCAATGACTGATATAGGGCTTGTAGAACGCCGGGTCAGAAACGGTCGCACCGCGTTGCCCCACAACAGCCGAAGCAAATGCCTGCGCCCTGTCCAGGCTGATCTGCGGACTCCAGCCCAACTCCAGGCCCAGCATGATCACAGAAGTAAACGCATCACCGGCGCCCACAGTATCAACCACCCGTATACCCGGTTGTGGTCGGACTTCATACAGCCCTCCCTCCCGGGTCACCAGGATCGCTCCGGCAGAGCCCCGTGTGAGAACCACGCCACGCAAGCCCTTCACCTCCAATAAAGCCCTGGCACGGGACAAGTCGTCCGGCCCGTGCGGCCATAACTCCTTCAGTTCATGCTGGTTAAGTTTTACCCAGTGCGCCTGGCCCATCCAATGCAGAACCTGTTCCGGCTGCCACCAGGGCGGCCGCAGATTTACATCAACGAAAACGGTTGCCGGCACACTGGACTGTATCTGCTTCAAAGACTCGCGTGAATAACGGTCACGCAAAGCGAGGCTCCCATGGTACAGCACCCGGCACTCGGGCAGATGCCGGGGCATCTCAATCCGGTCATAGGCGACTGGATGGACAATGTCATAGGAGGGCTCCCCGTCGATAAAGCTGACCAGCACCTTTCCCGTAGCAAGATCCGCATCTGTCTGCAGACCATGGACATCCATTCCCCAGCCCTGCATGGCAGCCAAAACTTGTCGGCCTTCTTCATCTGCACCCACACAGCTGATGAACAAAGGATTCCGGCCAAAAGCCTGGAGATGCCATGCGACGTTAAAAGGCGCCCCACCGAGTACCGGCCGACCCTCGGGAAAATGGTCGAATAGTACTTCGCCAAAAACGCATACACGGCTGTCCATTTCTGCTCCGCAGGGATCAACTGGAAAGGAGTCTTATCCTAAGGGCTAAGGAGCGAAAAGGAAAACTGTGAATTCCTGCATCAATATAGATAAACTACAACGCTGCCCAGGGGATGCTTTGCAATGACCACAAATCTCAAGCCACTAAACCCAGCGCTTCCGTCCGGCGTAATGTTCAACGCCTACCCTGACAGTATTGGAAAGACACTGGATGACAAAATGCAGATGCTGGGCAGCCCGGAATTTGAAGATGTCTTTTCACTGTTCTACGTCCTGCCGACATTTTTTAACAGCGATCTCGACCGTGGTTTCTCTGTCATTGATTACGACCTCAACGATGAACTGGTTATCCCGGAAGACCTGGAAAAGGCCGCTGAACTGAACATCCAATTCAAGTTCGACCTGGTTCTGAACCATCTTTCGGTGGGCTCTCCCCAGTTCCAGGACATGCTGAAAAATGGCGACAGCTCTCCCTACAAAAATTTCTTTATAGACTGGAACGAGTTCTGGGCGAATGAAGGCGAAATGGGGCCGGACGGCTACATCATCCCCAGGCAGGAACACCTTGATTTGCTGTTCATGAGAAAACCGGAACTGCCGATCCTGATGGTGCGTTTTCCGGATGGCAGTGAGCGCCCTTACTGGAATACTTTTTACCAGGAAATAAGCTATCCGGACGACACGGGGCTTTCGCCGGAAGAACGTGAACAAAGCCGCAAATACCTCGGGCAAATGGATCTCAATGCGCGTTCCGAGGGTGTCTGGGCCTTTTATGATGAAACGCTCAGAAAGCTGCGCCACTGCGGCGCCCGGCTGGTCAGGCTCGATGCCTTTGCCTACCTGCACAAACAGGTTGGAGAGAGTAACTTTTTCAACAAACCCGGCACCTGGGAATACCTCGACCGGCTAAAGGGCCTCGCCGAAAAACACGACCTGGTATTGCTGCCCGAAATTCATGCAGAGTATGGCAGCGGGCTACACGAGGAAGTCGCAGCAAACGGCTTTCCGGTCTATGACTTTTTCCTTCCCGGACTCGTTATAGATGCACTGGACCGTTCGACAAATCAACCGCTGCTGCGCTGGATTGGCGAACTGATCGACAAAGACATCAAGACCGTCAACATGCTGGGTTGCCATGATGGCATCCCGGTTCTCGATCTTCGGGGAAAAGCGGTTGACGGTGACTACCGCGAAGGTCTGCTTAGCGATGAGCAGATTGAAGCGGTTATCGAAAATGTCCTGGCGCGCGGCGGCAGAATCAAGAACCTTTATGGAGCCAATGGCAAGAAGATTGCCTACTACCAGGTCAACGCAACCTACTTCAGCGCGTTGGGTGAAGACGAGCAGAAACTGCGCCTGGCGCGCGCCATCCAGATGTTCACTCCAGGCATTCCACAGGTCTGGTACCTGGATCTTTTTGCCGGCAGCAACGACTACGCTGCTGCTGACAACGGCGGCACCGGCGGGCACAAGGAAATCAACCGTACGACGCTCTCACAGGCTGATATCCGGGAGCGGCTGGGCACCTCAGTAGTCCAGGACCAGTTACAGTTAATGCGGTTGCGCAACACCTCACCCGCATTCGGTGGCGAACTGGAGGTCGTCAACTCTGAACCACACTTGCTGAATCTGGTCTGGCGCAACGCGGGCCATAGCGCGAGTCTGCAGGCTGACTTGCGCGATCATGGCTTTAGCGTATCAACCTCTGATGGCGCCGCTAACGAACTCACGATGAATTTTCCACGGGACTGAAATGCACATACTTGCAACGGATATGGACAGGACCCTTCTGCCAAACGGCAGCTGGGAAAGCGACACCAATGCCATAGGACTATTTAATCAGCTCACCCGGGATTCCGATGTACGCGTCGTCTACGTAACGGGCAGGAACCTGAACCTGACGGAAGGTGCCATCCGGGAATACGGCGTCCGTTACCCGGACGTACTGATCGGCGATGTCGGTACGTCTATCCGTAAATACGAGAACGGCGAGTGGACGTTCGACGATGGGTGGCTAGCCCACGTCAGGCGTGCCAGCCCACGCTGGGATGCAGCTGAGATAAAGGCTGCAGTTGCCGGCATCGATGGCCTGAAGGAGCAGGAGCAGGAGCACCTCAACCCGTTCAAACAGAGTTACTACGTTGACCATACACGCAAGGAAGAAATTCTCAGCGCAGTTGACCAACGGGTCAAGGGCAGGTTCGACGAGGTCATCGTCTACAGTTTCGACTCCCTGGATGGCAAGGGCCTGCTCGACTTTCTGCCGGAAAGCGCCACAAAACAAACGGCATTGGAGTATGTTTGCGAGGAATTTGAGTGTGAGCATCGGAATGTCGTTTACTGCGGAGACAGTGGAAACGACATTTTTCCTTTAACAGCGGGATTTTGCGGTGTACTGGTTCGCAACGCAGATGAGCAGCTGGTAGAGGATGTCCAGGCAGCCATGACCCGCAACGAAGCGTTGAAGGTCTATTTCGCCAAGGGTGGATTTATGGACCTGAACGGTTACTACACCAGTGGTGTGATCGAAGGCGCCTTTTACTACGGTCTATTTAAAGATAGTTGACCCACGAATCTTCCGGGATAATTTTGACCGGCTTGCCCCTGGCGCGCAGCCGCATGGCTTCTTCTACGGCGGTTCCCAATCCACCTGTACGCCATTCGTCAACACCCAGGGCACCGATCACCAGAAATTGTATTTCATCTTCTACCGTGGGACTGACAGTCCCGCCACGCTGCTCGATGGCTGTCTTGCAGACTGCCTGGGGACCAAAGACAAAGTTACCGGTCAGGCAGAATCGAGCCTTATTGAAGTCAATCAGACCCACCTCGTCAAACCATAGCTCGGTCAGGTCAACCTGTTCTGCCAGGTCCTCAAGGCGATCCTCAATCAGCATGTTCAGCGTGTTAACGAGGTGACTGCGCTCTTCCTCGGTGACTACGCCGTCTGCCAGCACCTCCTTGATCCGGTCATGGATCACATTCCCGGGAAACGAGGAGGTCATCTCGTAGCGCTCCTCCAGCCACTCATTCAGAAACTCAATTTCTGAGTTGCTGAGCTCCTGATCAGCCAGCAAACCACGGGCCAGGCCCAGCAATTCACCGAGAGAACGTTTAACCGAGTCAGAGGGGTTTGAAGTCATGAGCATCACCATCAATCTGTATTCCGGATACACTAACTCTATCAGCAGTCGCTTTTACCTGCACCACTCATTGTCTCCCGGGAACATCATATGACCAACCTGCTTTCACAAGCCCACAAAGCTCTGGCTATCGCCTTTATTCTGCTGATAAGCAGTATTCCAGCCTGGGCAGCGCCAGAACCGGAGCCACTCTCCAACTTCGTCGAGCGCGGAATGGAACTTTGGCACGTGCCGGGTATGGCGGTTGCGGTTGTCAGTAGTGAGCAGACCCTGTTCCAGCAGGCGTTTGGAAAAACGGCCATTGAGAACGGACAGGAGATTGACGAACATACGCTTTTTGCCATCGCTTCCACCACCAAGGCCATGGTGGTGGCCGCCATCCTGATTCTTCAGGATGAGGAGAAACTGTCGCTGGACGACCCCATCGTTAAGCACATCCCCGAGCTGCACTTCAAAGACCCATTGCTGACGCAGCAGTTGATGGTTCGGGACCTGCTGGCCCACCGTACCGGTCTGCCCAGCACCGACTTCTGGACTTTTTTCATGGGCATGCCGCTGGACGAACAGATTCAACGCCTTGGTTCGGTACCTGTCACTGCACCCATGCGCACCCGGCTCATTTATCAGAACACCATGTATGAACTGGCGGGCATTCTGATCGAACGGCTCAGCGGAGTTCGCTGGGATACCTTCATCAGGGAACGTCTGTGGCAGCCGATCGGAATGAATGAAACCTTTGGTGCGCGCAGCCAGATCCGATCAGAACTGCAGTATGTAATGCCCTATTTTCTTAACGGTGAAGAACTGGTCCGCGCCGAGTGGGATTTTCCCGCTGACCTGGCAGAGGCAGCAGGCTCTGTATGGTCCTCGATACATGATATGGGACTCTGGGCCGGGTTCTTACTGCGCGACGGCATCACCGTAAACGGTGAGCGCCTTATTTCCCCGGACGGTATCGAGGAAATGTTCACCCCTCATCAATTATCCAACGCTGCGGATTTTTACCCGACCACAGCACTCACCCATCCCAACTGGATTTCTTATGGGCTGGGCTGGTTCCAGCAGGATTTCCAGGGGCGCAAGATCGACTTCCACACCGGCAGCCTGTCCGGCCTGATCGCCATCATCGGCCTGGACCGTGCTGGCGACCGCGCCGTCATCGCGTTGGGCAACCGCGACCACGCCGAGATGCGACATGCCATATTGTGGGAAGTGATGGATAACTCAGCGAACGGAGAAAAGCGCGACTGGAACCAGGAAATCTGGGCGCTGTACCAGGGCCTGGTTGAGCAAAGCAACGATCAATGGAAGGAAACCGAGCGGAAGCGCCTGAAGAAAACCCGGCCCAGCCTGGCCCGCGACGACTATACCGGCACCTATGAAAGCCCGGCGATGGGCAAGATCACCATTAAGCGTGAAGGAAAGGGCCTGGTATTGGATG
>CAYUBS010000007.1:0-50558 GCA_964443145.1 uncultured Wenzhouxiangellaceae bacterium | reverse complement strand
CAGTTAGTTACTACAACCCTATTAATACAAGAATCGAGCCAAGGTGGGCTCAATTATATTTATTCTATTAATCAATAAGTTAAAGGTTTGCTACCCCGAGGGCCGGGGTAGCTTTAGCGGGAACGTGTCACTCTGCGTCAGGTAGACTGACGTTTTTTGTCACCCGGGTGGACTAAATCGGCTCCAGCCAGTTCCATTTATCTTCGGTTTGACCATTGAACAGGCCGAAGAACGCATCCTGCAGTTGTTTCGTGACCGGGCCGCAGCCACCGTTGCCGATGGTCATGTGGTCAACTTGCCGCACCGGGGTCACCTCAGCAGCGGTTCCTGTCATGAAGATTTCGTCCGCACCGTAGAGTTGTTCGCGCGAGATGGATTGTTCGGTTGTATCCATTCCCATCTCAGCCGCCATGATAATGATGCTATCCCGGGTGATGCCGCTGAGGATCGAGGCAGAAGCGGGCGGGGTCAGCAACCTGCCGTCTCTGATCATGAAAATGTTTTCGCCGGCGCCTTCACTCAACAAACCGTCCGTTCCCAGCCCGATGCCTTCCTCAAAACCACGCTCACGGGCTTCCATGCCGATCAGTTGACTGGACAGATAGTTGCCGCCCGCTTTCACACCCGGGGGCATGGTGTTGGGCGCGAGCCGGTTCCACGAGGTGATACAGGCCTTGATGCCGTTTTTCAGTCCCTCTTCGCCCAGGTAGGCGCCCCAGGGGCTGACGATGATGGCGGTATCGACCATGTCCATGTCTTTTGGGATCACGCCGAGTCCACAGTTTCCACGCGAAATCAGCGGACGGATGTAGGCGCTGGCCAGGCCGCTGTCACGTATGGTCTCGCGACAGGCGTCATGCAGTTGTTTGACGCTGTAGTGCATCGGCATACGATAAACTTCGGCCGAGTATTTCAGGCGCTTCAGGTGGTCCATTCCGCGCAGGATACAGGTGCCATTGGGGGTCTCGTAGGCACGAATGCCTTCAAACACCGAAGAGCCATAATGCAGCGCATGGCTTGCCACGTGAACCATGCAGTCTGAGGAGTCGCGCAGCTCGCCGTTGAACCAGATTCGTCTTGTGTCATACATTGCAGGCACCTGTTTATTGTTCGGTCAAACTCTGATTTTAAAGAAGATCAGGCCGTACTGATACAATCCATATCATTAAATTGAAGACGGGTAAGTTATTGAACCGACACGACAGCCATCACCACCATCACGTGCCGGCGGACTACAACCGGGCGTTCGCCGCTGGTGTGATTCTGAATCTTGGGTTCGTTATCGTGGAAGCGACTTATGGCGTGATGTCGGACTCGCTGGCCTTGCTGACCGACGCTGGCCATAATCTCAGTGATGTCGCAGGTCTGTTACTCGCTTGGGGCGCCGCCGCACTGGCCCGGACCAGGCCCTCTGCGCGCCGCACCTACGGGTACTCGCGTGCAACCATCATTGCCTCGGTGGTCAGCGGCCTGTTGTTGATGGGGGCCGTTGGTGCGATTGGCTGGGAGGCGGTCAACCGCCTGATGGATCCGCCACAGCCTGCAGGCAAAACCATTATGATCGTGGCGGCTATCGGCGTGGTCATCAATACGGTCACAGCCCTGTTTTTCATCTCAGGTAAGGACCATGACCTGAACATTCGCGGCGCATTCCTGCACATGGCGGCTGACGCGGTCGTGTCGCTGGGTGTCGTGGCCTCAGGCGCCCTGATCCTGTTTTACGGCCTGAACTGGATGGATCCGGTGATCAGCCTGGTCATTGCCGCTGTTATCTTTCTTTCGACCTGGGGCCTGCTGCGGGATTCGCTGAACCTGGCGGTGGATGCCGTCCCCCGCAACGTCGATCCACGTGCGGTGCGTGAATACCTTTCCAGCCTGCCGGGCGTGGCGGCCTTACATGACCTGCATATCTGGCCCATGAGCACGACCGATACGGCTTTGACAGCCCACCTGGTGATGGATGTGTTTCCCGACAGCGATCATTTCCTGAACGATGCTGCCGAGGTGTTGGAAACCCGCTTCTCGATCAATCACTCCACCATTCAGATGGAGCGTCATGACACAGACGTGATCTGTCACCAGGCAACACATTGTGCTGATTAAGCGCATTAACCAAGGATTATCCACCGATGTTCAGTAGCGTATTTTCACAGGCGTTTGTTTATCTGCTGGCCGCTGTAGTGGCCGTTCCGCTGGCCAAGCGCCTGGGCCTGGGTTCCGCGTTGGGTTACCTGCTGGCGGGCGTGGCCATCGGGCCCTTCGTTTTTGGCTTCATCGGGTCGGAAGGCCAGGACGTTATGCACTTCGCCGAGTTTGGCGTGGTTCTGATGCTGTTCCTGGTGGGCCTGGAACTGGAACCGCGCGTCTTGTGGCGCATGCGTGTGCCGATTCTCGGACTGGGCGGAACGCAGGTCGTTGTGACAGCCTCCGTGGTGGGCGTAGCGGCCTGGTACTTTGGTTTGCCCTGGCAGACCGCGCTGGCGGTTGGCCTGATCCTGTCCCTGTCCTCGACCGCCATGGTGCTGCAAACACTGAAGGAGCGATCCTGGATGAGCACCGCGGCCGGCCGTGCGGGATTCTCGGTGCTGCTGTTCCAGGACATTGCAGTAATTCCCATGCTTGCACTGCTGCCCTTCCTTGCTCTGGAAGGGGTAGGAGCAGAACTTTCTGAGGCTGCAGAGCACGGCGTCCAGGCTGGCCTGGCTGGTTGGGTAAGAGGGCTGCTGGTGCTTGGTGTGATGGCGGGTATCGTTGTGGGTGGTCGTTTTCTGATGCGCCCGGTTTTTCATTGGATCGCTTCAACCCACAGCCTGGAGCTTTTCATTGCCACCGCATTAACCCTGGTCGTGGGCATCACGCTGGCGATGGAATACGTGGGCCTGAGTCCGGCGCTGGGTACCTTTCTGGCCGGTGTGGTATTGGCAGAAAGTGAATTCCGCCATGAGCTCGAATCCAATATAGAGCCATTCAAGGGCTTGTTGCTGGGGCTGTTCTTCATCTCGGTTGGCGCCAGTATTGATTTTGCCATCGTTGCCGGTCAGCCACTGCTGGTGATGGGATTGGTTGGTGCGTTGATCGCCAGTAAATTTGCCGTCCTGCTCATCCTGGGTAAGCTGTTCCGCCTGAACCTGGCGGATAACCTGATGTTTGCCTTCCTGCTGGCACAGGGCGGTGAATTCGCTTTCCTGATGTTCTCCTTCGGTATCCAGAATGGGGTTATCAGCACTGAGCTGACCAATCTGCTCATCGTGGTTGTTGTGTTGACCATGATGTTGACCCCGATGCTGATCATCGTCTATGACAGGTGGGTAAGACCCCGTTTTGTCGATTGCGTATCAGCGCGTGAAGATGAAGAAATCGATGCGGACCTCAACCCGGTCATCGTGGCCGGTTACGGCCGTTTCGGTCAGATTGTTTCCCGACTGCTGACCGCCGATGGGATTGGCACCACGCTGCTGGATCACGACTCCAGCCAGATCGAACTGACCGGCCGTTTTGGTTACAAGGTGTTTTACGGGGACGCCAGCCGCCTGCAGTTGCTGCAGGCAGCGGGAGCTGATGAGGCGAAGCTGTTGGTGATCGCAATCGACGAGCGCGACAAAGCCGTGCAGATGGTGACCGCGGCCAAACAGTTTTTTCCGAACCTGCGTATTTTGGCCAGGGCCTATGACCGTTCACACGCCTACCGCCTGATGGGCGCGGGCGCCGACGTGATCACCCGGGAAACGTTCGGTTCCGCACTGATCATGGGTGAAGAGGCCCTGAAGCTTCTGGGTTACGACGATGCACGCGCCTACCGTCTGATGCGCACGTTCAAAAAGCACGACGAAGAGGGGCTGCAGAAGCTCTTTGAAGTCTGGGGGGACGAGCAGGAATACGGCTTGCAGGTGCGGCAAAGCATCGAAGAACTGGAAAAGGTGCTGCGTGATGACGACGGTGAATCTGAGGAGGATTTCCGTGACGCCTGGCAGCGGATGCAAAGCGCTGATTTCAGCCGGAGAGCTGAGGACTGAGATGACTTTGCCATTCCTGGCGTTAATGAATGCGATTAGCAGCCCTGCCTGCCCCAGTGCTCCAGCCGGCCTCCCGGCCGGCCTCTTAATTATTCAGGCTCATGCCGTTGGTGGTGGTCCGCGATCACCCGGGTGACGCAGGAGGTCAGTTTCTGTGCGAACGGGATGTGGATAAACTCATTCGGCCCGTGGGCGTTTGAGTTTGGCCCCAGCACCCCGGTGATCATGAACTGGGCCTGCGGGAAAAAATCGCCCAGCATGGCCATAAACGGGATGGTGCCGCCTTCGCCCATGTACATCACGCCCTGGCCATAGGCCGCCTGAGAGGCTAGTTCCAGCGAGTTGTGCAGCCAGGGTGCAACGTCCGGAGCGTTCCAGCCGGATGCGGCGTGGTCTGCCTCGAATGAAACCCGTGCGTTGTTAGGTGGGTCGGCCTCCAGCGTTTTCTTGATTTTCTTGCTGGCCTGGTCTCCATCGACCGTCGGTGGCAGGCGCATCGAGAGTTTCAATGCGGTGTGCGGCCGCAATACATTACCGGCGGACTCCAACGATGGCAGTCCGTCCGCGCCGGTGACCGACAGTGCCGGCCGCCAGGTGCGGTTAAGCAGGCGTTGGAGGTTGTCATCGGCCTGGGGCTGAACCCCGTCGCAGAAAGGGTAAGCCTGGTAAACGCTGTCACCCAGCGCATCAGCCATGCGCTGGCTCTGGCGCATACGCTGCTCCGGGATCTCGGCATGCAGGTAGTCCGGCAGGACAGTTCCATTGTCCTCGTCCTCGAGCCGGCTGATTAGTTGCCGAAGTACCCTGAAGCTGGAAGGCACAACGCCCGAGGCGTAGCCCGAATGCACACCCTCTTCGAGCACATCCGCGCTGAGCGTGCCGGCTGCCATGCCGCGCAGGGAAACGGTTAACCAAAGTTGATCATAGTTACCGGCGCCGGAGTCGAGGCAGACGACCAGCGAAGGCGTGCCAATCTGTTCCCTGAGATGATCAATATAAAAAGGCAGGTCATAGCTGCCGGATTCTTCACAGGCCTCGATGATGACCACGCAACGGGCGTGTGGCATGCCTTCTCTTTGCAGAGCCATCAGGGCGGTTAACGAAGCGTAAGCGGCATAGCCATCGTCGGCACCACCGCGGCCGTACAATTTTCCGTCCTTCATGACCGGAATCCATGGGCCCAGGCCATCGGCCCAGCCGGTCATTTCCGGCTGCTTGTCGAGGTGTCCGTACATCAGGATGGTGTCGTCGCTGTCACCGGCGATGTCCATAAAGATCAGCGGTGTTCTGCCGGGCAATCGTACGATCTCGCACTCCATTCCTTTAACGTCCTGGTTTTTGCACCAGTCAAAAATCTGTTGCACGGCTGCCTCGATGTAGCCGTTCTTTTCCCAGTCGGGATCAAAATGCGGCGACTTGGCCGGAATCTTGATGTATTCAACGAGCTCGGGGACGATCGAGTCCGTCCAGACTTCGTCGACAAATTTTTGTACTGATTGCTGGTCCATGGATTTACCTTTGCTGTTCATTGTTCCGGGGAGACACCGATTATTGCACGCGCCGCATACGCCCGTCATGCTGCCGGGTGCCGTTCCCAATGCGGCATGCGGTCTGTTATGCTTGCCGCACTTCTAACAAGACTCGGAGGGCACGAGTGAAATCCCAAACCGAAGCAGTAAACAGCCCGGCGATTCCGCCCGGCGAATTCATGGGTCATCCCAAGGCACTTTGGCAGCTTTCCAACATCGAGATGTGGGAGCGCTTTTCCTATTACGGCATGCGCGCGTTGCTCGCCGTTTATGTCGCAAACATGTTCTTCAGCCACATGGGCGACCAGGCCAATGCGCAGGCCAGCCTGGTTTACGGTGGTTATACGGCCCTGGTTTATGCAACCGGCATTATCGGTGGCTATGTGGCCGATCACGTATTGGGCTACCAACGATCCATTTTGCTGGGTGCCCTGATTATGGCCG
The DNA here is from genome assembly GCA_964443145.1 of uncultured Wenzhouxiangellaceae bacterium. Lineage (GTDB taxonomy): Bacteria > Pseudomonadota > Gammaproteobacteria > Xanthomonadales > SZUA-36 > JAHEFT01. The sequence continues at coordinate 44,572 of CAYUBS010000007.1, read as the reverse complement.
CCGGCCTTTTCGTCCTGCTGATCGAGGACCTGACCTGGTTTTTGGTTGGCCTGGCGCTGATTGTTGCGGGTAACGGCCTGTTCAAACCGAATATCTCGACCATGATCGGCAAGCTGTATGCGCCAGGGGACGTGCGTCGTGATTCAGGTTTCACCATTTTCTATATGGGTATCAACCTCGGTGCCTTGATCGCTCCGTTGATTACGGCAACCTGGATTGGAGCGACGTGGGGCCTGAAATGGGGCTTTTTCGCGGCTGCGATCGGAATGATTTTGTCCACTTTATTTCTGGAGGTGGCCAAACGGTCGCTGGGTCATATAGGGCTTCCGCCGAAAGACAAGGAAGGCTGGGGGAGGTTCTTCCTGGTCGGCATTGGCGCACTGGTCATGGCCGTCGGTGTGTTCTTCCTGCTCTCAGAAAGCGAAATCCTGGGCTGGCTGCTGGGCGCCATCATGTTGGGGCTGATCGCATACTTCGTCATTTCAGGCGTCAAGAGTGGAGACAAAGTCCAGCTCCAGCGCTACATCGCGATGATCATCCTGTTTGTTGCCAACGCCTGCTTTTGGGCATTGTTTGAGCAGGCCGGCAGCTCGATGAATTTCTTTGCGCGTGAATTCGTGACACCGATGTATGGCAGCACTGAAACCTGGCAGGCGGGTGGATTCGCCATATTCCAGTCGCTCAACCCGCTCTACATTTTGTTGTTTGCACCGGTGTTTGCTGCGATCTGGCCGTGGCTGGATAAGCGCAATATGAATCCATCGATTCCGCGTAAATTCGCCTTTGGCCTGATCCAGGTTTCTATTGGTTTCTACATTCTGGTTTTTGCCATCGCCAACTTCCAGAACGCGGCAGGCATGGTCCCATGGATTTTCCTGGCGCTGTGCTACCTGCTGCATACATCCGGTGAGTTATGCCTGTCACCCATTGGATTGTCGATGGTGACCAAGCTTGCGGCAGAAAAAGAGACCGGTATGGCCATGGGCGGCTGGTTCCTGTCGATCGCCATGGCGCAGTACGTGGCCGGCCTGATTGCCGCTGTCGCTTCCGGCGGTGGTCACGGACCTGAAGCAGGTGCCGCGATAACCCAGTATTCCGATACCTACATGATGTTGTTCATGATCGGACTCGGTTTTGGCGTCTTCTACCTGCTGGTTGCTCCGCTGATCAATAAACTCATGCATGGTGTGAAGTAAAACAAACAATGACAATTTTGAAATCAACCGCGAGACTCATGGGTCTCGCGGTATTTTTATGTCTTGCCGTTGCGTGCAAGCCTGCCACTCCACCCGCGCCCGCCCCGGCTGAAGAAGGTGCCGAAACCCTGGTTTCTATGACGCCTTCCCCGGCATGGAAAGGCTTCGTTGATCAATACATCGAGGACTACCTGGCTGCGCACCCGGCATGGGCGGTGTTCCAGGGTCGTCATGAATATGATGGGATGCTGCAGGACTGGAGTGCTGAAAGCATCGCCGCTGAAATTGAGCGCTTGAAAGTGGCGCGCGATGAAGCTCTGGCGTTTGAAGACGAAGCACTGGGCGATGAGGGTCAATACCAGCGCGATTACCTGGTGTCTTCGGTAGACCGGCAGCTGTTCTGGCTCGACAAGGCCGAGTGGCCATTCGTTAATCCGGCGTTCTATTTCGACTGGATGTCGGACTCACTCGACCCCAGCCCATACATCGCGCTTGATTATGCGCCGCTGGAAGAACGTATGGCGGCCTTCACCCGCTTTGCCGGCAATATCCCGCGTGCAGCCGGACAGATTCGGGCGAATCTACGTATGCCGATGTCGCGCACGCGCCTGCAATACGGTATCGATTCATTTGGTGGCATGGCCGACTATTTCAAAAACGATGTGCCGGAGGTTTTTGCCGCGGTTGAGGACGCAGAATTACAGGCCGGGCTGGCAGCGTCGATCACGGCAGCTTCGGACGCCCTGCGTGAGCTCGCGGACTGGTTGGATTTCAACATGGCCACGGCCACCGAAGACTACGCCCTGGGCGCAGAGTTGTTTCAGCAGATGATTTACGACACCGAGCGTGTCGACACGTCGCTGGAGGAGCTGGAAGCGCTGGGCGAGGCTGATATGCAGCGCAACCAGATCGCACTGGGTGAGGCCTGCGCAGAGTTTGCGCCGGGCGAGAGCGTGCGCAGTTGTTTTGCAAAAATGGCCAACCGAAAACCGGCCGGCGGCCCGGTCGAAACGGCCCGTTTGCAGATGGCTGAAACCAAGGCATTCCTGATCGAGAAAGACCTGGTGACCATCCCGGGCAATGAAGAGGCACTGGTAGCCGAGTCGCCCCCATACGCCCGCTCCAACTCCGCCTACATCAACATCCCTGGGCCTTATGAGAAAAACCAGCCTTCGGTGTACTACATTTCACCACCTAATCCGGCCTGGTCGGAGGAAGTCCAGCGGGCCTATATTCCCGGCGAGTCCGACCTGCTGTTTACTTCGGTCCACGAGGTCTGGCCCGGACATTTCCTGAATTTCGTCCACGCCAACCGCGCCGAGTGGAATTTCGGCCGGGTATTTGTAACTTATGCCTTTGGCGAAGGCTGGGCACATTACACGGAAGAGATGATGCTGGAAGCCGGCTTGCGCGATGAGTCTGCTGAAACACGCATTGGTCAGCTAGCCAACGCACTTTTACGCAATGCCCGTTTTCTGTCCGCCATCGGCCTGCATACCAAGGGCATGACGGTTGAGGAATCCGAGCAGTTATTCATGGAAGAGGCCTACCAGGATGAGGGAACCGCCCGGCAACAGGCCGCTCGCGGAACCTACGACCCGGCCTATCTGAATTACACGCTGGGTAAATTGATGATTAGGGATTTACGCGATGACTGGACCGGTTTACGCGACGGTCGTGAGTCCTGGCGTGATTTCCACGATACCTTCCTTTCCTTCGGTGGCCCGCCCATTCCGCTGGTGCGTGCCAGGATGATGAAGGAACAGCCCGCCGAGTGAGGTTACGATGAAACTGGAGTTTTTTGGTGCTGCCGCCGAAGTAACGGGTTCCTGCCACATCCTGCATGTGGGGAAATACAAAGTGCTGCTGGACTGTGGCCTGATCCAGGGCAGCCGCAAAGACGAAGCGCGCAACCGTGACCCGTTTCCTTTCGAGGCATCAAAAATCGATGCCGTTGTTTTGAGCCACGCCCACCTGGATCACTGCGGCCGGTTACCGCTGCTGGTCAAAAGAGGTTTCCGGGGCCCGATTTTCGCGCAGGAAGCAGGTTGCGAGCTGGTGGCGATTTTGCTGGCCGACGCCGCGCACCTGGCGCAACGGGATGCCGAATACAAAAGCCGCAAAACCGGAAAGAAAGTAAAGCCTTTATACACCCTGGCCGAGGGTGAGCAGGTCATGCGCCAGCTACAGGGTAGAAAGTACCGCGAACAGTTTGAAGTCGTTAAAGGCGTAAAGGTTCGCTTCAGGGATGCAGGGCATATTCTGGGTTCCTGCGCAGTAGAGGTCTGGGCAGAAGAAGCCGGTACCGAGCGGAAAATTGTATTTTCAGGTGACCTGGGCCAGTACGACACCCCGATTCTGAAAGACCCGGAGCCCATCGACCGCGCCGATGTCGTGTTGATGGAAAGTACCTATGGCGGTCGGCGCCACCGCGACCGTGAACAGACCATCGCGGAACTGGGTGAAATCCTGACTTCTGAGCGCAGCCGCAAGGGAAATATCCTGGTCCCGGCCTTTTCGATCGGGCGCAGCCAGGAGATCATGTATCAGCTGGGCAAGCACTACGAAGAGTGGGGCCTGGAGCGCTTCCAGATTTTTCTTGATAGTCCAATGGCCATCGAGACGTCAAAGGTCTACTGGGAAAATACGCAACTCTACGATGAAGAGGCAACGCGCCTGCGAATCGAGAACGGCGGCATGCCCTTGTTGCCAAACCTGACGCTGAGCCGTCGCCCGGAAGAATCCATGGCGATCAACCGCATCCGTTCCGGGGCCATCGTCATTGCCGGCAGCGGCATGTGTAATGGCGGCCGCATCATTCACCACCTCAAGCACAACCTGGATCGTGAAGAAACACAGGTGCTGATTACCGGTTACATGGCCAACGGGTCACTGGGCCGCAGGTTAGTGAACAGGGAAGAGACGGTTCGCATCCATGGTCAGACCATTCCGGTTCGGGCGGCCATCCACACGGTTGGTGGACTTTCCGCCCACGGTGACCAGGACGACCTGGCGCATTGGTACGAGAACATGGAAAACCGCCCGCCTGTGTATCTGGTTCATGGCGAAGTAGATGCGCAGGAAGATTTCAAGCGCTACCTGCATGAGCGGAATGGGGCTGAAGTTCACCTGCCCAAGCCGGGAGATTTCCTCGAGTTTTAGAAGCGGTAGTCCAGGTATAGACGGGCATCCCAGAAGTCTTTAGTGGCTGTCTCGAAATCGTAACCGTGGATCGCTTTATACGCCTCGAAATTATAATCAGTCCGGTAGTTGTTGTAAGCGAGCCGGAACTGGAAGCTCAGGCCCTGTGTTTCAGAAAAAATCCCCAGGCCTGATTTTCCTGTGAAGTAATAACGAAGATCGAAGGTCGCTTCCGCCCGGTCCTGGCGCGCGTCGGTCATGGTCAGTTGATCAGGCAGGTTGTAGTCTCCGTAACGCCAGCGCATCACGAGTCCGGGAACCACACCATTCACCCCAAAATCGTATTGCAGTCCCGCACCAATGGATTTGGTGCCGGCCAGTTCTGAATCCTGTACCTGGAATGAATTGAACATCTGGGGCGTACCCCAGCGGACGAAGATCGTACCGCCATCATATGAACCCTCGTTGTAGTCAACTTTGTTGTAGCCTACAAACCCGCTGAATGCCTCGAAGTTGGCTCCGATACGGACTCCCCAGTGGTAAGTGTCGATATTCCCGGCGATATGGCCACCGACATCCTGCTGGTTCGTATACTGCGCAGCGAGGGTCCAGGCCAATCCACTGTCGGCAGGTGTGAAACGGTAATCACCATACAGGTAGACCGTATTAACGAAATCATTGATGTAATAATTCCAGCCCTCCAGTGTGAAGCTTTCACCACGCCAGACCAGGCCGGCCATGCTCATCTGTTTGTTATCGCCGATATAACCCGTGTCATCGTAATCATCCGGATTGTAGTCTCCACGGACAAGCTGCTTTCCGTTCTGGGATTCCTCTAGCCGTGCACCTCTGGCCATGTCAATGAATCTCCAGTTATTACGTTCCTTCATCTTGGCGATATAACCCAGGTTTAACTGCAGAGCATCGTTGACACTGTTTTCGTACACAGCGCCGGCGTGGGTAATAGGGGACATTCGAATGTTGGAGAGGGATACAAACCGGTATCCGGGCATTTCCTGGCGCCCGGCCTTCAGCAGGTGTCCGCCTTTTTGATATCTGATAAACGCTTCGCCCAGGGCTGCATAGGGATCCTGGCCGCCGTTACCTTCATACAGACCGCCCAGGCCCCTTTTGTCTGAAGGGTTACTGAAAACCGGAACCGCCGCATAGACGGTTGCACCGACGCTGGTGTTGTACCAGGGTCGGGTCTCGTATCCAACGAAGCCGCCAGCGGCTGAATAGTGTTGGGTTTTTTCGTTCGAAATGTCGGGAGTGGAGCTGTCCTGCAGAACGTGCAGATTACTGTTGCGGGATTGGCCGCTGTAGCGCAACAGGGCTTTGACCGTACCTTGCTTCAAGGCATCCAGCAGGCTTCCTTGAGGCTCCGGTTCAGCGTGCGTGCTGGTCACTGTTGCACCCAGGCAAAATGCCAAAAAGTAAGGTGCGCAAGCGGGAAGCCTCATTATGCTTTTTCATTTTCCAGTGCCTTTGCGATGATTTCTGAGAAAAGATCGAGAGCGCGAACCCTGAGTTCATCATATTCCGGGTGGCGTTCGAACAGTGCTGCGCTGTCTCTGCTTTGGTCATAAACACGTTTGAGATACTCGATGTCAACATCGCTTAGCTTTTCTCCGGCATTAACCCTTTCCTGCATGCGTTTGGCCCGTGGTATGCGGTATTCTTTCATGCGGATCATCAGGGCTTCGATAGTTCCTGCGTCCTTGGTTTTTTGATCCATAATATAAAATCCTGAAAAAAATCTTTGCGGCTGATGTACAGCAATAGTCGACTTGAAAGCGAGAGTCAATAGAATGTCATTTACAGTTAAAGTCCTTTCTGGCTTGTTCCTGGGAATTTTGACCGGCCTTTTCCTCGGTGAAATGGCTGCTCCGTTTTCCATTGGGGGCGACATCTTTATCGGCTTGCTGCAGATGACGGTTTTGCCCTATATCGTTGTATCCCTGGTGGGTAATCTGGGTGGGATTTCATGGTCTGAACGACGCAGCCTGCTGGTTTCAGGAATTTCTGTGTTGCTGGTGCTGCTGGCGATTGGCGTTGTTGTGCTGGTGGTCATCCCGCTGGCTTTCCCGGCTGTCCAGTCGGCTTCATTTTTCAGCAGCAGCCTGATTGATCCACCCAAAATATTCGACCTGGTTGACCTGTATATCCCCTCAAACCCATTCGCTTCACTGGCTAATAATGTAGTGCCTGCCGCTGTGTTGTTCAGCATTCTTCTGGGCATCGGAATCAGCAAAATCCCTGGCAGGGAAGGGCTTTTGCGTGCGCTGGATGTGTTGGCGGACGGCCTGAACGTGATCAACAAGATGGTCATTAAGCTTACGCCGATCGGCGTGTTTGCGATTGCTGCGGGCACCGCGGGAACCATTTCTCTGGGTGAAGTCGACAAACTGCAAGCCTACCTGATCACCTATACGCTCGTCGCACTCGCCATGAGCTTTATCATTTTGCCGTTGCTTGTAACTGCGGTAACTCCTTTCAGGTATCGCGACTTGCTGTCGATTCCCAAAGACACCCTGATCACCATCTTCGCAACCGCGAAAATCATCGTGGTATTGCCGCAGCTCATTGAGAACATCAAGGAGTTGTTTCGCCGTTATGACCTTGAGGATGAAGATGTCGGTCATGGCGCGAATATCCTGTTGCCGCTGGCCTATCCTTTCCCCAACCTGGGGACATTTATCATCCTGATGTTTGTGCCATTCTCAGTTTGGTACCTGGGTGGCGACCTGCAACCTTCTGAAGAACTGGTGTTCCTCGGCAGTGCATTTTTGAGTAGTTTTGTTGCCCCCATAATCGGCATTCCATTCCTGCTGGATGTGGTTCAGGTGCCTGCTGACATGATGGAGTTGTTCGTCATGTCCACGGTTTATACGGACCGGATTCGGGTGGTGCTGGGTGCCGTCCACCTGTTCTGCCTGGCGGTTGTCGCGATTGCGATTGTACGGGGCGTTTTCAAACTGAACATCCGGCGGTTGATGATGGTCGTGGCACTCTCCATAGTCATTCTTTTCGCTATTCTGGCCGGCGTGCGGATCTACCTTTCCAGTGCTCTGCAGGGCGATTACCGCGGCGACCAGGATCTGGTCGCTATGCGCTGGATGGACCGGCCCGTCAATGCGCTACATTACAAAGATTCTCTGCCACCGGCTGAACCAGGCGTTCAGGAGTCCGGGCGTCTTGCGAGCATAGGGAATAGAGGCAGTTTGCGGGTTGGCTATCTACCTGACTCACTGCCTTTTGCATTTATAAACCAGGATGCCGAAGTGGTCGGGTTCGATGTCGAGATGGCCCACCAACTGGCAATGGATCTTGCGGTAGATCTGGAATTGGTGCGTATCGACAGGGATGACATTAACGCTCTGTTCAGCAGTGGGCAGATCGATATTGTCATGTCCGGACTGGTGATTACGCCGACCCGTGCCAGGCAATGGGATTTTGGAACAGCGCCGATAGATTTGACGCTGGGGTTCCTGGTGCCGGACCATCAACGAAAGCAGTTTGCTGATCTGGGCAAACTCCGCAGCCAGACAGACCTGACCCTTGGCGTCGTGCAGGGAGACCTGGCTTTTGATCGTTGGATTAAAAGTGGACTTCCCCTCGCCAAAATCGTTGATGTCGCCTCGCCCCGGGATTTTTTGCGTGGTAAGCGACCTGAACTGGATGCCGTTATCTATTCCGCCGAAGGGGGTTCAGCCTGGACGCTCATTTACCCCGACTACAGCATCGTTGTGCCTGGTAATGGAACAGCCAAAGTTCCGATGGGTTACCCACTGCCGAGAAACGATGCGGAATGGCATCGGTTTGTCTCAACCTGGGTGGACCTCAAGCAGAAGAATGGCGAGGTTGATTTTCTGTTCGATTACTGGATTAAGGGCGCTGGAGCAGTGAGCAAAGAGCCCCGGTGGTCGATCATCCGGGATGTGCTGCATTGGGTTGAATAACGGCTTAGTATGGAGGTACCTATAGCAGGAGAAGACCATGCCTGATAAAACCACCTCCAACTTCATGCGCTCCCTGTGCATGGGGCAGATTGAGCAAGAGGTTCTGTTTCCCTTTCCGACGCTTTCTGCCGACCAGAAAGAAACGCTGCATGAAATTGCCGGCGCAGTGAGAGACCTGCTTGAACCACGTACCGAGGATTTCCGGGAATGGGATGTCGCGGGTGAGATGCCACCTGATTTTATCGACGAATTGAAGGCGTTCGGGTTATTTGGGCTGATTATCCCCGAGGAACACGGCGGGATGGCACTTGGCAACATGGCATATTCACGCACGTTACAGGAAGTTGGCCGCTATGATGCGTCCGTTGCTGTCACGATCGGCGCACATAGCTCCATTGGCATGCGTGGTCTGCTTCTGTTTGGCAACGAAGAACAGAAAGCCCGCTATATGCCACAACTCGCCAGTGGAGAGATGGTCGCTGCATTCTGCCTGACCGAGTCGGGAGCCGGGTCCGATGCAGCCGCGATCAAGACAACCGCCGTCAAGCAAGGCGATGAATGGGTCCTCAATGGCAACAAGCTGTGGATCACCAATGGCGGCTTTGCCGAGTTTTTCACCGTTTTTGCCCGCACGGCGGCTGAAGGTGAGCACGGCAAGATGACTGCGTTCATGGTTACCAAGGACATGCCTGGCGTCAGTGTCGGGCCGCATGAAGACAAGATGGGCCTGCGCTCCAGTTCCACGACTTCCGTGATGTTGGACGACGTTCATGTACCGGCCGAAAACGTGCTCGGTGAGGTCGGTAGTGGCTTTAAAGTCGCGATGCAGATTCTGAACAGTGGGCGCACCGGCCTGGGTGGCGGTTCTGTGGGGGGGATGAAGCACCTGATCGAGCTGTCAACCCGCCAGGCAAACGAGCGCAAGACCTTTGGGCAGCCTATTTCGAGCTATGGCCTGATCAAGGAAAAAGTCGGCCAGATGGTAGTTGATTGCTATACATCAGAGGCCGTGGTCACGATGGTTGGCGGCCTGATCGATGGTGGATACGAGGAGTATGCCGTCGAGGCGGCTATTTCCAAGGTTTATTCCACCGAATGTCTGTCGCGCAGCGCCGATGAAGCGTTGCAAATCGCCGGTGGCAACGGGTTCATGCGCGAATACCCTTATGAACGCATCGTTCGGGATTCCCGAATCAATCGTATTTTTGAAGGCACCAATGAGATCTTGCGCCTGTTTATCGCCTTGACTGCGATGAATGAAGTGGCGAGCCAGTTGAAGGAGCTATCCAGTTCCATGAAGGGCGTTTTCAACGAGCCGATCAAGGGCTTTGGCGTGCTATCGGACTATGCGCGCAAGCATGCCCAGTTGCGGACCGGTCGCGGTGAAACAGGCAAACTTCAGGGGCTTGATGAATCGATCAGGCCGCAGGCCGATATTTTTGAGAAGAAAACCCGCGATCTGGCCCAGGCGGCCGACCGGATTCTGCGCAAGCACGGCAAGAACATCATCGGCAAGCAGTTTGCTACCAAGCGGCTGGCCGACATCATGATCGACCTGTTCGTAATGGCGTGTACGCTGAGCCGCGTACAGGCATCGATTGATGCCAATGGCGTAGAAAAGGCCGCGAAAGAAATTGATATTCTGAAGGTCTTCGTGCGTGAAGCCCGGATCCGGATCAAACGCAACTTGCGTCGCATCGACAACAATGAAGATGAGTTGTTAAAAGCGTTGGCGGTCGATGCGTTCGAGGCTGAGCGATTCCGCTGGGATACTATTTAAGCGGTACCTATCCGGATCGCGATTTTGCCAACGGTATGTCTTGATTCGATATGACGGTGGGCGTCGATGGCCCGCTCCACCGGGTAGGTTTTTTCAAGGAATGGCCTGAGCAAGCCTGCGTCAATCCATTCCCTGAGTTGTTGCAGGTCTTTGCAGTTGGACCGGACAAAAACAAGCCGGTTCTTTCGGGATAATCCCATTCTGGCCAATGCTTCACCCAGAAAGGTTTCCCCCTTCGGCACGGTGCTTACATAGATACCGTGCTTGCCCAGTTGCCTGGCGAATGCCTTGCGCGACTGTTTCCCGAAGACGTCGAATACGGCGTTGAAAGACATGTCGATCGAGCTTGCGGGCTGATCCCGGTAACTGTAAACACGGTCCGCTCCCAGCGACTCCACGAACGGGATGTTTCCCGGGCCGCAGACGGCATGGACTTCAGCACCTGACAGTTTTCCGATCTGTACGGCGAAATGACCCACCCCGCCGCTGGCTCCGTTGATCAATAAACGTGCCCCGTCCCCGATGGCGCAGTGATCCCTCAGGGCCTGTAACGCAGTCTGCGCTGCGAGAGGAACCACTGAAGCCTCGACCAGGGAAAGGGTCCCGGGTGCCAGGCAAATTTCGGATTCCTGCAGGGTTGCCAGTTCGGCGTGTACGCCGCCGGAGAATCGATTGGTCATCCCGAAAACCGGGTCTCCTATGGCGAAACTGGAGACCCCGGGACCCACAGCTACAACCTCGCCGGCCATATCCAGGCCAGATACCCGCGGCAGCGGATCACGCGCCAGGGTCCGGCTGAATTTGCCCTTGCGCAACAGAACGTCCTTGGGGTTTACGCCCCCGGCTTCTACCCGGACCAGGACATGGTGCGGAGAAATCTCAGGTTCCGGCCAGTGATCGACCCATTCCAGCACCTCCGCCGGGCCGAACTTCTTGTAGACGAGGGCCTTCATTGATCGAGGTTTTTGTTAGCGTTCATGTGGCGTGTCGCGATTGCAGTACTGCGGTGACATCCGCCAGTGTCAGGTCGCAGGAACGCAACAATACCAGCAGGTGGTAGAGCAGGTCAGCGGATTCGTTGACCAGTTCTTCCATGTCGCCCGAGGTGGCCGCCAGGGCGGTTTCTACGCCTTCTTCACCCACTTTCTGAGAGATGCGTTTGACGCCGGCTTCGAACAGCCGGGTTGTATAACTGCCTTCAGGACGGTCGATCTCGCGCTGGGCGACCAGCCGTTCGAGGCTGGCCAGGAAGGCCAGTTGCGGTAACGTATTCTGGTCGCCGTCAAAGCAGGTGTCGGTGTTACGGTGGCAAGTGGGGCCGGCCGGAATCGCCATCACCAACAGGCAGTCGTTGTCACAATCAGCGTGTACCGTTACCAGCTTCAGCGTGTTGCCGGAGGTTTCACCCTTGGTCCAAAGCTGCTGCCGGCTGCGGCTCCAGAAGGTGACGCTGCCACTTTGCAGGCTGTGGGCCAGTGCTTCGCGGTTCATGAAGGCCTGCATCAGCACCCGACCATCAAATGCGTCCTGCACAATGGCGGGTATCAGCCCGTCCATTTTCTGCCATTCAAGTGTTTCTACATCATCAACGTTTGTGATCTTCACGGGCGCACCTCGATGCCGGCTTCAGCCAGCGATTGTTTCAGGCGGGGAATTGGAATCTGGCCAGAGTGGAAAACCGTGGCGGCCAGTGCCGCGTCGACATCCGCCTGCTCAAACACATTAACAAAATGTTCGACACTTCCAGCGCCACCTGACGCCACCAGCGGGATCGGCAGTGCCTTTCGTGCGGCGGTGAGTTGTTCGATATCGTAACCGGCCCGCGTTCCATCAGAAGACATGCAGTTGAGTACGACTTCGCCAGCCCCCCGGTCCACTACTTCGTTAAGCCAGTCGAGTGTTTCCCTGCCGGGAGTCCTCATCGCATCCGGCGTGCCGGTGTGCGAGCGAACCGTATAGGTATGGCCATCTGAGATGGAATCCACACCGATAACCACGCATTGGCTGCCGAAAACCTTGACCAGCTCGTTGATCAGGCCGGGGTTCTCAAGGGCCGGGGTATTAATGGAAATCTTGTCCGCACCCTGGGCGAGAATCCGGCCGGCGTTGCCGACGCTGCGGATGCCGCCGGCCACGCAGAACGGGATGTCGATGGTTTCCGAGACCCGGCGTACCCATTCGATGTCGACGCTGCGGCCCTGAGGGCTGGCGGTTATGTCGTAAAACACCAGTTCGTCGGCGCCCTCGTCACGGTAGCGCGCGGCCAGCTCGATGATGTCTCCCATCACCCGGTGATCGCGGAACTGCACACCTTTGACGACCTGGCCATCGCGAACATCAAGGCAGGGAATGATTCTGCGGGCCACGCCGCTCACGACAGTGCCTTGACCGCTTCGGCCACTGTGAAACAGCCTTCCAGCAAGGCTTTTCCGGTGATGGCTGAGTCGACTCCGGTCGCGGTGAGTTTCTGCAAATCGAGTAAGCCGCTGACGCCACCGGAGGCCTGTACCACCAGGTCCGGATAGCGGCGCGTGAGCTCGCTGTACAGGTCCAGGTTGGGTCCCGTCATCGCGCCATCACGACCAATATCCGTGCACAGAACGTGTTTGAGTCCCTTGTCCGAATAATAGTCCAGCAATTGCCACAGCGAGCGGCCGGAACCCTGGGTCCAGCCATGGGTGCGTGGCCAGGGTATGCCGTCGTCGTCGATGCGAACGTCCAGCGCGGCGACCAGGCGGTCGGTACCAAAGGTGCCCAGCCAGTTGGCGAACTGCTCCGGTTCGGTGACCGACAGGCTGCCTACCACCACCCGGCTGGCGCCATTTTCCAGGCGCGTGGTGATGTCGGCTTCAACGCGCACACCACCGCCGGTCTGAACGGATTGAGTGGTATGTTCCAGCAGGCGCAACAAGGGCCTGATGTCAGCCTTCTTGCCGTCCCTTGATGCTGCCAGGTCAACAACGTGTAGCCACTCCGCGCCTTCCTGCGCATAAGTTGCCGCCAGCCGGACCGCATCCAGCTCATAGACCTTGCACTTGTTGAAATCGCCGTGCAGAAGACGCACGCAGCTGCCATCCAGCAGGTCGATGGCGGGAATGATTTTAATGCTCATTGCAATGGAGCCTCCAGGAATCCACGTAACAGTTCGGCTCCGGCTTTTGCTGAACGCTCCGGGTGAAATTGTGCGCCATAGAAGTTGTCTTTCCTGACGATAGCGCTGAATTCTGCCCCATGGCTACTCGATGACACGGTCCACTCGCTGAGTGGTGCTGCATATGAATGTACAAAATAGAACCACCTGTCATTGAGCGGTGCGGTCAACGCGTCGGCCTTTGTGTTGTTGATCACATTCCATCCCATGTGCGGCACACGCAGTCCTTTGCGTTCTTCCAGCCGGGTGAGCCGGCCGGGGATTAAACCCAGTAAAAGGGCGTCGTCTTCTTCGGATGACTCGAACAGCAGTTGCATACCAAGGCAAATTCCGAGAACAGGCTGTTTCAGTCCTCTGATTTCCTCTGCCAGTCCACGCTCTTTCAGTACCTCCATAGCGCGACCGGCTGCTCCGACGCCCGGCAGGATGACGCGATCGGCCGCCCGTATTTCTGCTGCATCGGACGTGAAAACAGGCTCTGAACCCAGGCGTCGCAAGGCGTGCAGTACCGAAGCGATATTTGCACCACCACTATCGACAACGGCGATGGACATTAAAGTATTCCCTTGGTGCTGGGCAGTTCACGTCCCTGGCGTGCCAGGGCGGGCTTTAGTGCCCGGCCGGCGCCTTTAAACAGCGCTTCTATCATGTGGTGGGTATTTTCACCCCGGACCTTCAGGTGAATGGCCGCACCCAGTGACTGACTCAGCGACGCAAAAAAGTGCTGCACCATCTCGGTGGAAAACTCCCCGACTGCATCGCGTGGAAAGTTGGCGTCAAATACGATGGCTGGTCTGCCCGACAGGTCGATTGCCACTTCGGCCAGTGATTCATCCATCGGTAAGACGAAACCATAGCGGCCAATGCCCCGGCGGTCACCCAGCGCGGAGTTTAGTGCGTTGCCCAGCGCCAGTGCACAGTCTTCGACCGTGTGGTGCTCATCAATCTCCAGGTCGCCACGGCACGTCAATTCCAGGCGGAAGCCACCGTGACTGGCCAGCTGGTCCAGCATGTGGTCAAAAAAACCAATGCCGGTTTCCGCACGGCAACCCCCACCGGCATCCAGATCAATAAAAACCCGGATGTCTGTTTCGTTGGTTTTGCGTTCTGCCGTTGCCTGCCTGGGCCGGTTCACCAGTGTGTGGGTGATGGAACCCCAGTCCTCGAACCCGTCGCCGATGCGCAAACCACCAATGCCCATGTTCTCCGCCAGTTGCAGGTCGGTTTCACGATCACCGATCACCCAGCTGTCTGCCAGGTCGAGTTCGCCTGATTTCAGGTAATCCAGTACCAGTCCAATGCCGGGTTTACGGGTGGGCGCATTTTCATGTTCAAAATGTGGGTCGATCAGGACCTCGCTGAAAGTGATGCCCTGTGATGCGAAAATGTCGATCATTTTCTGCTGGGGAATCTCGTAATCCCGGGTTGGATAAGAGTCGGTTCCCAGTCCATCCTGGTTGCTGACGATGACGAATTCATAGCCGGCCTGCTGTAGTTCCAACAGGGCTGGAATGACCCCGGCTAGCAGCTCCAGCTTCTCCAGCGAATCGATTTGCTGGTCCGCTGGCTCGATAATCAATGTGCCATCGCGGTCTATGAACAAAATCCGCCGTTTGGCTGTACTCATTTTTCGTTCTCCCATTGTTGCAGGACGGTCGCCAGCGCATTGATATCATCCATGGTGCCGACCGAGATGCGTACATATTTCCGCAACAGGGGGTCTGTGGGAAAGCCGCGAATGATCACACCCCCGTTGGCACAAATGGTGAGGAGTTCATCCGGTTCATCAACCCGGATCAACACGAAGTTGGCCTCACCGGGGATGATTTCCCGGATCCGTGTAAGACGGTTGAGCTCATGCAGGAGGCTCTGTTTGTTACTTTTAAGCTCTGTCAGCAGCGCATGCTGTTTTTCAAGCACATCGTCTTCCAGCATCCGTAATGCGAGCCCCACGACCGGGCTGGGTAACGGATAGGGCGCAATCACCCGTTGTAATAACGAGATGACAGGCGGTTGAGCCAGGACTGAACCACAACGCAACCCGGCGGCGGCCCAGGCTTTTGAAAGTGTGCGCAAAATGACCAGGTTTTCATGCTCCTTGATCAGGGTTGCGGCTGAGGGGCGGTCACAGAACTCGGCATAGGCCTCGTCCATGACCACGATGGCTTTGTCACACGTTATGTTGAGCAGGCGCTCAAGGAATTCAGTCTCGATGAGGTCCCCGGTTGGATTGTTCGGGGACGTCAGAAAGACCAGTTTTATCCGATCATTCTGACCTATGGCATCGAGCACGGCTTGCTCGTCGAGTTGAAAACCTTTTTGGCTCTCGCGGATTACCGAGATCACTTCGGCACCCTGGGTCTGTGCCGCAATTTTGTACATGCCAAAATTCGGTGGGCAGTGCAGGATGGCATCCTGACCGGCACGGCAAAAAACCCGGGTAAGCAGGTCAATCCCCTCGTCGCTGCCGCGGGTTACCAGGACCCATTCTTCGGGCACGTCGTACAGGCGGGCCAGCCGGGCAATCAGCTGGTCGGGCTGGGGTTCCGGGTAGCGGTTCAACGAGCCCTGTTCATCCAGTAAGGCATGCGGTGCTTCGTTGGCATTAAGCAGGATTCCTTCTCCGGGCGCCTCTTTACGCGCTGAAGAATAAGGTTTCATGGCCACGATTTCAGGTCGCGCCAGTGATTCAATACCCATCAGCTTTCCTCTTTGCTGTTCAGGCGGGCACGGACGGCCATGCGGTGCGCATCGAGACCTTCCACTTCGGCCAGCTTTTCAGCAGTCGGTCCAACCTTTTCCAGGCCTTTGCGAGTGGCCTGCTGAAAGGTCATGCGGCGCATAAAATCGCCCATGCCAAGTGCCCCGTGGGCGCGGGCCCAGCCATAGGTCGGCAGAACGTGGTTGGTACCGGAACAATAATCCCCAAGCGATTCCGGCGTCCATGGGCCGATGAAAACAGAACCGGCATGGCGCACGCACTCAGCAAGCTCAGCAGCATTTGTCGTATTGATGATCAAGTGCTCCGGAGCATAGTGGTTGGACAGCTGGATGGCGATTTCCATGTCTTCGACAAGGATGATTCGGGATTCAGCCAGTGATTTTTGCAGGATGGCGGCCCGCGGTGACTGCGGCGCCAGTTTCTCTATCCATGCGATCACGGAGCTTGCGACTTCATTACTGTCAGTCAGCAGCACTACCTGGGAATCAGGGCCGTGCTCAGCCTGGGAGAGCAGGTCCCAGGCAATAAACTCCGGGTTGGCGTTAGCATCTGCAATCACCAGCACTTCCGACGGGCCCGCCGGCATATCTATGGCTGCGCCGTTGGGGTCCTGGGAGACCTGCTGCTTGGCCTCGGTGACCCATGAGTTGCCCGGGCCGAAGATCTTGTTGCATCGGGGTACAGTTTCTGTGCCATAGGCCATTGCAGCAATTGCCTGTGCACCGCCCGCGCAAAACACCCGGGAAACGCCACATAAACGTGCAGCCGCGAGGATATTTGCGGCGACCTTGCCATCCCTGCCTGGCGGTGAACACATGACGATGTCTTCGCAGCCTGCCAGTACGGCCGGAATGGCGAGCATCAGCACGGTCGAGACCAGCGGGGCACTGCCGCCGGGTATGTACAGGCCGACCGGAGACAAAGCCTGGTAGCGGACTTCACAGACCAGGCCCGGCGCGGTTTCGATCGAGTTGTCCTGCGGCAGGTCGGCACTGTGAAACGTTCTGATCCGGTTGCTGGCGTCACGGATTGCGGCGATTAGCTCCGGGTCTGCTTCTGCCAGGGCCGCATCAAGTTCCGCTGGGCCATACTCGAATGGCTCCGGCCGTACTTTGTCCAGTTCAAGGGTCAGCTCAGACAGGGCTGTGTCGCCGCCTTGCCTGACCCGGTCGAGGATGTTCCTCACCGACTCACCCAGGCCGGGGTTGTGAAACGCCGGTCGTTCCAGTAATCGATCCTGTTCTGCAGAGCTGAGGCCGGACCAGCGGAGCGTATTCATATCAACCATGATGATCAGGCCAGCATTTTTTCCACGGGGAGGACCAGTATGGCCGAGGCTCCCTCAGCCTTCAGGGCTTCGAGATGTTCCCAGAACACGGCTTCGCCACATACGGCATGAATGGCGATTCGGTCAGAACCCTCCAGCGGCATGACCGAGGGGTGTTCAACGCCCGGCAGCAACTCGGTGATTCTCTCCAGGGCTTCGCGTGGCGCATGCAGCATCACATATTTGCTCTCGCGTGCCTGCATGACTCCTTCAAGGCGCGCCAGTAAGCGGTCCAGCAGTGCTTGTTTCTCGGCTGAAATATCATTCACACGGCCGTACAGTGCAGCCTCGCTCATATACAACTCATCCAGTTCCACAAGGTGGTTGGCTCTGAGTGTGGTACCGGTAGACACAAGGTCGGAAATGGCCTCCGCAGTGCCCAGTCCCGGCGCGATTTCCACCGAACCGGACAGCTTGACGATCTCGGTGCTGACACCCTGCTGCTCCAGCAGGTGGCGTGTCAGGGCAGGGTAGCTGGTGGCGACACGCAGCCCGGCCAATTTGCTAATGGCGTCAATGTCGCTGTTCTCCGGAACGGCGATGGACAGCCGGCAGTGGCCAAAACCCAGTTTGCGCAGGCATTTTAATCCGGATTCGCTGTCCCGCTCCAGCATGACTTCACGGGCGATGTTTTCACCCACGATTCCCAGCTCGCAAACGCCATCCAGCAACATGCGGGGGATGTCGTCATTACGCACCAGCAGCACGTCGACAGGAAAATCCCGCCCATACCAGAAAAGCTTGTCTTTACTGCGGGCAAAGCTAAGTCCGCAACTTTTCAGGATATCCAGGGATTTTTCCGACAGGCGGCCGGATTTTTGTATGGCAACTCTCAAACGACTCATGATTGGGTTTTCTCCAGGCGGTCCAGGGCGGTTCGGTAACCACCGGTTCCTTGTTCAATGAAACGTGCCACGCGCCCGATCGTCGTGACACTGACCTTCGTCATTTCCCTGATGTCACGGTAGGAATTGCCCTGGTTAAGCAGTTGGGCGACCCGCCAGCGATCCACCATGGCTTCCAGTTCCGCCGGCGTACACAAATCTTCGAGGAACTGTTTGACCTCCTGTGTGGTTTCCAGCGAGAGCAGGGTTTCGGAAAGTGATCGGGCCGCGGATTTTAGCTCGCGTTTTTGTGATGGGTCATGGTGTTTCATATTTGTGATAATGTACTAGTGTGTTAATACACTGGAATGATACGGTATTACCCACGGACAGGCAAATAATTTTTGTCTGTTTAAACCCTGTGGCCGCTGGTAGCATCAAATGCATTAGAAACAGATAAACAAGTGTCGAAAACAGGAGTGACAATCATGAAAATTGGTGTGCTGATAGGCGTTGCACTATTGTTTATTTCGGTAGCCGTAAGCGCGGCTGTGAAAGAAACAGAGGAAAATTCGTTTGAGGTGGACTCAGGCGCAAGGATCAGTCTGGAGAATATTAATGGGGATATCCAAATTACCGGTGCCTCGGGTTCTACCGTTCACATGGTGGCGCACAAAAAAGCCGGCAAGCAGGAATACCTTGATGAGCTGGAAGTCATCGTGTCGGCTGAAGCCGGCTATATCCGCATTGAAACCCGGCATCCGAAGAGTGAAGACGGCTGGTTTAAATGGGGTAATGACAGCAGCGGCAGTGTTTCCTTCGTGCTGGAGGTTCCGGCTGACGTCAATCTGGATACGATCTCAACCGTCAATGGCGATGTAGAAATAAGCGCGGTCCGTGGCCTGGTCAAGGGCGAGACGGTCAATGGTTCGCTGGTTGCCACTGGTCTTGAAGGAGACGTGGACCTTGAAACCGTGAATGGCAGTGTCAGGGCTGAATTTGACGTCCTGGGAGACGGCCAGCGTGTGTCGGCTGAAGCGGTGAATGGCAAAATTGTACTGATAATTCCGGGTGATGCGAGTGCCCGGGTTGAGGCAGAAACCGTTAACGGCAGCATTAATGCGGACGATTTTGGGCTTGAGCCTGAGAAGGGATTTGTGGGCCGTGATCTGTCTGGAAGAATCGGCGAGGGTGACGCAAAGATTTCGTTGGAGACAGTCAATGGCTCAATCCGGATCGAGAAACAATAAACTTCCTGATTTGTTATAGAAGAAATGACCCGGCCAGCAGGCCGGGTTTTTTTATCCCCCTGACTGATATATCATCAATCTCCCTGCCTACCCCGATGGATTAGAAAAACATGAATCAGGTGCAATGGAGCGGCGTATTTCCGGCTGTGACGACTAAATTCACCGCCGCTGATGAGATTGACTGGGATGCTATGGGAAAGCATCTGGAGTTTCAGCTCAACGCTGGCGTACATGGCATCGTTATCCTGGGTTCACTGGGTGAAAACTCCACCCTGAGTCCAGAGGAAAAGCGTGAGATGGTAAGGTTTTTTGCCGACGCTGACCTCAGGGGCGTGCCCTTGATTACCACCATCGCAGAATCCTCGACCCGTGACGCCAAAGAGTTTGCCGCGGCCGCTGAAGAGGCGGGCACAGATGGTTTCATGTTGCTACCACCGATGCGTTATCCGGGTGACCGGCGGGAAACGATGACTTTCCTGCAAGATGTGGCCGCATCGACTTCCTTGCCGATCATGCTATACAACAACCCGGTAGCTTACGGCACGGACCTTATGCCTGGGGACTTTGTCCGGCTGGCCGACAATCCGAAATTTGCGGCCATCAAGGAGTCTTCAACCGACACCCGTCGATTTCCCGAAATCCGACGGCGGGTCGGCGACCGGTTTGCCCTGTTCTGCGGTGTCGATGATCTCGCGCTGGAGTGTTTCGCAGTCGGCGCGGAGGGCTGGGTAGCCGGCCTGGTGGTCGCTTTTCCGAAAGAGAGCGTCAGGTTATGGGAGCTATGCCAGGCAGGCCGCTGGGATGAAGCGCGCGTGCTGTATGAGTGGTTTCTGCCCCTGTTGCACCTGGATACAGGGCCGAAATTCGTGCAACAAATCAAGCTGGTAGAAGCGCTGATGGGCGTGGGTAGCGCCAAGGTCAGGGCACCGCGGCTGCAACTGACAGAAGCGGAGGCTTCGGCCGTTGAGAAAACCCTGGCTGAAACGCTTGAGCAGCGGCCGGAGATTCGGTGAGTTCAACCGTTCAACCATCCGCCAGCCTGGCAGAACAGGCTTACCAGCTACTCGAGCAAAAACTGGTGACGCTGGATCTGGCCCCCGGCGTCCAGATATCTGAAGGGCGGCTGATCGAAATGACAGGTTTCGGCCGCACCCCGGTACGTGAGGCGATCCAGAGGCTGGCTCAGCAGGAGTTTTTCCTGGTGATGCCGCGCAAGGGAGTGGTGGTAACTCCGGTCAACCGTGCCGGCATGGGCCATATCCTGGAAACCAGGAAACCCCTGGAGCAGGTCATCGTTTATCGCGCAGCCCTGAATGCGGTCGATACGCAACGCAGTGAAATCTCGGCAGTAGCCCGCCAGCTGAGCATTTCGCACGAGAGCTTCGAAGAGTTTCTCAAACTTGATACCGGTCTGGACAAGCTGCTGGATCGTTGTGCCGGTAACCCCTACGCCAGTGCCGCATTAGCTCCACTGCGCAGCCACTGCCGGCGTTTCTGGTACTACCACCGGCACCAGATGAAGCTGTCTGATGCGATATCTGCCCACTCCAACATGGCACGCCTGGTGGCTCGCAGGGACTACAACGGGGCCAGGAAAGCTTCAGATGCGGTGATCGCCGTAATGGAGCGGCTGGTGGCCGGTATAGAGCGTTAAACCCATGCCAAAGAAGACGACCTTCCATTGCATCGACGCCCATACCTGCGGTAACCCTGTGCGCCTGGTCTACAGTGGTGGGCCGGAACTTGACGGCGACAGTATGCTCGACAAACAGCAGCATTTCATGGCGGAATTCGACTGGGTTCGCACCTCCCTGATGTTCGAGCCGCGTGGCCACGCCATGATGTCCGGTAGCATTTTGTACCCCAGCAGCCGGGACGATTGCGATATCGGTGTGCTGTTCATTGAAACTTCCGGCTGCTTGCCGATGTGCGGTCACGGGGCTATTGGCACCGTTACGATGGCAGTGGAAAGTGGCCTGGTGACGCCGCGGATTCCCGGGCAACTCGCCCTGGAAACTCCCGCCGGGAAGGTCATGGTTTCGTATCAACAAGAGAACAGAAAGGTCCGCTCCGTGCGGTTGACCAACGTGCCGTCCTTTCTGCACTCGAGCGGGTTGGAAGTGGAGTGCCCGGAACTGGGCGGTAAGCTGCGGTTCGACGTGGCCTACGGCGGCAATTTCTACGCGATAGTTGAGCCACAGGAGGGTTATCGTGACCTGGCTGAGTTGACGGCTGCCGATATTGTCCGGCTCAGCCCGCTGCTGAGGGATCGGATCAACCAGCGTTATACCTTCTCACACCCCAATGACGACCGTTTGTCACATATGCGCCACCTCCTTTGGGCAGGCCAACCGCTGCACCCCGGCTCTGACGCGCGCAACGCCGTATTTTACGGTGAGTCAGCGATCGACCGTTCTCCCTGCGGAACGGGCACTTCCTCACGGATGGCACAGCTGGCCGCCCGTGGCGAGCTTGCGGTCGGCGATGAGTTTATCCACGAGAGCTATATCGGAAGCCGGTTTACCGGCCGGGTCGAGGCTGAAACCCGGGTTGGGGAATTCCCGGCCATCGTACCCAGCATCGAGGGCTGGGCGCGGATATACGGGCACAACGTTATTACAGTGGATCCGGACGACGACCCCTTCTGGGAAGGGTTTGTCGTAACCTGATGCCACAGATTCACACAGGAAAAACTTTATGAGAAATCTATGGATAATCGGTCTGGTGCTGCTTACCATCATGGTGCCGGCAGCTCAGGCGGCCGGAGACAGTGCGACCTTTAAGACAATCTACGAGAAAGAATGGGCGTTCCGGATGAAGGAATTCCCACTGCTTGCATCCTACGCCGGCATGGACGAATACCAGGACCAACTGGGAGATGTCAGCGAGGAAGCCCAGTTGCGGCGCCATGAATTCTGGAAAGGTATCCGATCCGAGCTGAATGCGATCTCCTGTGAACGGCTGGACCGTGACGATTGCATCAACTACCGGATTTTTGTCAGGCAGATGGATAATTTCCTGGCGGCGTATGAGACCCGGGCGTACCTGATCCCATTTACCAGCGACACGGGTTTCTACATGGAATTGGGCCGCTTGCCGAATGAGAGCAAATTCTCGAACCAGCAGGACTACCGCAACTACCTGGCCCGGCTGCACGCGATGCCGGCCCTGATGGACCAGTACATTGCGTTGCTGCGCACAGGTATCGAGCAAGGCATCACCCAGCCACAGGTCATCCTTGCCGGACGCGATGAGCCGATCAAGGCCCAACTGGTGGGTTCTGCCGAAGAAAGCCCGTTTTTTGCACCCTTTCAGGATATGCCGGAGTCCGTAGCCGGTGGTGACCGGGCTGAGTTGCTGGCTACGGCCGAAAAGGTGATTGCCAGTGAGGTCATTCCAGCCTGGCAGCGCCTGTATGACTTTTATCAGCAGGAGTACCTGCCCGGAGCACGTCAAACCCTGGGGGCAACCGAGCTGCCGGATGGCAAGGCTTTTTACCAGGCCAAGATCCGCCAATACGTCACGCTGGATATGACAGCCGAGGAAATTCATGCCATTGGGACTGAACAGGTCGCACGAATCCGCCAGGAGATGGAGGCGATTATTGCCGAGGTGGAGTTTGAAGGGAGCTTTGCAGATTTTTTGCAGTTTCTGCGGACCGACCCGCAGTTTTACGCCAGGACACCGAAAGAGCTTTTGGCGCACGCGTCTTATTACGCCAAAAAGATCGATGGCCGTCTGCCGATGCTGATTGGACATATGCCGCGCCAGCCTTATGGTGTTGCACCGGTTCCGGAAGACATCGCGCCTTTCTATACATCAGGACGGTACGTCGGGGCACCCCTGGAAGCACATCGTGGCGGCTACTACTGGGTCAATACTCATGACCTGAAGAGCAGGCCACTTTATGCCATTCCTGCGCTGACCCTTCACGAAGGGGCCCCGGGCCACCATACGCAGGGGGCGTTGGCGCTGGAACAGGACGGCCAGCCACCGTTCCGCCGTTTTGACTATATCTCGGCCTATGGTGAGGGTTGGGGTTTGTACTCTGAAAAACTGGGGCTGGAAATGGACATATATGAAACCCCGTATGATCACTTCGGGCGGCTGACCTACGAAATGTGGCGGGCGTGCAGGCTGGTCATCGATACCGGAATTCATGCCATGGGATGGACCCGCCAGCAGGCGCTGGATTTCCTGTCATCCAATACCGCCCTGTCGATGCACGAAATCACCACCGAGATCGACCGTTACATTTCCTGGCCGGCCCAGGCGCTTAGCTACAAGCTGGGTGAATACACGCTGTGGCAACTCAGGGGGCGTGCCGAGCAGGAACTGGGTGATGATTTTGACATCCGTGAGTTCCATGATTTCATCCTGTCGCTGGGTTCCGTGCCGCTGGATGTGCTCAGCGATGAAACCGGGCACTGGATCGATCAACAACAGGAAAAAGGTTAAAACTGATGAAAATTGAAGCCAGGAAGATCGTTTCTTTTCACTACACTTTGAGTAATGAGGCAGGTGAGCAAATGGAAAGCTCGCGCGAACGCGACCCCATGAGCTACCTGCACGGCTCCCGCAATATTATCCCTGGCCTGGAAAAAGCCATGGCTGGAAAAGCGGCCGGTGATGCCTTTGAGGTTACCGTGGAGCCCGCTGATGCCTATGGGGAGCGCGATGATCAGCGGGTCCAGCGGGTTTCGGCCAAGGTTTTCAGGCAGTCCGACCGGCTCGAGCCTGGCCAGTTGGTGACACTGCAGACCAAACAGGGGCCGATCCAGGCCACGGTTGTAAAGGTAGGCCGGTTTAACGTTGATGTTGATACGAACCACCCGCTGGCGGGGCAGTCTCTGACTTTTGATGTGGAAGTGACGGACGTTCGTGACGCCACCAAAGAGGAGATGTCACACGGCCATGCGCACGGAAAAGGCGGAGTGGAGCACTAAAAAGTGCTCCACCCGGCGGTATTGATGGGTTAATTCAGCACTTGCGGGCGACTACTTTCAGTTCGTCCATGTCCAGGATGCGAACTTGTTTGCGGTCGACCTTGACCACACCGGCTTTCTGGAATCGTGCCAGCACGCGGCTGACCGTTTCCGTGGCCAGTCTCAGGTAGCTGGCGATATCCCGGCGCGACATGGCCAGAATGAATTCCTTGTCCGAATAGCCGCGTCTTGAGAAGCGCTCGGAAAGCGACAGCAGGAACATACCGATGCGTTCATCCGCACTCAGGTCGCCGGCGATGGTTTCCAGTTCGCTGATGCGCTGGCTCATGACACGGAACAGTTCTGATTGTAGTTCCGGCATGTGGCGGGCCATGCTGGTGACCGTTTCGAAGGTCAGACCACACACGGCACTGGTGTCCAGCGCAACCACGTTGGCAACGTGCTTGCAGGAGTGGATGGCATCGAGACCGATGATCTCACCAGGCAGGTGGAAACCCAGAACCTGTTCCTGTCCTTCATGGTCAATCACGTAGCTCTTGAAGCAGCCCGTGCGAACTGAAGCGACCGAACGGAATTCGTCTCCAGCGCGGAACAGATGTTCGCCAGGCTGGATCGGACGGGAACGATGAACAATCTGTTCGAACCGCTCGGTTTCGTCCGGGGAAAGTCCACGCGGAAGACAGAGTTCTCCGAGTGCGCAACGGCTGCATGCAACCTGCGAACGAGAGGGTTCACGACGATAATCACGGATATTAGCTACTCTTAACGAACTTTCCATTATGCACTCTCCAATAATTGGTTCTTTTGAATGCATTATATGGCTGAGGCACCCCTTTACGCATGCGTAGAACTACGTATATGAGGACCCCCGGCCGCTCGGAAAGGGTTAAATGACGCGCGAATATTTTGGCTTGGTTTCTGGCGTTTGCAGGTACTCGTCAAAGGTCATGGCGACTGCTCTCAACAGCAGCCGTCCTTCGGGCGTGGCCTTGAACTCGTCGTCGCCCATTTCGATCAGTCCGTCCTTCTCCAGGTGCTGGAGACTTCCCAGCTCAAGGGCGAAATGGTCATGAAAATCAATAGCGTAGTTCGCCTCGAATTCGTGGAACTGGACTTCACCATGACACATGATGGACTCGATGATGCTGCGGCGTAGCCGGTCTTCGGTGGTCAGGCTGACACCTCTCCAGATAGGCAGCGTGCCTTCGGCGACCACGGACTGCCAGGTTGGGATGTCCTTGATGTTCTGGGCGTAGCAATCGCCTACTTTACCAATCGCGCTGACACCCATGCCGATCATGTCGCATTCACGGCGTGTGGAATAGCCCTGGAAGTTGCGTTGCAGACCACCCTCACGCTGAGCAATGGTCAGTTCGTCGTCCGGCAATGCAAAATGATCCATGCCGATAAAGACGTAACCGGCCCCGGTCAGCTTGTCGATGGTTACTTCCATCTGTTCCAGCTTAGTCTCCGGAGATGGGATGTCCTCAGAGTTGATCATCCGTTGTGCGCGGAAGATGTGCGGCAGGTGCGCGTAGTTGTAAACAGCCAGCCGGTCAGGCCGCGCGCTGAGCACCGTGTCGATGGTCTTGCCGAAACCCCTGGCCGTTTGCAGGGGCAGGCCATAGATCAGGTCGATGGAGACGGAATTGAAACCCAGCTTGCGTGAGCCGTCGACCATGGCGAGCGTTGCGTCCGGATCCTGGATCCGGTTGACGGCCTTTTGCACCGTCGGGTCGATATCCTGTACACCGAGGCTGATTCGGTTGAAGCCCATTCCGGCCAGAGCCGCCAGGCGCTCATTGCCGACGGTGCGCGGGTCCACTTCGATTGAAAATTCGCGGCTGTCGTCCGTGCTCAGGGAGAAATGTTCCCCCAGGCAAGTCATCAGGCGGGTTAGCTTTTCATCATTGTGAAACGTGGGGGTGCCGCCACCAAAGTGGAGTTGAATGACTTCGCGGTCATGGTCGAACAAATCTCCCTGCATCGCGATTTCTTTTTCCAGCAATTCCAGGTAAAGGTCGGCCTGGGTTTCATGCCGGGTCACCTTTTTCATGCAGCCACAGTAATAGCAAAGTGATTTGCAAAAGGGTAGGTGCACATACAGAGAAAGGGGCTTGGGAATCAGTTCGCTGTTGCTGGTTGCAGTGAAACGCCGGTAGGCCTCTGCATCGAAACCTTCCATGAACTGCAAGGCCGTTGGGTACGACGTATAGCGAGGTCCTGCTATGTCGTACTTTTTTATCAGTTCCGTGTTGAATTTGACTCGTTGTTCCATCGAACTCTCTGACCCTGGTTGTTAAGGGTGAAGCGTAAACGATGCCGGGCGGTAGAAAATTGACCAGAGTCAAAAACGCGGCGGATGCTTCACCATGCATTCAATATAATTCAAAATCTGGCAACAATTCTGGGGTAAATGAAAAACTTATTCATGACGCAGATCAATTACCGGTCTGGTGGGCATCCGTACACTACTTCTATCGACGAACCAGCAGATCGGTTTTTCGAGTAAATACGATTGTGTGAAGACTCTCCAAGTCTCAAGATTTAGGCCAGACTCACGTCTGGCCTTCTTTTTATCCGGAATAAATACAGCCGGCGTTGCAGGTTTCCTGCACTACGACTTTGGAGAGTTCGGGAAGGTCCGGCAGAAGGTGTTCCCAGATCCACCGTGCCAGGTTTTCGCTGGTCGGGTTCTCAAGTCCTTCGATGTCATTCAGGCAGTGATGGTCCAACTGGTCGAAGAGCGGTTGGAAGGCGCGCCGCAGGTCGGCAAAATCCATCACCCATCCGGTATCCTGACCCACCGGGCCGCTGATATGAATCTCAATACGGAACGAATGACCATGCAGGCGTGCACATTTGTGCCCTTCCGGCACGTTGGGCAGGTGGTGTGCAGCTTCTATTTGAAATACGCGAAAAACATCCATGGGCAGATTGTGCCGCCCATAGACTGTACACGCAATAGATCAACCGGTCTTGAACCCAACCCGGGAATGTGATCCGTCACAGAACGGCTTGCTCGCCGACTGTCCGCAGCGGCAAAGTGAGCCCCGCATTTTTACGCATTCCTGCCCAAATTGATTATGCATGCGCAAACGGCCCCGGAAGGTGATGGGCCCATTCTTGATACAGGAGATGGTCAGTTTGCTGGGGTTCTGTGAGGCTGAAATTTCTGATGCTTCCGATATTTTTCCGGAATTCAGGAATTCCTTATCTATGTGTTGCCCGTTGCAATTGGGTTTGCTGTCGGAGTGACCGCAGCGGCAGAGCGAAATATGGTTGGCGTACTGAACGGACCCGTTTTCGGTCACCAGGGTAATGTTCCCGGTAACCTGCAGCGGACCTGCATTGGTCACAAGTGCTTCGTTGGGAATTTCCAGTAATCGTGGCGCACCCAGATTCTTCTGGCGCTCCTTAAACCAACGATCAAGCGCCCTCGCGGATGTCGTAAGGTCTTTTTGTCCGGCCGGGGTAGATTCGACCTGGTCGGTGGAATCATCCATGTAAGCGACAAATGCCGCACCGGATTTCTGGCTGGTAGATTCGGGATCGTGGTCGATCCGTGCAGCGGCGGATGCCGCTCGCTTGGTAGTGTCATCCATGACAATATCCTCCAGGAAATCCTCTTCCTGAATATACTGTAGCAGTTGTTTTTAAAGAGTGCGAGAAAAAGTGTGCAAAAAATAATCAACTACCTGACCATAACCATCCTGTTTTTCACCAGTATTACAGCGCTTTGCGCGCCTGAGCCGGTTCCCGATCGTGATCGGGGTGAGGGTCCGTTTGCACGATTGATCCTGAGAGGGGTAACCGTCGTAAATGGAGAAGGTGCACCACCGATCGGCCCGATGGACGTGGTGATTGAGGGTAACCGGATTACTTCGATCCACAATGTCGGCTTTCCCGGCGTTCCAATTAAGGACGAAGATCGCCCGAAAATAGAGGAAGGCGACCGGGTGATGGAGCTAGAGGGTTACTACCTGCTCCCTGGTTTCATAGACATGCATGCCCACTTCGGTGGAGACGACCAGGGCGTGCCGGCAGAATACCCGGCAAAGCTGTGGTTGGCGCACGGCATCACGACTATCCGCGAGCCCGGCAGCTTCAATGGCCTTGATTGGGTGCGCAGTCACCAGCAGCGGAGCGAAAACAACACCATTGCCGCACCGCGGATCGTGCCCTACGTGGGGTTCGGCATGGGCAATGAAGGCCCATTCCAGGAACCCGAGGAAGCCCGTGCCTGGGTTCGTTCGATCGCCCGTCAAGGTGCCAGCGGCATCAAGTTTTTCGGCGCACCGCCGGAAATCATGGCGGCGGCGCTGGATGAGGCAGGCGAACAGGGCCTGGGTTCCGCCATGCACCACGCGCAACTGGATGTGACGGGCTGGAATGTCCTGGATTCAGCACGTGCCGGCCTGACCACCATGGAACACTGGTATGGATTACCGGAAGCGATGTTCGAAAACCAGGTCATCCAGGACTATCCGACGGATTACAACTACAGCAACGAACAGCATCGCTTTGGCCAGGCAGGCAGGCTGTGGAAACAGGCTGCTGCCCCCGGCTCGGAAAAGTGGAACGCGGTGCGTGATGAACTGATTGCATTGAATTTCACCCTCAACCCGACGCTGACCATCTACGAAGCCAGCCGTGACCTGATGCGGGAAATGAATGCGGACTGGCAAGCAGATTACGCGCATCCTGCGTTGTGGGAATTTTTCCAGCCTTCACGCCGGGCCCATGGCTCTTATTGGTTTGACTGGACCACTGCCGATGAAATTGCCTGGAAAGAAAACTACCAGTTGTGGATGAAATTCCTGGATGACTACAAGAACCACGGCGGGAATGTCACGCTGGGTTCCGATTCGGGCTATATCTGGAAGCTTTATGGTTTCGGTTACATTCGCGAGATGGAATTGTTGCAGGAAGCAGGCTTTCACCCGCTGGAAGTTCTCCGTTCGGCCACCTTTGTCGGCGCACAGGTGCTGGGTATGGATGACCAGATCGGCTCGATCCGTCCTGGCAAGCGCGCTGACCTGGTCATAACCAGGGACAATCCGCTGGAGAATTTCAAAGTGCTTTATGGCACCGGGCATTTCCGACTGGGTGACGAAGGCGAACCGGTTCGCGCTGGCGGCGTGCGCTACACCATCAAGGATGGGATTGTGTATGACGCGCGGGAGTTGCTGTCGGATGTCCGGGAAATGGTTTCGCAGGCCCGTGAGGCCGCAGGAACCGGTCCGGGACCGGTTCGGCTGCCTTACATACCTGAGTAACAAGGCGGGCGTGTAGCCCGTTCTGTGCGGTCAGGAGGTGCTGAAAATCAACTTTGGCCGGTTGTACAGGTTGGCTGCCAATGCGGCCAGCAACAACCCGATCAACAGGGTGCTGGAAACGGACAGTCCATACCAGGCCAGCGGCACCGCCTCATCGCGGAGGATTTCGCCGATCAGCAGGTTCTGGGAAAACAGCGGTATGCTCATCATCCAGGTTTCGGCCTTGATCGGGTTGGCCATGAAGATCAGGCTGGGGATCATCGGGATCAGGATCACCAGGCCCATGTAACTCTGCGCTTCGCGGTAGCTCTTGGCGAAGGCGGCAAGCAGGGTCAGCAGGGCTGCAGCGAGAATGGCCACCGGTGAAATAACCAGCAGGATCATCAACAGTGTTTCCAGGCCCAGCGTCAGGTCCATACCGAACGCGCCGACCGGCATGTAGGGCAGCACGATGCGGAAAGAAACCAGGGTCAGGGCCAGCGAGGCCATCGCGAAAACCATCGTCGTGATCATTTTTCCGGTCATGATTTGCCAGCGGGGTACCGGGTTGATCAACAGCGGTTCCAGCGATTTTCGTTCTTTTTCACCCGCCGTGGTGTCCATTGCCAAATGGGTTGCACCGGTAAACGCGGTAATCATCAGCACATAGGGCAGGAAAATCACCGCGAGAATAGCGCGGCTTTTTGGTGTGGAGAGATCCACGTCCTTTATCATGATGGGCGAAGTCAGTTGCGGTGCAACGCCGCGTAATTGCAATCGCAGTGAGCCGATCTGTTGTCCATAGCCCAGCAGCAACCTTTTGACCCGTCGTATGGGTGCATTCGATTCCTGTCGCGACGGGTCTGAGATCACTTCAACCGGTGCCGGCAGGCCCTGCGACCATTGCTCAGGAAACTCCGGCAAAATACGCAGCACAGCTGGTACTTCCTGGCTGAGGACCATTCCTTCCGGGTCCTCGGGTTCCGGCAGTATCACGGTTCCCTGCTGTTCCAGAAAGCGGATCAGGCTGGGTGCGTACTGAGCACCGATGACAGGTAACTCCAGGGTTTTCTCCGCGCGTTCTTTCTCTGCGCTATCCAGAAACCACATCATGCCGACGAAGAGTAAGGGGAAAAGTAATGGGCCCAGCAGTAAGGAATTGAACAGTGCCCGCCGGTCACGAATATTTTCGCGTACTTCCTTTTTGAAAACGGTCAGCAATCCATTCATGCCAGCAATCCTTCTTCAGAACCGATCAGTTTGACGAACGCATCTTCCAGCGAAGTGCAACCCGACCGCTCCAGCAATTCCTCCGCGGTTCCATCGGCGGCAACTTCGCCCTTGGCGATAATGACGATTCGGTCACACAGCGCAGCGACCTCCTGCATGATGTGTGTCGATAAGACCACCGAGTGCCCCTCCGAGCGCAGATCACGGATATAGTGCCGCAACGCCCGGGTGCTCATGACGTCCAGACCATTGCTCGGCTCGTCCATCAAGACGGTTTGTGGCGTGTGCACCATCGCACGTGCGATCGCCACCTTGACGCGCTGGCCCTGGGAAAAACCCTCGGTTCGGCGCTCGATGAAATCACCCATGTCCAGGGTTTCGATCAGGTTATCGATGCGTTCCCGGATCGCGTTTTTCTTCATGCCATGAAGTTCGCCATAGTACGAAATGTTTTCACGCGCGGTAAGCCGGGAATACAGTCCGCGACTGTCAGGGACGACACCGAGTGTGCGTTTGATTTCCATGGCGTCACGAGTCGGATCAAGGCCGTCGATACGGATCTCGCCTTCATCGGGCGGCAGCAACGAGTAAAGCATGCGCAGGGTGGTGGTCTTGCCGGCGCCGTTGGGGCCCAGCAATCCGGTGATTTCACCATCCCTTGCTGTGAACGAAATGCCGTTGACTGCTTTGACCTTGCCGAAAGACTTTCGCAGGTTGCTAACTTCGATCATGGCGTTGGCCCCGTCAGTGAAAGAAAGAAAGGCGTGGGTTGAAGATTAGAAATGCACTCGGTTTCCAGTTCGTCCGCAGTGCCCTGGATAACAAACTCCGAAACAATTTTCCCCATGCAGCCACGGGTGGTCGCGATATGACCCTGACCCGGTGCGACCAGGTGTCGGCTGTTGGGGAAATGGATGGCAACCTGCTCGGCATACTCAGGCGGGGTGACTGGATCCAGTTCGCCGGAGAGCAGAAGCACAGGCACATCGCCGCTTACCGGCTCGTGGAAACCTTCCGGCACCGGCCCGCGCGGCCACACACCGCACTGAATGCCGACTGCTTTTTCCATCATATCGCCCATCAGGTAGTCGTTGGGGGCTGGATCGGACGGGAAGAGTGGATAGTCCTCGGCGCACATGACGGACATTTCCATGCCCTGTGAGATGCTCTGCTGAAGTCCGGTGGCCGCAATCAGCATCTGGCTGGCCAGGCGGTCAAAGCGCTGCTCGACAGCCGCCTCGTGGATCAACAGCGGCAGCATGGCCTGGGTATCCGATGAATAGCTTAAAAAGCGCAGGGAGGTTGAAAGGACTTCGCGGTTGAAAGTCAGCGGGAACGGTTCACCGGTCGTCGGGTGCTCCACGATGATGTCGACCGGATTTTCCTCCAGGGTCTGGATCAGAAAATTCAGCTTGCCCGCGGAGTCGGGAAAAGCTTCGCCGCACAACGGGTCTTCATCACAGGCGGCGAGCACACGGAAAATGGCCTGGTCGAGCTTCTTTGCGTGTTCGGTTCCCAGCGCGAGTGTCTGCGGCACGACCCCGTCCAGCACGACGCTGCGCACCCGCTCGGGGAAAAGCCTCAGGTACACCTGGGCGGCACGTGTACCGTAGGATCCGCCATACAGGTTTACCTTGTCATAACCCAACGCCTCGCGGGCCGCGTCGATGTCATACATGGCGATGGTAGTGGTATAAAAGCGCGGGTCTGCATCCAGTGAGTCGAGGCATTCCTGCGTTGACGGCCCCAGTTCGTCCCAGTCCTGGGCCAGGGCTTCCTTTAGCTCGACCTGTGGACATTTCAGAGGGTTAGACTGGCCCGTACCACGTTGGTCGACCAGCAGAATGTCACGACTTTCATTCAACTTGTTAAGCGCTCCGCCCACGATTGGCCAGGCTTCGGTAGCGGCTTGACCCGGGCCACCGGCAAAGAAAATCAGTGGATCCGGTTCTGTGGTCCGGCCGCGGGCCGGAACGCGGGCGATGCGTACCTGGATTTTTCGCCCTTCCGGTTCGTCCGGATTCTCAGCCATTTCCAGCCAGCCGCACTCGGCGACTGTGGACAGCGGCGTCCCGGGAACAATCAGTTCGCAGGTTTCCAGGTCCAGGCTGGACTCACCTCCGTCAGCCTGGGCAAAAACGGCTGCGGAAGCCGGCATCAGGCTGCCAAGGAGCAGGGCCAGGGCACTCAATCTTTTCAAACGCATAGTGGTCTTTTGTTTAGGTGTGAGCGAGCGCAACAGGTTAGGACGAAACCGCTACCCTGTCCATAGGTGAATGGTCATTGAATTCGGGGCACGGATGCTCCACATTGGTCAGGATACGTCCTCATAGTGAACCTGATCTCATGTATGCGCTGGAAGTCGATAACCTGAAAAAGACCTACAAGAACGGGGTCGATGCCCTCAAAGGCATCTCCCTGAAGGTTGAAGAAGGCGATTTCTTTGCACTGCTGGGACCCAACGGTGCCGGTAAATCTACGCTGATCGGCATCATTTCCTCGTTGGTCAATGCGAGCAGTGGGGAGACGCGGGTGTTTGGCACCAGCGTTCAGCGCGAACGCTCCAAAGCCATGTCCTATATCGGGCTGGTGCCGCAGGAGCTGAACTTTAACCAGTTTGAAAAACCCATGGAGATCGTGGTCAATCAGGCCGGGTTTTATGGGATTCCCCGCGAAATAGCGCTTGTACGGGCTGAAAAATACCTGAAACAACTGAGCCTGTGGGATAAGGCGGACACAATCTCCAGGACACTCTCGGGCGGAATGAAACGCCGCCTGATGATTGCCCGCGCAATGGTGAATGAGCCGCGCCTGTTGATACTGGACGAACCGACAGCCGGCGTGGATATCGAGATTCGCCGGTCGATGTGGGAGTTCATCAAGGAGATCAACGATAACGGCACGACGGTTATCCTCACCACGCATTACCTGGAGGAGGCGGAAAGCCTGTGCCGTAACATCGCGATCATCGATGACGGTGAAATCGTCAAGAACACCGACATGAAATCCCTGCTCGCAACGCTTGATGTGGAAACCTTTATTCTGGACCTGCGCGAATCGATCGATCAGTGCCCTTCACTGGAGGGTATGGATATCGTGGTGCGGGATGATAAAACACTGGAGGCATCGCTGCCGAAGCAGAAATCACTGAATAACCTGTTCGCGCAACTCGACCGCCAGGGCATTCACGTTCTGAGCATGCGCAACAAGGCCAACCGCCTCGAGGAATTGTTCATGAACCTGGTCGACAAGGGCCAGCGGGAGGACGCGTCATGAGCGGTCAAGTGATGTGGGTTGGTTACAAGACCATCGTGCGTAAGGAAATTACCCGGATTCTTCGTATCTGGGGCCAGACTATCGTTCCGCCGGCCATCACGATGACGCTTTACTTCATTATTTTTGGAGAGTTGATCGGCGCCCGGATTGGGGAAATGGGTGGCTTCACTTACATGCAGTACATCGTACCCGGGCTGGTGATCATGTCGGTCATCACCAATTCATACGGCAACATGGTTTCCTCTTTCTTCGGGGCCAAGTTCGGAAAGCACATCGAGGAATTGCTCATTTCGCCGCTGCCCAACTGGGTGATCCTGGCCGGTTACATGACCGGGGCGCTGACGCGGGGCCTGATGGTGGGTGTGGTGGTGATGGCGGTGTCGCTGTTGTTTACCCGGATTGAGATACAGCACCCGCTGGTGATGCTGAGTATCATGTTCCTTACGGCCATGGTGTTTGCCCTGGCTGGAATGGTTAACGCCATCTTCGCCCAGAAATTCGATGATATTGCGATCATTCCGACGTTCATACTGGCTCCGCTGACTTACCTGGGCGGTGTCTTTTACTCGATCGCCCTGCTGCCGGAATTCTGGCAAAAGGTCTCCGTCGTCAATCCGATCCTGTATATGGTCAACGGTTTTCGCTACGGCATGCTGGGCGTGTCTGACGTCAGCCTGGCCGCTACCTACGGCGTCATCCTTGCTGCCGGCGCACTTTTGTTCGGTTGGTGTCTTGTTTTACTCAACAGGGGAACCGGTTTGCGCACCTGATGTCTACCCTTGCCCGGGCTGTTTTAGTGCGCGTTCAGCCCTGTTCGTTTAAAATGGTTGGTTATAGGAATTCAGAAACCAGCCTTACTATTAAGCAGGTATTGAAATGTCAGAAGTTTCACAGCGGGAAGAAAAAGAAATCGCCCCGGTTAATTGGGTTGTCACTGCCGTTCTTGGTGGAACCTTCCTTGCCGCAATTACCGTCGTCCCGTGGTACGGGTTCGCCCACGGTTACAGTGGCTGGGCATGGTTATTTTTCGGAGTTTTCATCGTTCTCAATGGCATTGGAATCGGTAGCGGGTACCACCGCCTTTGGTCTCACCGAACCTTCGACGCGCACCCCATTCTGGAGTGGTTTTTGGCCATTATGGGCGGCATGTCGCTGCAGAACAGCATTATCGTGTGGTCGGCACGTCACCGTGTTCACCACCGCGATGTAGACGATAACGACAAAGATCCCTATTCCATCGGCCGCGGGTTCTGGTTTGCGCACATCGGCTGGATGCTGCGGGATTACCCCAGTGGCGCCATCGATTACAGTGTGGTTCGCGATCTGGAAAAAAACCCGATTACCGCCTGGCAGCATCGCTGGTACTGGACCCTGGTCTGGACCACCAACCTGGCCCTGCCGCTGTTCCTCGGCTTGCTGACTGGCGACATGCTCGGCATGTTCTTGCTGGTGGGTATCGGGCGCCTGGTGGTTACCCACCACATCACGTTTTTCATCAATTCACTGGCTCACATGTGGGGCAAGCAACCCTACACCGACGAGAATACCGCGCGTGACAGTCACGTGATTGCGTTGATCACGTACGGTGAGGGTTATCACAACTACCACCATATCTTCCAGAATGATTACCGTTGCGGTATCCGCTGGTGGCACCTGGACATTAACAAGTGGTTTATCTCGACCTGTGCGCTGCTCGGCCTGGTGAAAAACCGCCGCCGGGCACCGGCCTTCAAGGTCATGCGCGCCCGTTTGAACATGGAATTCAAGGTGGCCCGGGAAAAACTCGAGAAAGCAGGTGTCAGTCCACGCTGGCAGGCACAACTGGAGCAGGAATACGCTCAGTTTGCGGATATCATCAAAGAATGGCAGCAACTGCAGATGGAGCGTGTTCAGGCCGGTCGGCAGAAGCTGGCAGAGCGTTTCGAGACTGAGACAGCCTCTTTCACTACGCGTTACCGCGAACTGGAGTTGAGCCTGAAAATGCAGCACAAGCGACTGGCTTTGCTGACCTCTCAGGTTATGTAATTCGGAAAAAACGCCTGGCGTTGGCGGTCGTCTGTTCCGCCAGCGCCTGCGGGTGTTCGTCCCGCGCAGCGGCAACTGTCCCCAAAATCCAGGGAAGCCAGCGGGGTTCGTTGCGGTGGCTCTTTACCTTCGGCCGAAGGTTGCGTGGTTTCAGGTACGGCGCGTCCGTCTCAATCATCAAGCGGTCGGCCGGGATGTCTTTCAGAAATTCCCGCATATGTGTGCCGCGACGCTCGTCGCAAATCCAGCCAGTGATGCCAATATGGCAGTCCAGCTCAATATAAGCATGTAGCTCTTCCCTGCTTCCCGTGAAGCAGTGCACTACGGCGGCGCTTAAATCTTTGCGGGCCTCGCGCAGTATCGAGAAGAAATCCTCGTGTGCATCCCGCATGTGCAGGAACAAAGGCAGGCCTGAGTCGACCCCGATACGCAGTTGCCGGGTGAATGCCTCACGTTGCGCATCGCGCGGAGAGAAGTCACGGAAATAGTCGAGGCCGGCTTCACCTACAGCCACTACGGCCGGTTGCGTGATCAGATCACGCAGCAGCGCTTCGGTTTGGTCGGTAAATTCAGAAGCCCGGTGCGGGTGGACGCCGGCCGTGGCAAATAGCTCTCCCGGGTGCTCCAGGGCCAGCTCCAGGGCTTTTCTGCTGCCTTCTTCGCTTGCTCCGGTGACGATCATTTGCACGACACCAGCCTCCCGCGCATGCTCCAGGACCTGTGCCCTGTCGCTGTCGAAAGAGTCGTGTGTAAGGTTACAGCCAATATCAATCAATTCCATGGCGGGCATTTTAGCGGATTTCTGCCGCGCTGCCAGTAGCGCACTTGCACTCCTTCACAAAGCGGTCAGAATACTCCGATGACCTTTCAGTGGAACGCCTACTGGCGCCTGATGCGCTTCGACAAGCCGATTGGCATCCTGTTGCTGCTGTGGCCTACCTGGTGGGCGCTGCTGTTTGCGGGCAACGGGCTGCCCGGATTGAAGAACGTGCTGATTTTTACCTGCGGTGTGATCCTGATGCGGGCTGCAGGCTGCGTGATGAACGACATTGCCGACCGGGATTTTGACCCGCACGTGGAACGAACCCGCCTGAGGCCGCTGGCCTCAGGGGAGCTCAAGCTGAAACAGGCACTGGCACTGTTCATGCTTCTGATGCTGCTGGCCTTCCTGTTGGTGCTGATGACCAATGCGCTGACCGTCAAACTGGCCCTGGTGGGCGCGGTGCTCGCCTCGACCTATCCCTTTTTCAAGCGTTTCACACACCTGCCCCAGGTGGTGCTGGGTATAGCGTTTGGCTGGGGTATTCCAATGGCGTTTGCGGCCGAGAATCTGTCTGTGCCACTGCTGGCCTGGTGGCTGCTCGGCGTGAATACCGTATGGTCCGTGGTATACGACACGCTTTACGCGATGGTTGATCGTGAAGACGATCTGGCTGTTGGGATCAAATCAACAGCCATCCTGTTCGGCCGGTTTGACCGGCTCATCACCGGGGTATTGATGGCTCTTATGATCGCCATGCTGGCGGGTATTGGAAGCTGGCTGGAATTGCATTGGCCGTGGTTCGTGGCTGTGCTGATCTCCGCTGTATTGTTTGTGCGCCAGTTGGTCCAGATCCGGCAACGCGACCGGGCTGCCTGTTTCAAGGCGTTTCTGGACAACAACTGGGTGGGTGCGGTTATCTTTCTCGGGTTGTTAGGCCATTTTATCGTGATCGGAGTCTACTCCTCCCTCTGAGCCGGGTTCAGGCGCCCTGGCCGCAACCCAAACCGAGACACGTTTCACGCCTGCCCGGAGCAGCACCTGCGTGCATTCAGTCAGCGTAGCCCCTGTTGTCATCACATCATCCAGCAGAACCACGTGTCTAAACATAACTGCCATGTAAGCGGGGATATTGCAGCTGAATGCAGCCTCAATGTTGATCTGCCGGCTACCGGCATCGAGACCCGAATGCGCCCGGGTGCGTCGGCGCCTTCGCAACACCGAGCCGCGCACCGGTATCTCCAGCGCTTTCCCCACTTGCCTTGCCAGGACGTCAGCCTGGTTAAACGCGCGGCGGAACAGGCGACTGCGATGCAGGGGTACCGGCACTATGCAATCTGGTAACTCCAGGCAGTGTTTACGCGCAGCAAGCGCGATTTCGCGCCCGAGTATCTGACCACAGGGTAATTGGCGGCCGAACTTGAATCGACAAACTAACTGGTCCACGGGAAAGCCATAAAGCAAAGCGGCGATGGCGGACTCCCAGGGTGGCGGCGTGCACAGGCAGTGTTTACACGTCTGCTCATGGGTGTGCTGTAGCGGCAGGCCGCACTGCAAACAGGCCTGGCCGATTCGCGGTAATTCTGCAAAGCAGGACCAGCACAAATTGTGCGCGCCGCTGCTGCACCCACACATCACGCAATGACGCGGCAACAGCGTATCCATTGCCGCGCCCGCAAAGGCCATCATCTTTTTCCTGGTTTCCACGCCCGGCCTTGATCAAATCGTTAGCGTAGAGCAGTGAGCGAGCTGCCACATGAGGATATCCATGCGATAGAATGCAGGAAATATGCCCTTTTAACCGGAGTAAGCCTTGTCTGAACCCCACACCATTGCGCAGGGATTCGAACGCATTGCGGAGCGCTACGACGCGCATGCGGCGCTGGAGCAGGAAGTCAGCAGGCGGCTACTGGAGCGCACGGCATTCAACCGTCGTGAACCCTTGCAAATTCTGGACCTGGGGTGTGCCACGGGGGAGGGCAGCGCGCAGTTGAAACGCACTTTTAAAAAAGCCCGGATCGTCGGCCTGGATGCTTCGGCCACCATGTTGAGGCAGTTGCGACGCCGCTCCAGTCTGCTCAGGCCGCTGCGGGCCGTTTGCGGAGATCTCGCAGCCCTGCCGTTGGCCAGCCGTTCGGTTGACCTGGTGTTTTCCAACCTGGCGGGTTACTGGTGTGCAGACCCAATGGCCATGTTTAATGAAGTTCGCCGGGTGTTGCGCCCGGATGGCATGCTTTTAATCAGTACACTCGGGCCCGGCACCATGCCGGAACTGAGGCAGGCCTGGTCGGAGGTTGACCCGCAGGTTGAGCTGCCTGTATTTCCTGATTTGCTGGAAATCGGCGACGCGCTGATGTCCGCTGGTTTCAGGGAGCCGGTTATGGACATGGAAGTGATTAAACTGAGCTATCCGCAACCCGATGCCTTGTTTACTGAGCTCGAAGCAACGGGAAAGTCAATGTTGATAAGGGGTTGGGAGCGTTGGAAGAGCTCCAGGGAAGCACTGGCCGGGGCCTGGAAACCGTTGCTGGAGGGTGGAAAATACCCGCTTAGCTTCGAGATTATTTATGGCGTCGCTTACGGGCCCCAGGATGGCCAGCCGGTGAAAACCCCACAAGGTGATATCGCGACTTTCTCGATCGATGCCCTGCGCCGGACCAGAAAAGTCTCGTAATCGAGACTTTGCCAAAACCCATCAGCTGGGCTATGATTAATGTTAGGGCAAAGATCTACCAAAGATTCCATAGTTTGATCAAATCGGATATATCGCCCCCCCTTGCGGTATGTCTGATTCGAGACCGGTGTTCCCCTTGCATCGAGTCTCACGAAAGGGCCGGTTGACCCCTTACCGGCCCTTTCACCTATCTAGGGTAAGTGCGGACGGGCGAGATACTCGTGTGATTGCATCTCGGTCAAGCGGCTAACCGTCCGCTGAAACTCAAACCCAAGCATTTTTCCGTCATACAATTCTTTGATCGGCGCGTCTGCCGAAATCAATAGCTTGACGTTGCGGTCGTAGAATTCATCCACCAGTGTGATGAACCGCCGGGTCGCGTTGGAGTCGGCTTCTGCCAGTCGTGGCATGTTGCTCAGCATGACGGTATTGAAGGTCCGTGCAATTTCAATGAAGTCGATACTGCCGCGTGGTTGTATGCACAACTCTTCAAACTCGAACCAGATGATACCGTCACCGCGTCTGCGGGCATGAAAATCACGGCCGTTGATCTGCAGGGCGTGATCAAGTTCACACTCGGCCGCCATGCGGTTGAAATTTTCCGTCATTACCTGGTCTGCGGCCGTATCCAGCGGGAAGTGGAAGATCTCTGATTGCTCAAGGATGCGCAGGCGGTAGTCGGTGCTTCCCGGCAACTCGAGTGCCCGGGTGTTCTGCTTGATCAATTCAATGGCCGGCAGGAACTTGGCCCGCTGCAGGCCGTTTCTGTAAAGGTCGTCCGGTGCGATATTCGAGGTGGTCACCAGTGTCACGCCCTGTTGAAACAGGTTCTCGAACAGGCCGCCAAGAAGCATGGCATCTGCGATGTCCGAGACAAAAAACTCATCCAGGCATAACACGCTACAGTCGCGGGCCCAGTCGGCGGCGATTTGGGGCAGGGGGTCGCGGACGTTACCCTGATCAGCAAGGCTTTGATGGATGCGTTGCATAAAGCGATGAAAATGAACCCGTTGTTTGCGTTTGACCGGCAAGTGCTCGAAAAACAGGTCCATCAGCCAGGTCTTGCCGCGGCCTACCGTGCCCCAGATGTAAAGGCCATGGATGTATTCGGGCCTGTTGCGCCGGACCCTGTCCAGCAGGCTTGGGTTACGTTGTCTTTGTAAGGCGTGCCAAAGGTGGTCCAGGGCGCTGACGACGACTTCCTGCTGTGGGTCGGCAATGAACGCGCCGTTGCCGGCCAGGTCCCTGTATTGAAGCAGTGGAGAGGGTGTTCGCAAAATCGGGATTTTACAGTTCTTCCGGACCGTTGACCGATTTGGGCAACTGGTCGCGCACGCCATTTTTCAACAGGCCGCGCAGGTCCATCAGGCGCCGGTGGAAAAAGTGGTCGGCTTCCTGCATAACGACCATCTCGGGTGGCGGCTTAAGCGAGCCCACCCAATGCTTGACCTCGTCGATGTTGACGATCTCATCCTCGTCCCCCTGGATAACAAGCCAGGGACATTCCGGGTGAGGCAGGCTGTCGAATGGGTAGCGGTCTACCGGTGGTGCGATGCTGATCAGCTGTCCGGTTTCCAGGTTCAGTGAGGCTCTCATGGCCACGTAAGAACCAAAGGAAAAACCGCCGAGCCACAGTATATCGTCCGGGCGTGTTCGCCTTACCCATTCAGCAACGGCGAACAGGTCATCGGTTTCGCCATAACCGTCGTCGTGCTCACCTTCGCTCTCTCCGGCGCCACGGAAACTGAAGCGTACGGTACGAAGACCCAACTCGCGCATGGAGCGTTCCATAATGGTAACGACCTTGTTACGCATGGTGCCGTTATGCAGTGGGTGTGGGTGGCAAATAATGATGGTGGCAGGGCGTTCCTCGGATGGCTCGGGGACATCCGTGGCGCACTCGATCGCACCGGCCGGCCCGCGAATAAGAAACTCGCTGTGCTCGGTCGGAAACTGTTCTGGTTGCTCAAATTTTTCGGCTTCTGACATGTCCTGGTAGATCATCTCGGAGGAGCGACTATGATACCGCACAGAGGTGGTAGCAGGCCAGACAGATTCTTTTCTGCTACATTGCCATTTATGAGCTCCCTTCCTTGTCCCAGCAACCTCTGATTTGAATTTTCTCGCCCATCTTCTGCTTGCCGGAGACGACGAGGGCCTCAGGCTGGGTGCGATATTGGGCGACTTCGTGCGGGGCAGGGAGGCATTGTCTGAATTCGACGAGGATGTGCAGCGCGGCATCATGTTGCATCGGTTTATAGACTCCCACACAGACTCACTTACCTGCGTGTGTGCATTGCGCTCCTCTCTTGATCCACCTTTCAGGCGCTATGGCGGGATCATCATTGATTTGGCCTTTGATCATCTGCTGGCTCTCAACTGGAGTGATTACTCCGAGCTGTCACTGGATGAGTTTGATGAGGCGGTTCGGGAAATGCTGACCCGGCATAACGATCAATTACCAGAGCAACTTCAAGGCTTTATGCGTTATGCGGAGCGCCGGGGTCTGTTTGCGGCATATCGTCTAAAATCAGAAATTTTGCTCAGTCTGAAGGGCATCGGTGGTCGTCTCAGCCGGCCTAATCCCTTACACCGGGTAAATGAAGTGTGGCCCGAGTTCGAGCCGATGGCTTCCGCCTGCTTTGCGACGGTGTTCGAGGAAATTCAGTCGGGCGTTGCGGACTGGCTGAAATCGAAATCAACGACCACCGGGTCGTGATCCGAAGCACGCAGCCAGGGTTGGGGCTGCTTCATTTCACGCGGCCAGTTCGCGTTGATGTGCCAGATCACCGCGCTGCGGGCGAATTCCGCCATGGCCGGGGTGGCCAGGGCATAATCCAGCGTGCCGATTTGCCCCCAGTACAGGAAACTGTGTTGCGGCAGGCCTGACAGCTGTTCTACCAGTTCGATGTATCCGGAGTCCGTGAAGCGCCGGATCGGGTCTTCAAGGCGCCAGGCGTTCATGTCCCCCAGTACGATAATGCGATCCGTGCCTGCGCTGCTTGCCAGGTCTTCCAGCCAGGGCAGTTCAGCGGTAACGGCTGAAACACGTGCCTGGTTCCAGCAGCCCTGCCCGTCGCCCTGGTCAGCATTACCACCATTTTCAGGGCAACGGCCCTTTGATTTCAGATGGTTGGAGACAGCCACGAACGTTACACCACTTGCGATATGGCGGAATACCTGGGTCAGCGGTTGTCGGCTGAGGCGCTGGAATTCCGGGCCGTCGAGTACCTGGGTAGGGCCGACCCTTTCCAGCACCTGTTTACGGTAGAACAAGCCAACCGTGATGACGTCGGTGCCGATCTTTTCCGTGCCGGGCTCGATATAAGCCCAATCTGCGTTGCCGGTCTCATTGAGCAGCACCAGCAGTGACCGGGCCGCACTCAACGGACCAAATCCGTCATTCTCCAGCTCCTGCACGGCCAGCAAGTCCGGCTGTAGTCTGGCCATGACAGCCCAAATCCTTGCAGACTGGTCGATGAACTGTTCATGGCTTTCGGCGCCGCGCTCCGTCGGGAAGCCTCCGCCCTGTCCATCGCCGTTGAAAAAATTGAGCAGGTTGCTGTTGACGATACGAACCGTTCCGGCAGATCGTTTAGGGGCATCGGCTAATGCGGGCGTTGCGAAGTCGGGGGTAGATTCCAGTAGTATCCGCGGGTTGCGGCCGTCGTGGCCCATTACGCCGGTCAAAGCGGGCACCGTGCTGCCGACCGGCACCGAACCAGGACGGGTGGGAAAGGTAACGACTACCGAATGTGCGCGATTCTCTCTTTCCAGGGCCTGCGCCGGCTCTCCAGGCATTTTAACCTCAGTCGGCACCTTCAAGACGCCGTTGGCGCTGAAAGTCGCTTCGCCGCCAGACAGCTTGTACACATCCGTTAGCGTCAGTGTCTGATTAAAACTGATGCGCATTCCTTCCAGGCTTTCCCGGCCGGCAGAGTCCAATGGCAGGATCGCCCGGGTCAGCGGTAGCACGATGTCAGCAGCACAGCTTTCATGGCCGGTAATATCGACCAGTGAAGTCATTGTGTCGCGTGCCGAGCCCAACTCATCCACCCTGCCGTTAAGCGCCAGCAACTGGCCCGGCCGGACTTGTGCGGCGAGCAGCTCATCGGATATGAACAGGGCTTTGGAGGACGTAGTGTCCATCAATGTGTCAGGGTCTTCGAGGTAAAAACCTTCGCCCTTCGAAACGAAAGTGACGACTCCGCGGACAGAAAGTACAGAGTCTTTAAGCGACGACTGGTATGCACTTCCCTGGATGGCGGGTATGGAAGTGAAATCCGACTGGCAGAACGTGCTGGCGGAATCCAGCGGGGGGCCGGATTCCGTACAGGCTGCGGCTAGCAGCAGGCCCAGCAGGGCCGGTATCTTACTGCAGCATGAATTCAACAGCAGCCTGGATTTGCTCGTCGGTCAGGGTCGGGTTGCCACCTCTTGGCGGCATTGCGTTCAGGCCGTTAATGGCGTTTTGCACCAGCCCATCGAGTCCGCGCTCGGTTTCACGCGTAGCCATTAGCTCAGAGCCCTTGATCGGCGCACCGGCTACTCCCGCATCGTGGCAGGTTTTGCACAAGCCGCCATAAACTTCGGCGCCGTCTACAACCACTTCACCCGCTGGGACTGTTGATGCCATGGCCACCTGGGCTTCGGCCAGTTCGGCAGCGCCCTCGTCACCATAACGTACAGCACCTACTGGCGCCACACGCTGCTCCGCCAGCGCTCCCTGACTAGGATTGGCGTCGCTATTAGATTCCGGTTGGATGTAGCGAGCCAGGAAAATAAGCGCAATGGTCAGCACCAAGAAACCGGCGATGACGCCGCTGAATTGAATATAAAAAGCGCGGTCTTCTTTATTAGACATTGGAACCTCTGGAGCGTCTGAATCACAAATTGGCAAGCCGTATAGTATAGCCGTTGCAATTGACTATCGGAAGCATTCCCTCGTTTACATCAGCCATGTAAAACCGCTAAACTACGCGCCCTGAAGAATGAAAGCGCCCGTAGCTCAGCTGGATAGAGTACTGCCCTCCGAAGGCAGGGGTCACAG
>CAYUBS010000006.1:0-55377 GCA_964443145.1 uncultured Wenzhouxiangellaceae bacterium | reverse complement strand
TTTTGCTGCCTGGATTCCACCGGCTGAAGAGGAAGTAAC
Source organism: uncultured Wenzhouxiangellaceae bacterium (assembly GCA_964443145.1). GTDB lineage: Bacteria > Pseudomonadota > Gammaproteobacteria > Xanthomonadales > SZUA-36 > JAHEFT01. The sequence goes on along the minus strand of CAYUBS010000006.1, from coordinate 55,338 downwards.
CTATTCTACGCAGGCCCTGACCGGTAACGGCTGGCCACGCTACATCGCACGTGAAGTGTCACCACTGCAGACGGTCTCCGCGGGTGCCGGCACAACATTTTCCAGCCGCCTGTACGTGGGGCCAAAACTCCAGGATGAAATTCCTGAAATTGCGCCGGGTCTGGAGTACACGGTTAATTACGGAATCTTCACGGTGTTCTCCAAGCCGTTGTTTTGGTTACTGGAACACATTCACGACGTGGTGGGTAACTGGGGTTGGTCCATTGTTCTGTTGACGATCCTGATCAAGGCGGCATTTTTCAAACTTACTGAAGCCCAGTACAAGTCTACGGCCCGCATGCGGAAACTGCAGCCCAGAATTGAACAGCTCAAGGAACGCTATGGTGATGACCGCCAGCGCATGAGCCAGGCGATGATGGAGATGTACAAAAAGGAGAAGGTCAACCCCCTGGGTGGTTGTCTGCCGATCCTTGTGCAAATCCCTATTTTTATTGCGCTGTACTGGGTCTTGCTGGAATCGGTGGAGCTCCGCCAGGCGCCGTTCATTCTCTGGATCGACAACCTTTCAGTCCGTGATCCTTACTTCGTTCTGCCTCTGCTTAATGCGGCGTTCATGTTTGCAACCCAGCGGCTTACACCCATGGTGGGCATGGATCCCCTCCAGCAGAAAATGATGACCATGATGCCCATCGTATTCTCCATCATGTTTGCCTTTTTCCCGGCTGGACTGGTGCTTTACTGGGCCACGAATGCGGGTTTATCGCTGGCTCAGCAGTACTACATCACCCGGAAGATCGCCGCGGCGGATTAACGCCCGCCAGGCCTGTTGGTTATGGCAGATAAATTCGACACCATTTGCGCAGTCGCCACCCCGCCGGGAACCGGCGGGTTGGGGATTGTGCGCATTTCCGGACCCCGTGTTCCCGACATCTCAAAAACATTGCTTGGTTCTTTGCCTGAACCGCGTAGGGCGGTGCTTGCCACTTTTACAGATGCGGGCGGCGCCGTTATAGATTCAGGGATCGTCCTGTATTTTGCAGCGCCACATTCCTTCACCGGTGAGCATGTACTGGAGCTGCAGGGACATGGCGGGCTATTTATTCTCCAGCAGGTCATGAAGCGGGTGCTGGAGCTCGGCGCCCGTGCCGCCAGGCCGGGGGAGTTTTCCGAACGAGCGTTCCTGAACGACAAAATAGACCTGGTGCAGGCAGAGGCCATTGCCGATTTGATCGATTCTGGCTCTGACGCAGCCGCACGGGCGGCCCAAAGAAGCCTGCAAGGCGTGTTTTCTGACCAGATTCATCAACTACAGGAAGAACTCACATCGTTGCGGGTATTTGTCGAAGCCGCTATTGACTTCCCTGACGAGGAAATCGACTTCCTGGCCGAGAGTGACATCCTGGCCCGGGTCCAAAAAACAGGCCAGCATTTGTCGGACCTGCTGGCCGGTGCCCGCCAGGGCCGGTTATTACGCGACGGTATCGTACTTGCCATAATTGGCCGGCCCAACGCGGGTAAGTCCAGCCTTCTGAATGCCCTGTCAGGGCAGGAAAGTGCGATAGTCACGGATATACCAGGCACGACCCGGGATGTTTTGCGTGAACAGATCGACATTGATGGAATACCTGTTCACCTGGCCGACACCGCCGGCATTCGGGAAACCACGGACATGATTGAGGCAGAAGGTGTGCGCCGGGCCCGGCAAACACTGGCATCGGCGGATATTGTGCTGCTGGTCAATGATTCTTCCGCTGGTTTGACCGGAATAACGGCTGGTGGAACACAGATTGAACATGAACCGGAAGCAGACCTGAGGGCGGAACTTCCCGACGGGGTTACCTGTATCGTGGTTGAAAACAAGGCAGACCTTCTGCCGGGTGATAGCCTGGCATACAAGGCGGGTGAAGATGTGGTGTGGATATCGGCGAAGACAGGGCAGGGCATTGATTTGCTTCGCCAGAAAATTTGCGCAGCGGCAGGAGCCAGTGACCAGTCCGAGGGGAGTTTTTCTGCACGGCAACGACACATTGATGCGCTCAAGCGCGCTAAAACACACCTGTCTGCTGGTCACCAGGCGATGGAAATCAGCGAAGCAGGGGAGTTGTTGGCCGAAGAATTGAGGCTGGCTCAGCAATCACTGGGAGAAATTACCGGAGAGTTGCTGCCAAATGACCTGCTGGGTGAAATCTTCTCCAGTTTCTGTATTGGGAAGTGATCACGCTTCGCAATACACGTCATGCAATAAATCGATAATACTCATGGCGGCGGTGTCTGCCAGGCGGTAATAGATGGTCTGGCTCTCGCGTCGGGTTTGTACCAGGCCCTGATCCCGTAAAACCGCCAAATGCTGCGACAGGGCAGACTGGCTGAGCTTAATGCGCTGATTCAGCTCACCAACCGAGACTTCACCCTCCGATAACACGCACATAATCATCAGGCGACTTTCGTTGGCCAGGCCTTTCAGAAGGTTTACAGCGTCGGTGGCGTTGCGTTGCATGGCATCAAATTCCATCCCCTGATTCTATTTGCAATTTATCTAAATTACAAATATCTTAATAAGCTATCTCTTATGTAAATACCGGGTAGCCCAACACCATGGAAATTAAGTCATTTTATGAGCCGGATTCCGGCACATGGACCCATCTTCTTGCGGACCCAGCCAGCCGCCAAGCAGCGATTATTGATCCAGTCTGGGTATTTGACCCGGTGAGCGGTATTGCCGACCCGGCTTTCATTGACAAGGTATTGGAGACTGCCGAAAGGGAGGGCTACCGCATCACCTGGGTGCTTGAGACGCATGCACACGCAGACCACCTGACTGCGGCAGATCTGATCCGGCGCCGGACCCAGGCGAAAATTGCCTGTGGCCGCGGAATCTGCGGCGTCCAGGAAAACTTCGTCCGTGTATTCAATATGACCGGTACCCCAACTGACGGCAGCCAGTTTGATCGCCTGTTGTCGGATGGAGATGAGATTGAACTTGGAGAGCTGAACATCAGGGTGATGGAAACGCCTGGACATACCGCGGACAGCGTGACCTACCTGGTGGGCAATGCTGCCTTCATTGGCGACACGCTATTTGCACCCGCTTTTGGTACGGCGCGTTGCGATTTCCCAGGCGGAAACGCTGCGCAGCTCTACGATTCCATCCGGAAATTATACGAATTGTCTAGAGAAACGCAGTTATTCCTGTGTCACGATTATCCCAGGACGGGTAAAGAGCCAGTGAGGATGATGACCGTTGGGGAATCGATGGAAAACAACATTCACCTGAAGGCCGACACGGCCCGGGCGGATTACATCGCCATGCGGACCAAAAGAGACAGTCAATTGGGCTTACCCCGGCTGATTTTGCCATCTCTGCAGGTAAATATTCTGGCGGGTGGCTTACCCGCTGCAGATTCCAACGGTGTGGCTTACCTGCGAACACCCTTTAATACCGCGATAGCAGATTTGATCAAAGGAGATAGGAAATGAGCACCATCGTTGTTCTTGGTGGAGGTGTCGGCGGTCTTTCCGCAGCCTTCGAACTCAAAGATGAACTCGGCAGCAAGCACGAGATCGTGCTGGTATCTGACCAGGAGCATTTCGAATTTACCCCGTCCAACCCGTGGGTTGCCGTTAACTGGCGCAAACCAGAAGCGATTCGGTTGAACCTCAGCGAACTGATGCCCAAACATGGCATTCGCTTCGTCCCGACGGGGGTCAAACGCGTGCAGCCGGATAGCCACAACCTGTTATTGGAAAATGATGAACTGCTGGCTTACAACTACCTGGTTATTGCCAGCGGCCCCAGGCTGGCTTTTGATGAGATACCAGGCCTTGGCCCGCACGGCGGGTATACCCAGTCGGTGTGTAAAACAGACCATGCTGTGCTGATCGCTGAACAGCTGGAAGAATTCTGTGCCAACCCGGGCCCCATAGTCATCGGAGCCGCCCAGGGCGCTTCCTGTTATGGCCCTGCCTATGAATATACTTTCATCATTGAAACCGAGCTGAGAAAACGCAAGATCCGTGACCGTGTGCCGATGGTGTATGTCACCCCCGAGCCTTACGTCGGGCATCTGGGTCTGGATGGTGTGGGTGACACCAAGTCCCTGCTTGAATCAGAAATGCGGGAGCGGCACATCAAGTGGTACACCAATACCCGCATTGACCGGGTTGAAGACGGTCTGATGAAGGTCACCGAGGTGAATGAAGATGGCAGTGACAAGGTCAGCCATGAACTGCCGTTTGCCCACTCGATGATATTGCCGGCGTTCACCGGCATTGATGCGGTCATGGGAATCGAGGGCCTGTCGAACCCGAGGGGCTTTATCGTGGTTGACGAAAACCAGAGAAACCCGACTTACCCGGATGTCTTCGCGGTAGGTGTATGCGTCGCTATTCCACCGGTTGGCCCTACACCGCTGCCGGTTGGTGTGCCCAAGACCGGCTACATGATTGAATCCATGGTGACTGCCACGGTGCAAAATATCGTGGAGCTGATGGATGGTCGTGAACCCACACACACGGCTACCTGGAATGCCTTTTGCCTTGCTGACTTCGGGGACCGTGGAGTTGCTTTCATGGCCTTACCCCAAATTCCGCCGCGCAATACCAATTGGTCCGGATCCGGAAAGTGGGTGCACTGGGCCAAAGTTGGTTTTGAAAAGTACTACATGCGTAAAATCAAGCAGGGCAAGGTCGAGCCGTTCTTTGAGAGATACGCCCTGCGTCTGCTGGGTGTACAGAAGCTCAAAGGCTCCGGCTGAGTTATAAGCCGTTACAGCTGTGGGGGCAGCACCAACTCGCCTTCCTCCAGACCGGAGATTACTTCAAGCATGCCCGGGCGCACTTCGCGCCCGGTACGGATGAAGCGGCGGTCTACGAAACCGTTACTGGCCACCCAGACGATATCAAGCTGTCCGTAGTTCACAACCCGATCAGCGGGTACCAGCAGCAGGTTCTGCGTGCCGGCCGGAATCAGCATCCGTGCATACATACCCGGTAATAATTGCCCGCTGTATTCAAGTTGAGCTTTCACCATGAAGCTACGCGAGCCGGGATCAGCCGCGGGGACCAGCTCTTCGATTCGGGCGGTTTGCGCGAGATCCAGCACCGGGATTTCAACCAGAATCTCCTGTCCGAGGTCCAGGTGCAGCGCAAGCGCCTCCCGGACCGCCGCCTCGATTCGCAAAGACAGGGGGTTATACAGCGCCAGCAGCTTGTCGCCAGGCGAAGCGGTATCGCCGGGTTCTGCGAACCGTTCTACTACGCGCCCGTCAATCGGTGAGCGGATTTCCGTGAAGGTAATGGCGACCTCGGCTTCGGTCACGGCCTGGCGGGCTGAGGCCAGCTCCGCGGTCAATGCATCGTGGTTCGCTCGCGCCTTGTCCAGGGCCGCCTTGGCGATCAGGTCTCGCTGAGAGAGCTCTTCGGCACGGGCAAGGTTCTGACGGGCCTCCTTGAGGCGGGCGATTACGGCACGTACCTGTTCGCTGGCCTGTTGCAGGCGGGATTCAAGGTCTGAGCGTTCCAGCTCCAGCAATAACTGACCCTTGATGACCGTGTCCCCGGCACGCACGTTGATTTTCGTGATGCGAGCCAGTGTGCGCGATGAAATGGTCGTGGCTTGTCGCGCACCGATGCCGGCTGGAACCGGCTCGGTCACGAGGATCTCTTCACGTTCCAGGGTGATGGCATCCTGGTAGTTGTCCGGCGTTGGTGCAGTCAGGCCGGGTTCGATCTTGTCCCGGAATGAACCAGCCATCCAGGCGATGATCAGCAGCAGGACCACCACGGCCACCAGTGGGAGAAGCCATTTCTTCAAGAGGGAACTCGACTGGGCTGAATTCATGGAGCTAGGCCTTTATCGGTTTATCGAAAACGAGGAGATACACCACCGGCACCACCAGCAGCGTAAACAGGGTAGAAGATACGATGCCAAAAATAATAGCCAGCGCCAGGCCGCTGAAGACCGGATCCAGCGTGATGATCAGGTTACCGAGCATCGTGGTGCCGGCGGTTAGAAGAACCGGGCGCATACGCACGGCGCCGGCTTGCAGCAGGGCGTCTTTCAGTGCCAGGCCCTGGTCCAGCGCCTGGGTGATGAATTCTACCAGGATCAATGAGTTGCGCACTACGATTCCCGCTAGCGCGATCATTCCGATCATGGCCGTGGCGGTGAACATGACCGGGTCCGGGGCACCGGCCACGACCCGGTCACCGAACTGATTCATCAACCAGAATCCCGGCATGATGCCGATAATCGTGAGTGGGATCGACGACATGATAATCAGCGACAAAGCAGTCGAGGCTGTCTGCAGGCGCAGTACAAAAAAGATTGCCATCAGCGCGAATGCAAAGGCCAGGCCCATGTCCCGGAACACCCGCACGGTGATGCGCCACTCACCCTCGCCCGTCCATAAAACCTCGATACCCTCGGGAACACTCCAGCCATCACCGGCGCCGGGGGAGAAGAAATTTCGCGCAGCCCAGTCTGTGTCCGCTGACCCGGGTTCACTGCCGAGATCAGCATTAACATCTGCAATGACTTCGGCCGGCGTGCGCCCGGAGAGTTCTGCACTGACGTATACGACCGGACGCAGGTCTTTACGATGGATGGCGCGGTCCGCCTGCTGCTCGTCGAACACGCCCAGTTCACCCATTGAAACCAGTGGCCGGGCTGTTGTATCCAGGCCCTGCGGGCTACTTTCCTGCACGATGCCAGCGCGCCCTTTGACTCGCATCCGGTTAAAATCGCTGAGCGAGGATCGTTCATTGGTGGCCAGCCTGAGTTCGATTGGCAGCGGACGGGTTTCCCGCGGCAATTGCAGGTAACCGGCCTTGAGCCCCTGGTTGGCCAGTGCCAGCGTTTCATTGATGTCTTCAGTCGATACGCCGGAAAGGGCTGCTTTTTGCTTGTCTGTAATAAAACGCAAACGCTTTTGCGGGTACTCGACAGTGGAATCTACTTCGACAACCAGCGGTTCGCGGCGCAGACGGTCCATTACGATCGAGGCAGCCTGGCGCTGTTGTTCATACGTGACCAGATCATCTGCGTGAACCTCTACCACCAGGGTACTCAGTACGGGTGGCCCCGGCGGAACCTCCACCACCTTGATCCGTGCGTCCGATGAATTGAAGGGTTCGAGTAACTCACGCAATCTTAAAACGACCGCATGGGACTGGTGTTCCCGGTCCGCCTTGTCGGCCAGGGTCAGCCTCAGGTCAGCCAGGTGCGGGCGCTGGCGCTGGTAGTAACGGCGCACCATCCCGTTGAAATCGATCGGTGACGACATGCCAACGAAGGCGGCGATGGCGCGTACCTCAGGGAGTTGGCTGACCAAATTACTGATCTCTTTGGCCAGGGCAGCTGTGGACTCAAGACTCGCGTACTCTGGCATGTCGATAATGATCTGGACTTCATTCTTGTTGTCGTAAGGCAGCAACTTGAGCGGAACCAGCCGGAACAGAGGCAGGCTGGCTGCAATGATGAACAGGAAAAGCACACCCCACAAGACCGCTTTGGCACGTTTGCGACTGTTCAGAACGGGCGACAACATGCGGCTGTAAAATCGCAGCAGGGAGGCCTGTTCCTCGTTTTTCGCACGTCCATCATCTGCGTCCGGCTTCAGCAGGCGACTGGCTAGCCACGGGGTGACCAGGAACGCGACCAGCGTGCTGGCGGCTACACTGACCGGCACGTTGAAAGCCATCGGCGCCATGTAGGGTCCCATCATGCCGGTGATGAAGCCCAGCGGAACGAAGGCCAGCACGATTGTGATGGTCGACATGAGCAGAGGCGTGCGGATTTCCGCCATGGCTGCGACGATCCGATCGAATGTGCTTCCGCCCTTCTTACGCAGGTAGCGGTCTATGTTGTCGACACCGGTAATCGGGTCATCTACCAGCAATCCGAGCGAGAGAATCAGTGCGAACAGCGTTACCCGGTTGATCGTGTAACCGAACGCCAGGTCCAGGCTCAGCGTGATGCCGTAGCAGATCGGGACAGCCAGTCCAACCACCAGCGCCGGTCGAATGCCGAGAAACACACCAATAAAGACCACGACAGTTACAATCGCGAAGGCCAGCGATGAGCTCAGGTTATTGACCTTTTCATTCGCCGTCTGCCCGTAATCCCTGAGTACCTCTACCTGTATTTCGGTGGGCAAAAGTGTTTTCTGCAGGTCTGAGATTCGCTCGTGTACCTCCCGGGCGACACTCACAGCATTGCTGCCGCGGTGTTTGGCCACGCTGATGGTCACCATCGGGTAGCCTTCATGTTCCTTGCTGAATCGGGGGTGGCCGGGTGCGAACTCGATCCAGCTGTAATTATCTGCCTCTGCAGGTCCGTCGACGATGGTGGCCACATCCTGCAAATAGACCGGCGTGCCATCGATTACATTGACCAGCAGGGTCTCAAGTTCTTTTATGCTGCGCACGAAATCGCCGCTCTCGAGTACCACGGTCTGGTTGCCCAGGGTCCAGTTGCCGGCACTTTGCAGCTGATTGGAGAGGGTCAGGGCCTGGGCAACCTCCAGGGCGGTGGTTTTCCTGGCCGCAAGGCTTTCAGGATCCAGCAGAACGCGGATGGTTCGCGGCCGACCGCCGGTGACTTTCACTTCGCTGGTTTGCGGGATGCCCTGCAGTTGGGTGGTGACTTCGTCGGCAATCCGGCGCAGTTCGTAATCGTCATAACGGCGTGCGTCTTCGCTCCATAAAGCCAGCAGCACGATGGGCACGTCGTCGACTTCCACGGGCCGCACCAGCCACTCGCTGACAACACCGGGAACCTGGTCCTGATTGGCGTAAAGTTTGTTATAGGTGTTGAGAATGGATTCTTCACGGTCTTGCCCGACATAGAAGCGCAGGGTTACCGAGGCCAGCCCCGGGCCACTGGTTGAGTAGACGTGCTCTACGCCGGGAATCTGGGTCAGCAGTTTCTCAACCGGGATGGTCACCTGCCGGGCCACCTGCTCGGCGCTGAGGCCCGGCGCCGAAACCAGGACGTCAAGCATGGGTACTACGATTTGAGGTTCTTCTTCGCGCGCTGTGTAGTGCAGGGCAATCATCCCGGCCAAAAGGGCCAGGATAAAAATGAACAGAGGAATACCCCCGTCCAGCGAACGCCGGACGAGGCGATCCATCAGATGACTGTTCGCCGGTTCCATGGTCAAGCCGCGCAGCCCAGAGTTACTGGGTGGTCGACTCCGCAGCCTTTGCCTGGGCGTCCTGCAGGCCGCCCACGTTGACGACGTTGGTGTAGCCGGCCTCGCTCAGCGTAGTTTGTGCGATACCGGAGCGCCGGCCGCTACGGCAGTAGACATAGATCAGGGCATCTTTGTCCGTGGTTACTTCATCGATCCGGCCGTTAATTTCGGTATGGGGAATGTTGACTGCCTCGGAAACATGCTCCGTGTTGTATTCATCCGCACTGCGAACGTCGATCCAGAGGGCGTCCCCGCCCCAGGATGCCGATGAAAAAACCAGCAAAAACAGTGCTATAACAACCTTCGATACAGACCGGAACATGTCAAACCTCCATTATTCATAAAATGCTAATATTTAACATCCTAATATAACATGGTTTATTCAGTGACAACCACCGCCTCAAAAGCGTTTTCGGTAGCGCCCGGTGCGGACATCAGCTTGGTGAAGCCATGCTTTCCGGCCATGCTCAGGTCCGGGAAATGAACCGCCATTCTGAAGCGCATATGCAGGGCTTCGACTTCCGTGCCATTAACCAGGATCTCGTAAGGGAAGTAAGCAACCTTGCTATAGCCTTCGTAATCGACAATCGAGAGTTGGTGCGTTTCGTCGATCTCGAGTTCATCGTCGTTCGCACCGGTGGCCTTCATGCCGACACCGAAAACCACCTGGTCTTTACCGGGGATATCGATCCGGTAAACCAGCGTGAGTGCATCACCTTCTTGCGCCAGCCCACTCTCTACGGCGGCAATCGCCGCGTCGTGGCTGTCAAAGCTGCCAAGTTCGGAAGGATCGTCGAACCTCTGCATGCCGATCATGTAATGATATTTTCCAAGCTTTTTAGCCGTCATGTTTTTCTTGGCACCGAATGGCTCGATGTTGCCCAGGGCTTCGCTCAGTTGGTCATAAACACCCTGCATGTCGGCTTCAAGGCGATAAGCGTATTGCAGGTAAAGGGGGTTGATAAACGCGACTTCGGTTTTCCCGTCGCGTTCGGTGACGCTGACGCGCTCGCCTGCACCGTAACCACCGCGGTCGGAAGCTGCCGCGATTTCCAGTAGTTCGGGGCTGGTGACAACAATGACATTGGCATTCTCAAGCGGGGAGAACTGACCGGTTACCGTGAAACCTGAATAGATCAGCGCATCAACGGTTTTTTCGGTTTGCTCCTGCAAACCCGTATCATTGACGGAAGCCAGAACGAACGGTTGGTAGGATGTGTCGGCCAGAACGGAAGTGCAAAACAGCACGGCGGGCAGCAAAAATAGAAAGTGTCGTGATTTCATGATTTGTCCTCAAACCAGCATGGGTTCGCCTAGCTTAGACAAAAACCCAGGGTAAGCACCGCTATTTATTAGAAATTCTTAATGTTTATGTGTTCCTGATGATATGGATCAAATACCGCGGAGTTCTGGATATGGCTGACAACGACAGAAAACGACATTGGGACGGTGTTTATCAGCGCCTGCAGGCAGATCAGGTCAGTTGGTACCAGGAAAAACCGTGGTTATCCCTGTCCATGATCGCGCACGCAGAGCTCCCTATGGATGCGCCGATAATTGATATTGGTGGCGGGGCCTCTTTGCTGATCGACCACTTGTTGGCCTTCGGTTACCGGGATCTGTCTGAGCTGGACGTGTCGCGAACGGCGCTGGACCAGGTTGCCGCAAGAACAGTAAGCCAGTCGGCAAAAATCAAGTTTATCGAGACCGATGTGACCCTTTTCGAACCGGATCGACAGTATCGGCTCTGGCACGACCGGGCGGCGTTTCACTTCCTGACCAGGCAGAAAGATCGGCGCAGCTATGTGCGGGTATTGGACAAATCACTGGTAAGCGGGGGCGACCTGGTCCTGGCAGCTTTTGCACCGGGCGGTCCGGAAAAATGCAGTGGTCTGGATATTGTTCAGTATGATGCGGAGAAACTGGGCGCAGAGCTGGGTCAGGAGTTCGAGCTGCAGGAGTGGCAGGCAGAGATGCATGTAACACCGTCTGGTGGTGAGCAGCTGTTTAACTTCTTTCGCTACAGAAAACTTTAGACGCCTGCGGCAAATCAAGCAGACAGCACGGCAGGGAAACACGGGTATTTGAATCGGGTTACAATCAGATAACATCCCAAATGATCCGAATCCAAGAGATCAAAACAAGAAATGAACACAGAAGCACAGATCGACCCCAGGAGAATGGCCAAAGCGGCACAAAAAGCCAGCGAGCTTATGAAAACGCTGGGCCACAAAGATCGCCTGATGGTGCTTTGTCACCTGACATCGGGGGAGAAATCAGTGGGGGAGCTGGCGGGACTGCTGGAGATTCCGCAGTCACCCCTGTCGCAACATCTGGCCCGGATGAGAAAAGAGTCCCTGGTCAGCACGCGCAGGGAGGCACAGACTATTTATTACTCACTGGCCAGTGGTGAGGCTGAACGCTTCGTGAATCTAATGCACGAACTGTACTGCCATGAGTAATCTAAAAAGGCCGATTTGACGGTTTATTACCGGTATTGAGTTGACCGGGGTCATGCGACGTCTAAAAGATGCCTGTTTTCAGGACTATTTGTACATTAGAATGCTTTAACCTACTAAAACGCAATAAAACGCAAGACGGAGGCACCAAATGATCAGGAAATTCAATTGGTTCACAACCATGGCTGTTGTGACAAGCCTGTGCGCCGCGGGAAGTGCTTATGCAACCAACGGCTATTTCACGCACGGAATCGGAACCAAGAACAAGTCTATGGCAGGTTCCGGTATCGCCTTGCCGGAAGACGCTATCGATGTGACTAACAACCCGGCGGTTGCCCCGTTTGTGGGTGACCAGTTTATTGTTGGCGCAGCCATTTTCAGCCCGATACGCAAGTATAAGACCACCGACAGCCAGGCGAATGGAAACTTTGGTGCATTCACGATTGGCCCGAACGACCTCAAAAGTAAAAGTAACTACTTTGTGATCCCGCACATTTCCAGAAGCTGGCAATTGGATAATGACAGCGCATGGGCGCTTTCTTTCTACGGCCGCGGCGGTATGAATACCGATTGGAAGGGCGGTACCGCAACTTTTGATCCCGATGGTCCCGGGCCAGCCCCGGTCGGGACGTATGATGGTACCTATGGTGCTGGTAACGCAGGTGTTAACCTGAATCAGGCCTTTCTGGACATAACCTGGGCCAAGAAAGTCAACGACAAGCTTTCACTTGGAATTTCAGCGGTCCTGGTTACCCAGATGTTCAAGGCCAAGGGTATCGGGTCTTTTGCTGGTTTCACCGAGACCTTTGCCGCCAGTGGTGGAATGACCATGCCGGACTCCCTGTCTAATAACGGTAGCGATTATTCATTCGGGGCAGGCGTAAAAGTCGGCCTGCATTCGCCTATCTCCGATTCCTTCAGCCTTGGCCTGAGCTATCAGAGCAAGATCTGGATGAATGAGTTTGACGACTACTCTGACCTGTTTGCCAACCAGGGTGATTTCGACATCCCGGCAGACCTGAAATTCGGGGTCACCTACCACGCCAACCAGCAGTGGGACTTCAACTTTGACTTTGAATATATCTGGTACAGTGACGTCGATTCTGTCGGAAACGTTATCCAGAATCTCTTTGCCTGCCCGACAGCAGGTCAGGGTGGCATGGATCTGAGTAGCTGCCTGGGTGGTGATAACGGCGGGGGCTTTGGTTGGGACAATATGGCCGTTTATAAAATCGGTGCAAGATACATAGCCGGTGAAGACTGGACCTGGCGCTTCGGTTACAGCTATGGCAAACAGCCGATTGACAGCACCCAGATGACCTTCAATATCCTGGCCCCGGCCACCATTGAGTCACATATCACAGCCGGCTTCACGCTGGAAAGAGTTAAGGGAAGGCAATTCAACATGTCATTCCTGTATGCACCTAACAAAAAGGTGAAAGGCCCGCAGAACTTTGATCCTTCGCAGAACGTAAGTTTTGAAATGTATCAGTGGGAAGTGGAAGCTAGTTATAGCTGGCGGTTCTGATAACCCAGCGGTATTAAAGAAAACGGCCAGCGAAAGCTGGCCGTTTTTTATTACGTCGGATGAAAACGAATTTCAGGTTTTACGGATCAGGAAGGTGTAAACACCACCTTCCTCACTGTGCTCTAGCAATTCATTTCCAGTGGTGCGGCAAAAGGCCTGAAAATCGGCTACTGAGCCAGGATCAGTAGAAAGAACCTCAAGGGTTCCACCGTCGGGCACATCCTTCAGAGCTTTTTTCGCTTTCAGAATAGGGAGAGGACAGTTCATTCCTTTTGCGTCGAGTACTTTGTCAGCCATTATGGTTTCCTGTTAAGTAAAGAGTTCGGGTCAGATCAGATAAACAAGTTGATATGTGATTTGGTCGCCACTTCGATATAAGTCGCAGCGCCACCCACTTCAATGCCTTCGATCATCTCATCGGCCTGGTAATCAAAAAGGTCCATCGTCATCTGGCAGGCGATCATGCGCACATCTGCCTCTACCGCCAGTTCGCGGAGCTCATCAATTGTAGCAACGCCATTTTTCTTGATCAGGTTTTTCATCATCTTGGAAGCCATCGCGTCGACACCAGGAATTGCGGCGACAATGTTGGGCATCGTCATATGTCCCCCCATCATCGGCATTTTCATGGCAGCGTTACCCAGCGGCGTGACCTGCAGATCCATTTTCTTGAGTAACAGCGGTAAGCCGTAAAACGTGAAGAACATGGTGACATCAAGGCCCATGGCGGCTGCCGTAGTGGCCAGGATAAACGGAGGGTAGGCCCAGTCCAGGCTGCCCTTCGTAACGATAATTGACATGGTGTTTGGATTGATGGCGTTACCGCCTGCTTCTTCTGACATGGTTTTTTGACCTCCGGGAAAGGTGGAATTCCGATTGAATATTATATACAGTTTTCATTTATTAGTAAAATCGAATACTATTGGCGGGATATGGATTTCACTGGTCTGAAAGACCGTAAAGAAGCGCTTTTCGTAGGCAGTGATGTCTACCGGGAGGCGGCTTTCGGTAAACATCACCCCTTGTCCATCATCCGGGTTTCCGGCGTGGTGGATGTCTGTCATATGCTGGGTTGGTTTGATGACGAACAATTCAGGCAAAGCCCCCAGGCCAGCGTAGAGCAACTGACGCAGTTTCACCGGCCTGACTATGTCGAAGCGCTCATGACTGCGGATGAAAAGGGCAGCGTCGATAAGCAGACGCGAGAGCGATATCGCATCGGAACCATGGAAAATCCACTTTTCCCCGGATTGTTCAAACGCGCCAGCACAGCGGTTGGTGGTTCGGTCCTGGCGGCTGAGCTCGCAATGGAAGGGCGGGTCGTCTTTCACCCCTCGGGTGGGACACATCATGGCCGTGCTGAGCGGGCCAGTGGCTTCTGCTATTTCAATGATCCGGTATTTGCCATCCTGACCTTTTTGGCAAAAGGGATAGAGCGGGTTTTATATGTTGATGTCGACGCCCACCATGGGGATGGTGTTCAGGATGCATTCGCAGAAGACCAGCGGGTTCTGACCGTTTCAATCCATGAAGAGAAACGCTGGCCACACTCCGGACTGGTTGAGGACAGGGCCCATGGTGCTGCCCGCAATCTGCCGGTTCCCCGGGGTTTCAATGACAGTGAGCTGGATTACCTGGTTGAGCAGGCAGTTCGTCCACTGGCAAAGGCGTTCAAACCCCAGGCTCTGGTGATTACCTGTGGCGCGGATGGGCTGGAAGGAGATCCCCTGTCGCGCCTGGCGCTCAGTAACCTGGGACTATGGACAGCGGTTGAAAAACTGGTCCAGGATTACCCGCGCGCTGTCGTTTTAGGGGGCGGTGGGTATAATCCATGGACCGTTGTGCGATGCTGGAGCGGTTTGTGGGGCCGCTTGAGTGGCCGTGAATTCCCCGCACAGCTGCCGCCGGCCGCAACTGCTTTTTTACAGGGTTTGGAGTGTGATCTGATCGATGATGACGAAGTACCCGGGCATTGGTTAACCCAACTTGTGGATCCACCCAATAGCGGCAAGATCAGACCCGAAGTAGAGCGCCTGCCCGCTTTGGTATTGCATTGACTATAATCTGGAACTGTTATGACATGGCTTGAATCCCTGCAGGGAATAGAAGAACTGGAAGATGCTGAATTTGACGCTGGACTGGTGGCAGAGATGGAACGGTTTGCACCGGTAAATCAACAGCGCATGGTGCGTTTCTCAACACCGAGCTTCAAGGAATACGAGAGCTCGGAATTACAGAGTTGCGGCAAAAACAGTTTCCCCGCCTTTTCGATAACCGCAGGCGGTTGCGCGCTGATGTGCGACCATTGCGAGGCCAAGATACTGGAGCCGATGATTGCGGCAACCAAGCCGGAAGTCCTTGACCGGAAAGTCAGGCAGCTCATCGAAACAGAAGACCTGCAAGGGTTCCTGCTTTCCGGGGGTTCCAACAAGCGCAATGAAATCCGTTACACACGCTTTTACCCGGTGATCGAAAAACTAAAACGGGATTTTCCGCAATTGCGGATCGCTATTCATACGGCGCTGACGGACCATGCCGGCGCCAAAGAGATGGAGGCGGCAGGAGTGGATGTCGCCATGCTCGATATCATTGGTGCCGAGGAGACCATCCGCGAGGTCTACCACCTGGACCGCCCGGTGGATGATTTTGAGGCCACCGTCGAGGCCCTGTGTGCAACCTCCATGCAAATCTCGCCACATATCGTCATTGGTTTGCACTACGGACGCATCCTTGGTGAAGAAAATGCATTGGATATTCTCAGCCGGTATGACACCAAGGCGCTGGTTCTGGTGGTGATCATGCCGTTCTATGCTAAACCCGGCACGTTCGTAACGCCGGATACCCGCGATGTCGGCCACATTTTTCTGCAAGCACGCCGCCGCTTGCCGGATCGACAGGTTCTGCTGGGATGTGCCAGGCCGCCGGGTATGCACAAGCGGGTAACCGATGCGTATGCAGTGATGGCCGGCCTGGACGGTATTGCCTTTCCGGCCGATGGCGCGGTGGCTGTCGCCGGCATCACAGGGCGACCGTTTCACCAGGCTCATGCCTGTTGTTCGATCAAGCTTGGCGAGACCAGCGGCACCAACAGTATTGCAACATTGGCTAGCACAAGCTGCGCAGCCTGATAGAGACGCAAATGAATTGGAGAACGGTATGAGTTGTGTAAAAAGCCAGGGCACTCAGCAGGCTGACAAAGGACCGGAGGGTCTGGACTTCAACCCCTACGACATCATGGAGCCACGCGCGCCGGGTAAAACACCAAAAGAAATGAAAAACGGGGCCCCTGTAAAAACCCGGGACATTTCACCGGACGGCGTCTACCGCCCTGATTATGGAATCCTGACTCCGCATATGCGTTCTCCGGAGTACGTGCAAATGTCGACGGCCGCGGCGATTACGCTCGGAGTCACAACGGGCCGCATGTATCGTTGTTCCTGTACGCGATGCCTTAACCTGCTCCTGACCTACCCTGAAGGTTGCCGCGCAAATTGCGCCTACTGTGGTCTTGCTCGCCACCGCGAGGCGGAGCGGGATTACGCGGACCGGAATTTTATCCGCGTAGACTGGCCGGCTGTTCCGACGGACGTCATTATCGATAAGGTTGCCAAAGACGGGGAAAACAGCCCGTTCCACCGTATGTGTATCTCGATGATCACCCATCCTCGCTCTGATGTGGATACCGTGTCGGTGCTGAAAAAATGGACCGATCGAATTGACCCGGCCACGATCCCGGTATCCATATTATCCAATCCGACCACGATGGGGCGGGAGGACGTTCAGCGCCTGAAAGATCTGGGCGCAGATATTTTTACAGTAGCGATAGATGCGGCGACGCCGGAACTGTTTGACCGGACCCGCGGCAAAGGTGTGCAGTCTCCCCATAAATGGTCCAAGTACTGGGAGGTCCTGCTGGACGCGAAGGATATCTTTGGACCGGAAAAATTTGGGGTGCACATCATCGCCGGCATGGGTGAAACGGAGCATGACATGCTGAGCCTGGTGCAAAAAATTGTCGACATGGGCGGTCACAACCACATATTCAGTTTCTTCCCGGAAGAAGGCTCCCTGATGGACCATCTTCCGGCCACGCCGCGGGATCAGTGGCGGCGGGTTCAGTTGGGGCGTTACCTGATTGACTACTGTGACGCCCGGGTTGACCACATGAAATTCGATGACCTTGGCCGTGTGACTCACTTTGGGCTGCCCGGTGGCGAGCTGGAAGATATTATCAACAGTGGATTGGCTTTCCGCACGTCAGGCTGCCCGGGCAAAGTACAGGAAGATATTTCAGCCTGTGACCGGCCTTATGGGGACTCACCCCCAAGTGACATTGCCAGTTATCCATTCCAGCCGGATCGCAAAGACATCAAGAAAATCCGCAAGCAGTTGGGCATCCCCAACCGTCTTGTCTGAGAACCGCACAGAAGACAGGAAGAAGCCGTTCCGGGTACTCGACACGGGAGTTATGGAGGGCCGCCTGAACATCGCAATCGGACAGGCCATCGTTGAAGCCCGTCAAAAAGGTGATGTGCCGGACACACTGCGTTTTCTGCGTTTTCCGCCAACCGCGCTGGTTGGTCGGCACCAGGCTTTGGGCCTCGAAATCGATCTCGACTACTGCCAGAAAAATGATATCGGCGTTGCCCGGCGAATCACCGGTGGCGGTGCCATTTTCATGGCGCCGGGTTTGCTGGGCTGGGAGCTGGCCTTTCACCGCAAGACCCTGGGCGCAATCAGTCTGCCCGATTTGACGCGTAAAATTTGCGCGGCAGCGGCAGAAGGCATCAGCAGCCTGGGCGTAACGGCTCGCTTCAGACCACGAAACGATATCGAGGTAGATGGGCGCAAAATAAGCGGTACTGGTGGGTTTTTCGACGGAGATACCTTGTTTTTCCAGGGTACTGTTCTGGTTGATATGGACCCTGGCGTGATGGTGGCGGCGCTGCGCGTACCCCGAGCAAAGTTAGCCAAACGGAAGCTGGATTCGGTTGAGCAACGGGTTGTGACCTTGAGGGAGTTGATGGGAGAGGACACACCTGGGCTGCCGGAAATTCAGTCGGCACTGGCGTCAGCTTTTGCCCGGAGTTTCGGCCTGGAACTCATGCCGGAAGAATTAACGCAAGAAGAGCGGGTGCATGCTGACATTATTTATCGGGAAGAGATCGGCACGGAAGACTTTGTAGGCGAGATTGACGAGCCGGCAAAAGCACGTGGCCGGCTCACTGGCCGGCACACCAGCCCGGGCGGCACGATTACATCCTATCTTCGGCTTGAAGGGCCGGCGCAGAACCGTGTCAGGGAAGCGCTGATCACCGGTGATTTTTTTATTACCCCGCCCCGCATCATTTACGATCTTGAATCCCGGTTGAGGGGCGCATTCCTTGATGAACTGCCAGATGTTGTCCAGGCATTTTTCCAGGAAACACAAACAGAAGTGCTGTCCGTGTCTCCGCAGGACTTTATCGCCTCTTTGCAAAGTGCGGCCAGCGACGAATGAATAGCCTGAATATCGTTCAACACACCTCGGCAGACTACCTTGGACTGATCGAAGACCACCTGGAAGGACGGCGGATCCGATTCCAATACTTCAGGCCATTTACCGAGACGGGAAAGCTGCCACAGTCGGGTGATTTTTGTGACGGCTTGTTTCTGATGGGCGGTGGTCCGTGGGGAAGCGCCGGTGGACGCAACGTGCCCGGGCTGGAGCAGGAAGTCCGGCTGACTCAAAATATGCTGGACCAGGGAAAGCCGGTTATCGGTTTTGGACTGGGCGCACAGATCCTGTCGATTGCCGCAGGTGGCAGCTCCAGCCCGAATCCCCTGGCGTTTGAAGTCGGTTACGCAACGCGAGTGGATGAACACGCGTTGGATGGATTTATGCCGGAGCGGTTTCCGCATGTCAGTTATATGCGCGACCGACCCGTACTACCGGCAAGTGCGCTGGTGCTGGCGCAAGATGAGGCGGCCCGGCCTGCTGTCTTCCAGATCGGGAAAAACGCGCTGGGTTTTGTGGGCCACCCCGGTTTCAAGACAGCCATGGCCGAAGACCTGGTCATGGAATTTGAAGAGTCGCCGGAAGACCCGGCGCCTTTGCTCGGAAAACTGCAGGTTATGGCGCGGGAGATTGAAGATGCGCTGGTACCTATGATGACCGGGATCATAAAGGTTACGGGTTTGATGCAAAAAAGAAGGCGTATCCCGCTAGAATTAAAGAACTGAACCCAATTGATTTAGTTAAGCTAGAGCTAATATTGGATTATTACATTAGACTATCGTAATATTGCTGATCCACGAACAGAGGACTTTGGAACAATGGCAGAGAAATTAATTATCGTAATGGCCAATACAGATCTGCGTAATGGCGAGGAACTTGGAGCTCCAATTTTCCAGGCGACGGTTGGCGCTGCCATGGAGTATGAAGTGGATGTTATTTGCACGGCTACTTCCGGGCGGCTGATGAAGAAAGGCGTGGCTGAGAACTTGTTCGTGAAGGAAGGATCACCCAAGTCAGTTTATGATTTCATCAAGGACGCTCATGAAGCCGGCGCGAAATTTTATTGCTGTTCGCCCAACCTCGATCTGTTCGACATGACCACCGATGACCTGATCCCGGAATGCTCGGGTATCGTCGGGGGTGCACACCTGATCGAACAGGTAATGGAAGATGACTGCAAGGTATTGACTTACTAAACAGCGGTAAAGGAGAACCATGGCGCACGCGCATTCAAGCAGAATACAGGAATTCATCGGCGATCCGGTTTCCGACAGCCCCGTTGTCGGCCGTGCCGAGATGGAAGAAATCTTCCAGGACATCCAGGCGGATATCCGGTTCGATCATGAGCTCAACGGATGCCTGAACTGCGGTATCTGCACCGCCACTTGTCCGGCCGCTCATTACTACGACTTCAGCCCACGTGAAATTGTCCAGTTGTTGTGGACCGAGAACCTCGAAGGTATTTACGACGCCATGCAGGAAAAGATCTGGGCCTGCGCCCAGTGCTATACCTGCGCCGCGCGTTGCCCGTTTGAGAATTCGCCGGGTGGCCTGATCATGTTGATGCGGGAAGCTGCCATTAAGCACGGGATGGAATCGGCCAAGAACGTATTGCGGCCTTTTAGCAGGGTTATGCTGAAGTTGATTTCAACCGGTAACCAGCTGTCTCCGGACATGATCAACGCCGACGGCTTTCCGGATTGGGGACCGAATATTTCCAAGGTCGATGCGCCTCTGAAAGTGCTGCGCCAGGCGATTCCAGTGCCGACGCTGAACACCACGGCCACCGCCTGGGAGGTCAATCTGAAAACCTCGGTCGAGCTGTACACGATCTGGGAGGAAACCGGCGTCCTTGAGCAACTCGAAACCATTGATGAAAACCTGTACGACGTGATCCTGGACATCATGGACGAAAAACGCGAAGACCTTGAAGACTGGGAGGAAGAGCAAAATGAATAATGGCGAACGCTTTACCGGGCATGGCTCTGAATGGCGCGATTCCAACCTCAGCCCCGGTGATGCGAAAACCGCTACGGCCTGGGTAGAGCAGGTCATCAACAAGCGCTCCATGGAGGTTAACAAGGACCGTGTGGAAGATGTACGCGACGCCATGTGGGAGTTGGAAAAAGATGGCGAGATCGTTGTTCACCGGATCAACGATGAACACCAGCCACGGATTGCAAAAACCATCTATGGCTGGGACAAGAAGGTACCTACCACACAGCTTTGGCACCATAAATCATGCGGCCAGTGCGGGAATATTCCGGGCTACCCGGCTTCCCTGCTGTGGCTGATGAACGAAATGGACATCAAGTACCTGGACGAGACCGACCAGACGTCCTGTACGGCATGGAATTATCACGGTTCCGGCATCGGCAATATCCAAAGCCTGGCCGCGGTCTTCCTGCGTAATTTCCACCAGGCCTACGTTTCCGCCCGCGCCCAGGGGCTACCGGACGGTTATTACTACCCGCTGGTTCATTGCGGCACTTCTTTTGGCAACTATAAAGAAGTGCGGGCATACCTGTTGCACTCAGCGGAGTTGCGGGCAAGCGTAAAGAAGATTCTCGGAAAACTGGGCCGTCTGGTCGATGGCAAGCTGTTGATACCAGAGGAAATTGTGCATTACTCAGAGTGGGTGCACATGATGCGCGGTGACATCGCTGAACGCCAGACCATTGATGTCAGCAACATTCGCGCAACTATTCATCCGGCCTGCCACGTGTACAAGATGGTTCCGCAGGATGCGATCTACGACGATAACATTCTGGGTGGTAACCGGGTGGCCGTATCCACCGGGATCATGGAGGCCCTGGGTACCCAGGTGATCGATTACTCCACCTGGTATGACTGTTGCGGGTTCGGCTTTCGCCACATTATTTCCGAGCGTGAATTCACGCGCTCGTTCGCAATCGACCGCAAGATCAAGGTTGCAGTGGAAGAAGCCAATTCCGATGTCATGATCGGCCACGATACCGGGTGCATCACCACGCTGGACAAGAACCAGTGGATTGGTAAGGCTGCCGGCAAAGACTACAGCCTGCCGGTGCTCGCCGATATCCAGTTCGCTGCATTGGCCTGCGGGGCACACCCTTATAAGATCGTTCAATCCCACTGGCACGCATCGGCTACCGAAACGCTGATGGAAAAGATGGGAATTGACTGGCAAGCCAAGAAAGCCGAATTCGAGGCTTACCTGGTAGAAGTGGAGGCCGGTAACTACGACAGTCTTTATGATCCGCGTCTCGCGATCACTTCCGGGCCCGGATTTGAACCGGTTAAACAACTCGAAAAATCTGAACAGAGCTGAGCATCATGTCAAAACCAATCCTTATTGTAGGCGGCGGACCGGCTGGACTGGCCGCAGCACACTCACTGGCCACCTTCGGGCAGGCCTGTATCCTGGTCGAGAAAGAAGAAAAGCTGGGCGGCGCGCCCATCCTGGAGGGCTATGCCAAACTGGTTCCTTCGGGCGAATGGGCCAGGGACGCCATCGGTGGCATGGTCGAGCGGGCAGCGCAACACGAGCTTGTGGAAGTAAAAACCGGCGCATCAATCACTGCATTTACAGGTGAGGCCGGAAATTTCACGGCGGCCCTGTCCAATGGTGAATCAGTGGACGTTTCCGCTGCGATACTGTGCACCGGGTTCACCCATTTCGATTCTGCCAATAAACCCGAGTGGGGTTTCGGTACGTATCCCGACGTTGTTACCACGACCCAGGTGGAGCAAATGATTTCATCGGGTAATGGCGTACGTTGCCTGTCCGACGGTCGCAAGCCTAAGCGTGTCGCCATTTTGTTGTGCGTTGGATCGCGTGACCGCCAGATCGGTCGCGAATGGTGCTCCAAGATTTGCTGCACGGTATCTGCCAACCTTGCGATGGAAATCCGTGAAGAATTGCCAGACTGCCATGTTTATATCTATTACATGGACATCCGTACCTTCGGGCTCTACGAAACCAAGTACTACTGGAAGAGCCAGGAGGAGTTCAAGGTCAAGTACATCAAGGCGCGAATTGCGGAGGTCACCTCGAACGGGGATAAATTGATCGTCAAGGGCGAGGATACGTTGGTTAAACGTCCGATTACGATTCCGTTCGACTTGGTTGTGCATGCCATTGGCATGGATCCGAATGTCGACAATCCTGATTTGTCCTCCGTCTTTGGTGTCGACCTGGAGCCGCATGGCTTTATCGACAAAGCCAGCAGCTATTCCGCTTCAGGGCTGACCAACAAGGCGGGGGTTTTCGTAGCCGGTGCTGCAACCGGCCCCGAAACCATTGACGATTCCATCGCACAAGGCAAGGCTGCGGCCATGGCGGTGCTGGAACAACGCCAGATATCAGCCCGGCTGGTCGGCTAGCGGGCTAATCGGGTGGCGTCATTTTTCAGATCAGCGCAACCACAGGTTCCGGTCACGATTGAGCGGCCGCACCTGGATCTCAGTGGCCCGCTATTGACGCGGGCACTGGAAACGGTGGTCATGGGAACCGAGGAGCAAGGCGGTATTGAGTACTGGACCGACGCGCTGAAGCTGAAAAGCCGGATGTTTCAACAGGCTTTGGGCCAGGGCCATCCCGGTGACCTTCCTCTGGAAACCTTCAAGGGCCTGTGTGCATTCATGGCCAGCGTGCGCCGTCGTATCGGCCCTTACCTTGAACAGCCGGCTTATGGTGAGCTGGTTGAGGCCATCGTGCAGTTGCTGGAGGGATACAAAGACACCAGCACCACGGACACGCGACTGGCTGCTTTTTGCAGCCGCTTCCCGCAGGACAAAAAACACCGCTGGGTCCACGACCTGGCTGCCGAGATTCTGCACAGCGTGGACCCGGAGCGTTACCCGCTGATGAGCCGCTGGGTGTGGGACCGCAAGGCCAACACCGGCGTGATCCGGGAAATATGGTTTGACGATCAGGTAGACAACATTACGATCAACGTCACCGATGGTTTCGACACCTACCTGGTGCTGCGCGAGGAACTAAGCCAGTTTCTCAGCGATAACGGGGTGTTCCGGGACGTGTTGTTTTACATAGACCTGTTGTGCGCCAAGATTTATGCAGACTACATCGCAGCCCAGGGCGGTGTTTATCTGCGAGCTGATTTTTCCGCGCCAGGTGACCCGATGGAACACACCAGGCGGCTACTTGGTCTCGATGGTGTCAATGCCGATAGCGGCCGCACCCGTTTGAAAGCCATTAATGGTGAGGCTTTTGTGATTGACGATAAGAATTTGCTGGATTGAACAATGCCCATTCATGAAAAATCCCTGATCCGCCCCGAGAACCTGCACGTCCAGGAAAACATCGAAGTTGATGGCGTGGATGTTTCCGGTCACTGGAGTACATTCATCGAGAGCCGGGTAGTCACCGACTACAACGAGGCCATCGAAGAAGAAATTGCTGCACTGCCGGGTGGTGAATACATTCATCGTTGCTGGCAGTGTGGTTCCTGCACTAACGCGTGCACGGTCAACGAGATCAATGAAGATTTCAATCCCCGTTACTGGATCTACCTGATCCGCATGGGCATGGAATCTGAACTGTTGCGCGACAAGGACATCATCTGGCAGTGCGTGTCGTGTAACAAGTGCACCTATGCCTGCCCCCGGGACGTGTTCCCGGAAGGTGTCATGAAAGCAACCGCGCACTGGCTGGAGTTGAAGGGCCATACGCCACGCTCTCACTCAACTATTTTTGACGACATTTTCAGCGAACAGGTTATCGAGACTGGCAAGATCGAAGACGGGCGCACGGTCAGGCGATTTTTCAAGCAGACCGGTCAGGATCTGTTGCAACCCTGGCTGATCGAGATGGTCAAGCGCATGCTGCGCAATTTGCCGATCGGCCTGATGACGCGCATGGGTCTGGCCAACTTCATCAAGCCAAAGACCAGTGGCTGGTCCGGGGCGCGTGATGCCATCAAGGAATACGTTGGCGAGCAGGAGGCACATCATCGCACTGCGCTGGGTCTCGACGACCTGGTGAAGATGGCGGAAACAGAATTGGAAGCCGGAGCAGCCAAGTAGGCGCCCCGTAAGCAGGAATTAACTTATGTCCGAGCAGAAAACGAAGTCGAAAAAAGAAAAGTACCAGGAGGTGGCCTATTACCCCGGCTGTGCGCTTGAGGGTACAGGCCATGCCTATAACCGCTCGACCAAGGCCCTGGGTGAAGAGCTGGGCCTGAAGCTGAAGGAAGTCGACAACTGGAATTGTTGCGGCGCGATGGAAGTAAAAAACATCGATCCAAAAATCCAGACCTACCTGTCTTCCCGCGTAATGTCGATCGCCGCCAACAAGATGAACATGGACGTGGTGATGGCGCCCTGCAACGGTTGCTACCACAACCTGAAAAAAGCCGAATACGATCTCGAAAACGATGAGAAAAGCGCAGAGGTAGTGGATCAGTTGTCGAAAAAGGCGGGGCACGAAACCTATCAGGCCGGTCAGGTGGAAACCATCCATGCATTGGATTGGGTGAAAGAAACCATAGGTGAAGAAGGGCTCAAAGAACGGGTCAAAAATTCCCTGGAAGGGATCAAGATCGCGAACTACTACGGCTGTATGTACACCAGGCCGCGTCATATATTTCCGGAGAAGGACGCCGGGCCGGGAACGGAGTCTACCTTCAAACCCCATTTCATGGATGACCTGTTGGAAGCAGCCGGTGCTGAGAATGTGGATTTCCCATTGAAAACGGCCTGCTGTGGTGGGGCACATACTCTTTCTGACAGTGATACCTCAACGCGTCTGGTCAGCAATATTCTGCAAACAGCCGAGGCGGCCGGAGCCGAAGTGATCGCCACGGAGTGCCCGACCTGCCATAGCGGACTGGAAATGCACCAGATTCGTGCGGAAAAAACACTGGGTATCAAGACCAATGTGAAGATCATCTATTTCACCCAGTTGCTGGGTATGGCCATGGGTCTGACGCCCAAGAAAGTCGGCCTGCACGAGAATGTTTCGGATTCTTTCGATTTCGTGAAGAAAAAGGGACTGGTATGACAGGCCTGGAAGACATTGGCCGGCGTCTTGACGAGTTGATTGCCAAGCCACCGGCACCGGCAGATGCGGCAGAGCTGCTCTCTCTTGGCGAAGAAACCCTGGAGCACTGGGTTAAAGCCAAAGATAAAGTGCCGACCCAGGACCAGCGCGAAGGTTTTCGCCTTCTCGCTTTACACCGCCAGGGTGCAGACAAGGAACCCAGTTTCAATGCCTGCCGTGAAACATGCCGGGAGCTGGTCTATCATTACAACCTGTTAACGCTGGACCCGGATCACGCAGAAACGGCTCAACGTGCAAAGATGATGGGATGGGTGGCGAACCACCTCTATCTGTTCACCAGCGGCAAGATGGAAACAGAACAGTTGGGCAATTTCTGTTGTGCGTCAAAACCCCTGCGGGAAAATGTTGACGCGAAGCGCAATGCCCAGTAGAAATTAGATCTTTAATCCAGGAGAACCTGACTATGCCAACCGTTCGAGGATGTAACCTTCCAGATGACGTGCTGTATGACGTAGACAACCACACATGGTTCACGGAAGTAGGTGACGGCACAGTCCGGATCGGGATGACGTCAATTGCCACGGCGATGGCTGGTCAGCTGGTTGCTTTCACACCGAAAAAAATCGGCCGGTCAGTTCGTGCTGGCAGGTCCTGCGCCACGGTTGAATCCGGCAAATGGGTTGGCCCGGCAAAATCTGCAGCGGGTGGTGAAGTAGTTGGCGTCAACGAAGCACTGCTGACCAACCCCAGCGCAGCCAACGCTGATCCATACGAATCATGGATGGTTCAGATCAGGCCGGATGACTGGGACAGCGTAAAAGCCGGCCTGACTCCGGGTAGCGAAGTGGCGGGTCCGTATGAAGCGAAGATGGACTCGGAAGGCTTCGAAGGCTGCGGCTAGTATGGGAGCCCGCCTGGCGGGTGACTCAGGATTTCAGATGGTCCACCCGGTAACGGCCGGGTGACACCCTGAACCATCCGCGAAATGCCCGGCCGAAATTCGATGGGTCCTGGTAACCCAGTCGGTAACCGATTCGGTTGACGCTCAGGTCTGAGCGCAACAGATAATCGACCGCGAGTGTCTTGCGGACATCCTCCAGTATCGCGTTATAAGAAGTTCCACCTCTTTTTAGTCTCCGGATCAGTGTGCGTGGTGAAACATGCTGTCCGGCAGCAATGCTTTTCAGGCTGGGCAGCTCGTCCGGTCGCGCCAGCAGGGCCTGGCGCACCGCAATTTCAGCCGGCAGAAATCCTGAAACGGCCCGCAAGTCTTCTTCGCAGCGCATCAGCAAGTACCGGTGCATGGCCTCATCATGCAATACACAGGGTTCGTCCAGCAGTTTGGCAGGAAAGCTCAGTTGGTGGCCACTGGCACTGAATTCCAGCTGCGCGTGAAAAGCGTGTTCAAGTTGTGCAACGTAACCGGGTTGGGGGTAGGCGAGGGTCAGGCGGGCATCGCTGAGTTCACGGCCCAGGGGCTTTTCGAGCAAATTCTGCATGGCCAGCAAAGCGAGTTCTACCAGTGACTGGCGCTCTTCTTCCATTTGGGTTGTTTCGTAGAGGCGGATCACGAAGCGGTCATTTTCTACGGTTCCGGCCAGCCAGAGAAACGGCCCGCGGATACCGGTAAACCTCAGCAGGACATCAACAGCCGCGCGCAGATCGGGGGCCGTCACCGCAGCGAAGCCCAGTGGGCCGTGTGATGCAACGGTCAGCCGTTGCGCCAGCGACAAGTGCCAGCCCGGCCCCAGGGTGCGGGTTACGTTGGCCAGCACCTGCCGCATTTCGAGGAAACTGACGCTACCGTCACTTTGCATTATCTGGTCATATTGCACGCCGGTTCCGGACAGCAAGCCCTCGACATTCAACTGCTCTGAGGCAGCATGTTGAAGAAAGACTTTCAGATAAGCAGCGGGCATTCGCCAGTGCCGGGAATGGTCTTTAAAGCTCATATTTTATATATATGACACTTTATGACCATAAACTGTCAACCTATACGCTGTATCCCGGTCGGTGTAGGGGCCATCATGGATCAATGAAAATCTATACCTATGACGACCCTGGGCTTGGTTTGATCAGTTACATCGACAGGAAGCGCTACCTGTGGATGTTGTCGGTGCTGTTTCCGCTGGTGCCGCTGGCTTCGATTGGGTTGATGAACTGGAGCGGCCGCGAATGGACGCTGTGGGTACCTCTGCTGGCTTTGTATCTATTCATTCCGGTGCTGGATTACCTGTTTCCCAATGACCGCAATAACCCTCCCGAGCAGGTCGTTCCGCAATTGGAGAAAGACCGGTATTACCGACTGCTGAACCATTTTACGGTACCACTGCACTTTATCATCCTGGTGACCGGCGCCTGGTTTGTGGCCAGCTACGAGCCTGGCTGGTCCGGCTACCTGGCGATCAGCCTGACAGTCGGTGTAATCAGTGGGTTTGGTATCAACACAGGGCACGAGCTGGGGCACAAAAAAGAAGCCACCGACCGCCTGGCCGCCAAACTGGTTCTGGCGGTACCGTTTTACGGGCATTTCTCGATCGAACACAATGCCGGACACCATGCCGAAGTGGCAACACCGGAAGACAGCGCCAGTGCGCGTTTTGGCGAAAGTATTTACCGGTTTGTTCTGCGTGAGATTCCGGGCGGGATCCACAGGGCGTGGAGTCTTGAAAGCCGGCGCTTGAGACGCCTCGGGTTCGGGCCATGGAATGGGCGTAATGAAATCCTGCAGTCGTATGCTGTTTCTTTGCTGCTTTATGGCAGCCTGGTGTTGGTATTCGGAACCGGGATCCTGCCGTTTCTGTTGATCCAGATGGCTTTTGCCTGGTGGCAATTGACCAGTGCCAACTACATTGAGCACTATGGCTTATTGCGTGCGAAACAACCGGATGGCCGATACGAGCGTTGCCAGCCTCAACATTCCTGGAACGCCAATCATGTCGCCTCCAACCTGGTGACCTTCCACCTGGAAAGGCACTCGGATCACCATGCCTTTGCGGCTCGCCGCTACCAGTCTCTGCGCCATTTCGATGAGGTGCCTCAGCTACCCAGCGGCTACTTTGGAATGTTCCTTCTGTCCTATGTTCCACCCTTGTGGCGCCGGGTCATGGACCCAAAAGTACTGGCCCTGGCCGAAGGTGACATGAGCCGGATCAATACCGGCCCGGTGCGGCCTGTTTAAGAGCAGACGCTGCATTCGGGAACCGAGAAGAACTTCAGTTCTTCCAGCTCGGCATCTCCCTGGTGCTCCTCGGGCGCCTGTTCAGAGCCCAACTCGCTGGCGTTCTGCTTTGCATCCCCCAGGAAGGCGGCATACAGGTGCTTGCGTTCGCCCTTGCTCAGGGCTCGTGACTGGTAGCCGCTGCAATCCAGGGCCGCTTCCAGTGAAAAACCTTCCAGGCAAACGCAATCGGCTTTGTGCATCCATGCTCCGGTGGCCATATCGAAGTCATACAGCGGCAGGAAGCGGTAGCCCTGGTCGGCCACAAACTCAATGGCGTCGAGAATGTAATCCGCCTCGATGTCATCCATTGCGTAATGCAGGCTGATCCGGCACCAGCCGGGCTTGATGCCTGAGAATCCCTTCATGATCCACTTGCGGTACTGCTCCGACTTTTCAAAGCCAATATCCAGCAGGCGGTGGCCATAGGGGCCGGCGCAGGAACAGCCAGCGCGTGATTGCACCCCAAAAAGGTCGTTCAACAAGGTGGTGACGAACTTCGGGTGCAGGTATTTACCCCGCGGATCTTTCAGGTTGAACGATACGATGCTGATGCGTCGTTTGGGATCCAGGTTACCCATAATCTCGATTCGGGGGTTAGCCCGCCAGCGATCGAAAGTACGCTGGAGTAACTCGCTTTCGCGCTGTTCAATGGCTTCTACACCAATATAGTCTTTTACCTGGAACGCCATGCTGGCCTTGAGAATCTGCAGTACACCGGGTGTTCCGGCCTTTTCGCGTTCCTCGATGCTTTCGATAAAGTCCTGGCTGGTGGGGCCGACGTAGTCGACCGTTCCACCGGCGCTGACACTAGGCGGCAGATCGCGCCGATAAATTCGCTGGTTGAACACCAGTACGCCACTTGAGCCGGGGCCACCGAGGAATTTGTGCGGCGAGACAAAAATTGCATCGATCGAAGCGTCGCCAACGTACTTGCCGGGCGCCGGGTTCATGTCGATTTCCACGTAGGGTGCGCTGGCCGCAAAATCGAAACAGGCCATGGCGTCGTGCTTGTGAAGCAGAGCTGCGATTTCGTGCACGGCTGTAATCATGCCGGTTACGTTGGAGGCGGCAGAAAACGAACCAATGCGCTGACGGCCCAGGTAGGCTGGATCCTGTAATAACTTTTCCAGGTGTTGCAGATCAATAGCACCTTCATCGTCCAGGCCGACTTCGACCACGGTCGTGAGGTTCTCGCGCCAGGAAATCTCGTTGGAGTGATGTTCGTAGGGCCCCACGAATACCACCGGCTGATGGTTTTTCAGATGTTCGGAAAAGCGGGCATCAAGTTCTTCACCGAGTGAATCGCGCAGCATCGCAGACAGGTTCTGCCGGGTGGCGGGCGGCAACGCCACGCCAATGAGTTGCTGTAGCTTATCGATGGCGCCGGTCGCTCCGCTACCGACACAGATAATCCGGCCATCGGGCCCGGCATTGACCGATTGCTTTATCGAATTTTCCGCCTCTTCCAGCAGATGAGTCATCGAGCGGCCGCTGATGTCGTCTTCTGTATGTGTGTTGGCGTAAATACGTTGTACGTTCTGCAGATATTTTTCCACCACGTCAAGACAACGCCCGGAAGCGGTGTAATCGGCATAAACCATGAGCCGCTCCCCGAAAGGGGTGGTCACAGGTGCGTCAGCCCCGATGGTCTGGCTGCGGAGAACATCAAAATCCAGTTTGCAGTCGTTTTTCATAAGCGCCAATATTCGTCGCGAGTTTCGTAGAATCTCATTTTACCTACCTTCTTGACTAATGATATGAAATCCACCAGCTTAGGCAGGAAAGCAAGCAGGTTTTTTCTTCGACACAACAACAGGGTTCTCAATCATGCCTGACACACTTATGACCACACTGGAGCTGAACAACCCCGCTTTATTGCGTGGGCAGTCCTACATCAACGGCCAATGGGTCTCCGCCGCCAATGGCGATACCTTTAGTGTTACCAATCCGGCGGATGGCTCCCTGGTGGCGACCGTTCCGGATTTGGATGTCGCCGCAACCCGAAGCGCGATCGAAGCTGCTGCTGCGGCCTGGCCGGCGTGGCGGGCCAAGACTGCAAAAGAGCGCTCCGCCATATTGCGCCGCTGGTACAACCTGATCCTGGAAAACAAGGATGACCTGGCAGCGATCATGACCGCTGAGCAAGGTAAGCCCCTGGCGGAATCTGCCGGTGAAGTTATGTACGGTGCGTCATTTATCGAGTGGTTCGCCGAAGAGGCCAAGCGGGTCTATGGCGATGTCATACCTACCCACCTGCCCGACCGGCGCATCCTCACAATCAAGCAGGGCATTGGAGTGGTGGCGGCCATCACACCGTGGAATTTCCCGAACGCGATGATTACCCGCAAGGCCGGCCCGGCCCTGGCGGCGGGTTGCCCAACGGTGATCAAGCCAGCTTCCGAGACCCCCCTTTCAGCGTTGGCACTGGCGGTGCTGGCCGAAGAAGCGGGTGTGCCAGCCGGGGTGTTCAATGTGATCACCACAAAGGACTCGCGTGGCTGCGGTAAAGAGCTGACCGAGAGCCCATTGGTGCGAAAATTCTCGTTCACCGGTTCAACTGAAGTGGGCAAAATCCTGATCCGCCAATGTGCATCGACGGTCAAGAAAGTTTCGATGGAGTTGGGTGGCAATGCCCCGTTCATCGTTTTTGATGACGCGAATGTCGATGCGGCTGTGCAAGGCGCGGTGATTTCCAAATACCGTAATGCCGGCCAGACCTGTGTGTGTGCCAATCGCGTTTACGTGCAGGAAGGCGTCTACGACGAGTTTGTTGAGAAATTCACGGCTGCGGTGCGTGATTTAAAAGTGGGCCGGGGCGAGCAGGCCGGAGTAAGCGTTGGTCCGATGATATCGAGTGATGCGATAGACAAGGTCGAACAGTTGTTATCTGACGCAAAAAGTAAAGGTGCGGATGTGATTGAAGGTGGTGCGCGGCATGAACTGGGCGGTTTGTTTTACCAGCCTACCGTGGTCAGTGGCGTAACCGAAGACATGGCATTTGCCACGGAAGAGATTTTTGGCCCGGTGGCGCCGATCTTTAAATTCACAACAGAGGCCGAAGTGGTCGCGGCGGCCAATGCTACTGAATATGGTCTGGCCGCCTATTTTTATGCCCGAGACCTGGGACGGGTATTTCGCGTCGCCGAAGGCCTGGAATATGGCATGGTCTGCGTCAACGACGGCATCCTTTCCACCGAAGTCGCGCCTTTTGGCGGTGTGAAAGAGTCCGGAAATGGTCGCGAGGGATCCAAATACGGCATGGATGAGTACGTGGAGATCAAGTACATCACACTGGCCGGAATTAATGCCTGAAAAGTCGAATACTCAGGGCTGATACCAGATGGGCGATCCCCAGGCGCGTTCCTGTATGGTGGCCGGTACGTCTTCGAGCAACGGCAGTTTATGGCGAACCGCGTCGTAGGTGCTCCAGCGTGGGGTAGGTATTTCCAGTACACGTGCGTAATAAAAAGCGTGCTGCCGGGGGTCGAAATTCTCATCGTACCAGCTGCCTATCAGTTCTCTGGTGCCGATGGTATTGGTATACAACGCGCTCGCGAGATCAACCGTATTGCCGACCGCAGGTACCTTACCGTCCGGGCCCCGTTGACGCTCGCCCGACCAGGCGACGTCAATCACCTCTTCTAGCAACTTACCGTTGGCATCCACCCAGCCCTTGATGATCTGGATACGATCCAGGTTGGCTCCATCCGGGTCTTTCAGGGCATAGACAGTAAAGGTGGGCGCCGCGCCGGTTGGGCCCAGGTCGCTACCCATCGGTACGCCCAGTTCGTAGCCCTGCTCGACCAGGGCACCGGCGTCAGCGGGCTCGCCCGGAAGGTCAACGCCGCCAAACATACGAATACGGATGCGAGGTCCGCTGGTAGCGAAGGTTTCCCGGCGCTTCATTGCGTCCCAGATGGCTGCGCGTGAATTCTCTGTTGCCCAGACTCCGGCCAGCGAGCCGATGCTGAGGTCCTTGCCATCAATCCAGCCACCAACACCGGCCTCCCGACGCCGCTCTACGCTACCATCTTCCGGTCCGTGACCCCCGTTGAAGCTGTCTTCGGCCACATCAGAAGGAACTCCATTGTGGTTGTCAGTGCCGCCGATGAAGCCGTATTTATACGGGTTTACCCCCAGCTGTTGCTGGTAAGCCAATCCAACCTTCAGGCCTTCGCGAACAAAATCCCTCTTGTGGAAAGTGCGGTCGCTGTATTTCTGGATCGAATCGGCGTTTTCAAAGTCTGCGAACTCGTCGGCGGCCCAGAACTTGCGGTGTACCTCCGAGTTACCCTTGATTTGCATCATCTCTATCAGGGGTTCGAAGTGCTGCCGGGTTTGCGCGTATTGGAGACTGATCGGAGCACCGTTGGCATCGACGTCCGGGAACATCATTAATTTGCCGGCGTTGGAGTTATGCGGGATAGCGAGTGCTTTTATACCCCGGGCTTCATGCTCCGCCATCCATCCCCACAGCTGATCCTCGCGTCGCATTTCATAGGAGCTGACCGGCATATCCGGCACATGGGCATCGCGATAAATCACGTTACGGTGCAGGTTGCCGCCATTGGGCGCACCGCTCCACTCAAACCCGATCAGGGCGGTAAACACGCCTGGCTCGTTGTGTTTTTCTGCCGCATCGATCATCAATTGCCAGGCTGAACGTGTGCTGTCCGGTCCCATGTAAAAAGGCGGATGAGACGGGTTGTCGCCGCGGTTGTTCTCCACCACGTATTTGGCAAACCATTGTTGTTTTTCTTCGAGCGTCTGCAGGTTTCTCAGTTGCTCCAGCAGGTCCTGGTCGTATCCAGGCGCACCTTCGGTCATGGCCGTATACATCTCACCGATGTATTCAGCGTGATCACTGACCGAGACGAAATCGAGAGGGCGCTTTCTCTGGTGAGGCATACCATCCACCGTGACTGCTTCACCCCGGGCAAAGCGGTAGGCGTCGGCCGGCTTTAAGCGGGCGCCTCCGATGTAGGCATCCAGTGAATAAGCGGTATGCATATGCGTTTCGCCGAAGTAGGCGTCGCGCAAGGGGTTGTTTTTAATTTCTTGAGCTGGAGTTGGAGTTGAAGCTGGAACTGCTTCTGCGACGGTCGGTGCGGTTTTTGACTCTGGAACTTCCACCGGTGACGATTTCTGTTTGCAGGCAGCTAATCCCAGCGCAGTAACGAGAGAAAGGGCCAGTACTTTGATGGTCGAACTCATGGATAGAATCTCCGTTCAGAAAACAAAAATCAGGCGTGCCCGCCACAACTTGCCATTAGCAGCACTGCCGCCAAAAATCCAGCCGTAGCTGATGAAGCCGGACCAGGCCGTGGAAAAAGTGTAACCGACCGAGCTGCCACCGCCCCACTGGTTCATTTTGTTGTCATCGTTAATGCCGTCGGTCGTGGTTTCTCCGCCGTTCTGGTAACGCAGGTCGAGGCTGGCCCAGAATTTGCGGGTAAAGTTTTGCGAGAGATGGCCTTCAACGAGATACAGGGCGTTCTGCTCACGCTGGTCGGTACGGAACGGTTCGTCGTTATCACCGAACAGGTAGACCTGGGGGTGAACCTCCAGCCAGGTGGCACCCTGGTCCCCAAATGGGACCGTCATCGGGAGACCGAGGCGTAAAGCCCAGCGATTAGTACCAATATTCAGTGGACGGGACTGATTGTACTCCCCCCAGGGTAGTGAAATGCCTGCCAGTGCATACATCGCAAAGCCGTGCTTATGTTGAGCGAAGTCTGCCGGTTTAAGTGCGGGAGCACCGATCAACCCGACCCGCATCGCGAGATAAGGGTCCCCAATGCCCGAGGCATTTGCGTCAAGGCCAATTCTTTGCGGGGTGTCGACAAAGCCATCCACGGTGCCGCCGATCCCGGTGACCCAGATTTCTGCCAGTCGCCCACCCAGGCTGAAGAAGCGATTGTAATTGAGGGCCCAGATATTGGCGCTGACTCCGCCGTTCGGGATCAGGATATTGCCGGCAAAGTTGAAATTGGAATCCATGTTCATATAGGTCAGCGAGAGCGGGTTGATTCCGGTCGGTGCTGGCAGGAATACCCGCGGCCCGTCTCCCTGTGCACAGGCTTTGCCGGCCAGGGCCAATAACAGGATAAGCAGAGCAAGTTGTTTCAAGGGGTGTACCAGATCGGTGAGGTATAGGCTCGCTCCTGCGTTTTCAGCGGCACCTCTTTCGCCAGTTCAATGTCGTAACGGGCGCGGTCATAGGCTGTCCAGCGTGGCGTTGGAATTTCGATCACGCGGGCATAATAGAAGGCCTGTAAATCCGGATTGAAGTTCGGGTCGGTCCAGGCCGTGCTGAGCTGAGCTGCGCCAATCGTGTTGCTCCAGGTGGGAATGCTGAGATCCACGGTATCGCCGACCGGCGGCAACTTGCCGTCATCACCGGCCTTGCGGTTGCCGGACCAGGCCACGTCGTAAACTTGCTCATGCTGCTTGCCGTCGGCGTCCAGCCAGCCCTTGATGATTTGCACCCGGTCGAGATTTGCGCCCTCGGGGTCACGTAACGCCTGCACCATGAAGGTTGGGGCTGCGCCCGGGGGGCCGGCCGTCAGGTCTGAGCCCATCGGTACGCCCCGACCATAACCAGCGTCTGCGATGTCACGGTGTTCTATGTCTCGCTGGTTGAAATCCCAGCCGCCGAAAAACCGCACCCGGATACGCGGGCCGCTGGTGGCATAGACTTCGCGCCGTTCCATGGCATCCCAGATGGCCGCACGGGTGTTTTCCCGTGCCCATACGGCGGTTGGTCCCGGGGAAGCATAGAACCAGGTCTTGTAGCCGACACCCAGTTCTTCGCTCTGCTTGGCCTGCTTCATGGCACGGTCAGCAGAGGGCTCCTGGTAGGCGAACGCGCCAAAGAAGTTATCGTCGTCATTGGTCGACAAGCCGGTGTGAATATCGGACCCCCCGACGAAACCAAACTTAAATGGGTTCGCGCCGGTTTTGGCATTCAGCTGCAGCCCACGCAACAGGGCCGACCGGGCATACTCACCCGGCAGCATATCGGGGGTCTTTTTCGCAGTCAGGTCGAGGTTGCCAAAATCCCAGGTCTCGTAGTCGGCGAATTCATCGTTCGGCGAAAGTAACGGGTGTGTTTCGCTGTCGCCCTTGGTCTGACCGATTTCGTACAGTCGTTCCCACTTTTCGCGGGTTTGGGTGTAGGCAAGGTCGAATGCTGCTCCGTTGTCGAAGTCATCCTGCAGTGGGAAAATAATGCCATTGGACAGGTTGCCATTGTGCGGGATGGCCAGGACACGCCCGCCGGTTTTGTCTTCGTAATCCTGCAGCCATTTCCACAGGTCACGCGGATTTGGGCTGCCGTATGGTGGTGTCATTGTAAAAGGCAGAACCTGCATGGCCCGTTCCGGTCCATCACGAAAAAACACGTTGCGATGAAGATTGTTACCAGCCACCAGAGAGGTCCATTCATAGGCGATCAGCGCGGTGAATCGGTGGGGTTCATTGTATTCTTCGGCCGTCTGAACCAGTGTTTTCCAGGTGGCTGCATAACCCGGGTTACCCGGCTGGTAATTCAGCACAGGTGATAGCTTGCCCTGGCCGAACAGCTCGATTAATTTATAGGAAGCCTGCTGCGCGTCCTCGCCACCCTTGGAAAAGGCCTCGTGAAAGCGCTTGCCCTGCTCATCGGCCATGATGTTGGGGGCACCTTTCAGGATGTCGGTGATTACGCCCATACCATCGGTATGTTCAGTCACCCCAAAGAAATCGTAGGGCCTGCGCAATTTGACCGGCTGGCCGGAATTGGATTGAATTTCCTCGCCCCGGGCGAAGCGGTACAGGTCACGCGGCATCAGGCTGGTGCCACCACCGCCGGCATCGGCGGATAGGGCCGAGTGAATGTGGGTTTCACCCCAGTAAACGTTGCTCGGGTAATCGCGGCCTGCATGCGGGGAGTAAGGCGTCGTGGGCGTTCTTTCTTCGCCATTTGCTGCCATCGGAAGCAGGCAGCTCAATATCAGGATTCGCACTATCCGTGTCATGGAGATATCCCTTTGATTGCTAATGATTTACGTGGTCGATTAGTCTAGCAAACACGAACCTGCTGAACTATCACTATATTTTTGTAATAGTGATCTGAACACAACGCGCAAGCAGTACTGGTGAAAATGGGCTGCTTATGGCAGTCTCAGAATTCATTCAGCAGCGGCAATCACATGGCCAAATACGACATTCAGCCAGTCACATCGCTCGATTATCGCCGTCGCGCTGAAAAGCGCCTGCCGAGGTTTTTATTCGATTACATCGATGGCGGCGCCAACGAAGAAGTCACCATGGCAGCCAACACGGCGGATTTTTCGCGCTACCGGCTGAAGCAGCGGGTCATGCGGGATGTAGGTGACATTGATACCAGCACGGAGATATGTGGCCGCCGTTTCAACATGCCTGTTGTAATGGCACCCATTGGAATGGCGGGATTGATGGCACGAAGGGGCGAGGTGCAGGGCGCCCGCGCAGCGCAAAAGACCGGGATTCCCTTTACGGCTTCGACCGTCGGCATTTGCTCCATGGAAGAAATCAAAGACGCCGTTGGTGAACCCTGCTGGTTTCAGCTTTATATGTTGCACGACCGCTCCATCGTCGAGCGAATACTGGAGCGCGTTGCCGGAACCGGTTGCGATACGCTGATTTTCACGGTTGACCTTGCGGTTACCGGCATGCGGCACCGGGATTGGCGTAATGGCATGATCACTGACGGATTACGTTCCCGGCTGGCCAAGTTCCGACAGCTGGCGACCAGGCCGCGCTGGCTCTTTGATGTTGGAATCAAGGGTAAGCCGCACGATTTTGGGAACCTCACCGGTATCATGAAGGAACCGGTAGACCTGGTGACGCTCAAGTCCTTTATCGCCTCGCAGTTTGATCCGACCGTGACCTGGAAGGATATCGCGTGGTTGCGAAAAATATGGAAAGGAAAACTCCTGATCAAGGGAGTACTTAGCGCCGAGGATGCGGGTTTTGCGGTAGATGCAGGAGCGGACGGTGTGGTGGTTTCCAATCACGGCGGACGGCAACTCGATTGTGTATCGTCGGGCATCGGGAAACTGCCCGAAGTGGTCCAGGCGGTTGGTGGACAGGTTGAAGTGCTGATGGATGGCGGTGTGCGCAATGGCATCGATGTCGTCAAGGCCGTCGCGCTGGGCGCCAACGGCGTGCTGATCGGCCGGCCGTGGGTCTTTGCCGCCGCGGCAGCCGGTGAAAAAGGAATAGTCGACCTGCTTGGCGTGTTTCAGGAGGAAATCAGGGTCGCGATGGCCCTGATGGGGGTTAATCGAATTGACGAAATAACCGCTGATTTATTGGAAGATGAGTTGCTATACTGATTTTCCTTCTTACCTAAATATCTGGACTCCGTATGGCTGCCCTTGACCTGGACTTTGTTCGTTCTTCTTTTCCTGCCTTCAGCGAGCCCTCACTGGCAAACTTTGCGCACTTTGAGAACGCGGGGGGCTCCTATGCCTGTCGCCAGACGATTGAATGGCTGGACCGTTTTTACCGCCAGACCAAGGTGCAGCCCTATTATGATTTTCAGCCTTCGCGTACCGGTGGCGAGGAAATGGATGCTGCAAAGCAGCGCATGGCAGCCTGGTTGAATATTGGGGCCGATGAACTTCATTTTGGCCCGTCTACATCACAAAACACCTACGTGATCGCACAAGCTCTGCGACAGGAACTGGACCCGGGCGATGAAGTGATTGTTACCAACCAGGACCACGAAGCCAACGTGGGTGTCTGGAGCCGTCTGGAAGACGATGGCATTGTCGTGAAAGAATGGAAAGTTGATCCGGAAACAGCCGAGCTTCACCCGATCGACCTGGAAGCATTATTCAGCTCCCGGACCCGCGCGGTTGCATTCACCCATTGTTCCAATGTCGTGGGCAGCATCAACCCGGTGCGGGAAATCACTGACCTGATCCACCAGGCCGGGGCCTGGGCCATTGTCGACGGGGTGTCGTTCTGCCCGCATGGCATGCCCGACATTTCATCGCTGGGTGCGGATATTTACCTGTTCTCGCTGTACAAGGTTTACGGGCCCCACCTCGGCGCCATGTACATCAGTCGAAAGTTAAACGAGGAGCTGCCCTACCAGGGACACTTCTTCAATGCGCTCAGTCCGGCAGCGCGGTTCACCCCGGCCGGACCGGACCATGCCCAGGTGGCAACGGTTAACGGTGTCATGGATTACATGGAATCACTTTATAGCCACCACCATTCCGGCGAAGCGCCCATCTGCCACCAGGCTGCGGCTGTCCGGGACATGTTCAGGGAACATGAGGAGGCGTTGCTGCAACCTTTCCTCGACTTTTTATCCGGGCACTCCGGGGTTCGCCTGATCGGAAAAACGAGGACCGCTGGCCGGGCCCCCACGGTAGCGTTTACTGCGGATGGGCACAGCTCGGCAAGCCTGGCTAAACAACTCGCGGACCAGGGTCTGGGTGTGGGGGTTGGGCATTTCTACGCCTTCCGCCTGATTGAAGCGCTGGGTATTGATACGGACGACGGGGTGCTGCGCGCTTCCTTTGTGCACTATACCTCGCCGGATGAAGTTTCCCGCCTGATCGAGGCACTCGATAAGCTGTTATAGCGGCGGTGGTGGGATCACATTAATTGGAGACAGGAAACAATGCGACAAAAGCATGATGCGCAACTGGCGCAAAACAGTTATGCTGGCGCCAAACCGCGTACAGCGATGATATGAAACGCACTGACACTTCTAATCCGGATTATTTCCACAAGGTTGTGGACTGCCAATGGGGCTGTCCTGCACATACCGATGTTCCCGAGTACATTCGCCTGATCGCCCAGGGGCGCTTTGACGATGCTTACATGGTCAACCGTGAAAGCAACATCTTCCCCGGCATCCTGGGTCGTGTTTGCGACAGGCCCTGTGAACCGGCCTGCCGGCGCGGAAGGATGGATGAAAAACCCGTCGCCATCTGTCGGCTGAAACGGGTTGCAGCGGATCACCGGGGTGACATTACCGATCGTCTGCCAACCGCACCCGAACAGAAAAACGGTAAGAAAATCGCACTGGTTGGTGCGGGTCCCGCATCCCTGGCGGTGGCCAATGATCTGTTGCCTCTGGGTTACGAGTGCACGCTGTTTGAAGCACAAAAAGTGGCTGGCGGTTTAATGCGTTACAACATTCCGGCTTTCCGCCTGCCGCCCAAAGTACTGGACGAGGAAATCGACTACATCCTCGGCATGGGCGCGGAGATTCACTACAACCACCGTGTTGAAAGCATGAGTG
This sequence comes from uncultured Wenzhouxiangellaceae bacterium, assembly GCA_964443145.1. Classification (GTDB taxonomy): domain Bacteria; phylum Pseudomonadota; class Gammaproteobacteria; order Xanthomonadales; family SZUA-36; genus JAHEFT01. Next base: position 15,147 of record CAYUBS010000006.1, on the reverse strand, counting down.
CTTTGCTGGAAGAAGGTTACGATGCTGTATTTGTCGGCAGTGGTGCACCTCGCGGCAAAGAACTCAAACTACCCGGTCGTTACGACACGAAAAACATACATATCGGCATCGACTGGCTAGAGTCGGTGGCTTTTGACCATATCGATGCCATTGGCAAACGGGTGCTGATCATTGGTGTCGGCAATACCGCCATGGATTGTTGCCGCACATCGCTACGTCTGGGCGCGAAAGACGTCAAGGTGATGGCCCGTAAACCCCGGGAGTTTTTCAAGGCTTCAGTCTGGGAACTCGAAGACGCCGAAGAAGAGAACGTCGAGATTGTCGTTAATCATTCGCCGAAAGAATTTGTGGTCGAAGACGGCAAGCTCATGGGCATGACCTTTGAAATGATGGAATACGTCATTGAAGACGGACGCATTCAGGATCAGGATGTGACCGGTGAGATTTTCATTCCCTGTGATGATGTTGTGCTGGCTATTGGACAGGAGAATTCCTTCCCCTGGATCGAACGGGACCTTGGGATAGAGTTCAATCCCTGGGAAGAGCCGATGGTTAATGAAGTGACCCATGAATCGACCCGGCCGGGCATTTTCTTTGGTGGTGATTCCGCGTTTGGCCCCAAGAACATCATCTGGGCGGTCGAGCACGCACACCAGGCCGCCGTTTCCATCCACCGCCATTGCCAGGGCGACCCACTCACCGAGCGTTTGCCAGACTTACTCAACCTGCAAAGCCGCAAGATGGGAATGCACGAATGGAGCTACTCCAGCAGTTTTGATCCGGCAGCGCGGCGCAAGATGATGCATGTGCCGCTCGAAGCCCGATTCGCCGACCTGGCAAAGGAAGTTGAGTTGGGTTTTGATGTTGAGCAGACGATCAAGGAAGTTGAGCGCTGTCTCAATTGCGATATTCAGACCGTTTTTTTCGACTCGCTTTGTATTGAATGCGATGCCTGTCTCGATATCTGCCCGACCCAGTGCCTGACCATTGTTTCGAACGGTGATGAAGATGATCTGGTTAAACGACTCAAGGCGCCGGTTCTGGAATATGACCAGCCGCTGTTTGTATCCGATGAGTTGAAACAGACCTCGCGGGTCATGGTCAAGGACGAAAACTTCTGTATCCATTGTGGACTGTGTGCCGAGCGCTGCCCGACCGCGGCCTGGGATATGCAGAAATCCTTTCTCGAGTTTCCAAAGGCCGCGGATTATCCCGGCGGTAACGATAGTGGTGAGCGCTCATGCCAGAAAAGCAAAGCCGGGTAAACGACTTTGTCCTGAAAATAGCCACGGTCAACGGCACGGGCTCTGCCAGTGCCAACGGACTGTTGATGAAAGCCCTGTTTCGGATGGGAATCCCGGTCACGGGTAAAAACCTGTTTCCATCCAATATTCAGGGCCTGCCTACCTGGTATGAAATCCGGGCCAACCGGGATGGCTATATGTCGGCCTCAGGAAGGGTCGATGTGATGGTGGCGATGAACGTTCAGACCTACCAGAAAGACCTAGAAGAGGTGAGTCCGGGCGGCATCCTGATTTATGATTCCACCTGGCCGCGCGAGAGCACAATGCATCGCACCGACATCACGGTGCTGGGTGTACCGTTGTCCAAGCTGTGCAACGAGGCCTTCAGCGTCGCGCGTCTCCGCATCCTGATGAAAAACGTGGCCTACGTGGGCGTTCTCGCTGCACTGATGGATATTGACCTCAATGTCATCAAAACACTGCTGGAAGAAACATTCGCCAGCAAGCCCAAGGTGGTTGAGAGCAACCTCAAGTCCATCATGCTGGGTTTCAACTACGCGAAAGAAAATTTCACCTGCCCGTTACCTTCACGCGCCGAAGCGATGGGCGACAACAGCGGCAATATCATGATTACCGGCAACGAAGCCACCGGGCTGGGTTGCCTGTACGCCGGTGCCACGGTGGGCGCCTGGTATCCGATTACCCCGTCCACCGGGGTAATGGATAGTTTCACGATGTATTGCGAGAGGTTTCGGATGAATCATGAAACCGGCGAAAAAGACTATTGCATCATCCAGGCCGAGGACGAACTGGCGGCAGCCGGCATGGTATTAGGCGCCAACTGGGTGGGTGCGCGTGCATTTACACCTACATCGGGCCCGGGCATCTCCCTGATGAGTGAATTTATTGGTTTTGCCTATTACGCTGAAATTCCCTCGGTGTTTATCGACGTACAGCGGGTTGGGCCGTCTACCGGCATGCCGACCCGCACCCAGCAATGCGACGTAATGCTGTGCGCTTATGCATCACACGGGGATACCAAGCATCCACTGTTGTTTCCGTCCAATCCACATGAGTGTTTCCAGATGGCCATCACTGCGTTTGACCTGGCCGAGCGCTTGCAAACCCCGGTCTTCATGTTGTCGGACCTGGACATCGGAATGAATGACTGGATGATCCCGGAGCTAAGCTGGGACGACAATTACCAGCCTGATCGCGGCAAGGTGCTGGGGCCTGAGGAATTGGCCAAAATGGAACGTTTCTCCCGCTACCTCGATGTAGACGGCGATGGAGTCCCTTATCGCACTTTACCCGGACAGGATCCTAAGGGCGCTTATTTTGTTCGTGGCTCCGGCCATAACCGTTACGGCGGATATACCGAGGATTCGGACGAATACCAGGACGTGATGGATCGCCTGCTGGTGAAATGGGAAACGGCTAAAACAATGGTCCCCGATGCGGTTGTAAGCAAGGCCGGTACCAAGACCAAGCTGGGAATCGTCGCTTTTGGCAGTTCAGACGGAGCGGTGATCGAAGCTCGTGATCGCCTGGCCGAGCAGGGTATTCACGCCGATTACATGCGCATCAGGGCGTTTCCGTTCAGCCGGGAAGTTGAAGAGTTCCTGCGCTCCCACGATACAAATTTTGTCGTAGAGCAGAATCGCGACGCCCAGATGAAGTCCCTGTTGATTCTGCAAGCCAATGACATTGCTAATCGACTGGTGTCCGTTCTGCACTACAACGGCATGCCGATACCCGCTGAGTGCGTGGTACAGGGTGTCGCTGACCACCTGGAAAAGGAAGCAGCAGCATGACCTACGCCAGGCCGAAAATTGAACTACCGGGCCAGAAAAAAAACGACATTGGCCTGACTTTGCGGGACTATGAGGGTTCCCTTTCCACGCTGTGTGCGGGCTGCGGCCACGATTCAATTACCGCGGCCCTGGTGCAGGCTTTGTTCGAATTGGCCATCGCACCTGAGCAGTTGATTAAAATGTCAGGAATCGGCTGCTCGTCGAAAACGCCGGCCTATTTTGTCCACGGCGCCCACGGCTTCAACTCGGTCCATGGCCGCATGCCTTCGATTGCGACCGGGGCGCTGGCTGCTAACCGGGATCTGATTGGAATCGGTGTGTCGGGCGATGGCGACTCCTTGTCGATCGGGTTTGGCCAGTTCGGTCATGTCATCCGACGCAACGTGAACATGCTTTACCTGATTGAGAACAATGGTGTCTATGGCCTGACAAAGGGCCAGTTTTCTGCCTCCGCGGATGCCGGCAGCACGGCCAAGAAAGGCGAAGTCAACCAGATGCAGAACATCAATGCCGTGGCGACCGCGATTTCCATGGGCGCCAGTTTTGTTGGACGTAGTTTTTCTGGTGACCGCGAACAGCTGGTACCTTTGATCAAGGCAGCCATCGCCCATCCGGGCTGTGCCGTGCTGGACGTGATTTCTCCCTGCGTCACATTTAACGACCATGTGGGTTCCACCAAGAGCTATGCGTACACGCGTGAACACAAGCACCGCGCAACGGAGGTCGACCTGGTTCCACCGCGGGCCGAGATCAAAGCCAGCTACTACGCGGGCGATACACACCCGGTCCGTTTGCACGACGGTTCTACTATCCTGCTGAAGAAGGTGGATCCGGATTATGACCCGACGAGGCGCAATAATGCCCTGGGTTATCTCGAGCAGCACCGTAGCCGGGGTGAGATTGCCACCGGCCTGCTGTATATCGACCAGAACGTGACCGATATGCACACCCAGTGCCGGACCGTGGCCACGCCTTTGCGTGACATTGAATTCTCCCGCCTGAACCCGGGCAGTGATGCCCTGGTCGAATTGCAAAAAGGCATGAAATAAAGCCCATAGTGCTTGGCTCATAAGCACTTAGCCCTTAGTATTAACTGTTTGGCTTCATGCTTTTCATGAGGCCGTGGCTGATGTAAAAAAGAGGCTCTTTCATGTGCTCTATTTTCGGCGTATTGGAATTACGCCAGGATCTGAAAACCGTTCGTAAACTGGCCCTGCGGCAGTCGCGCCTGATGCGTCACCGTGGACCGGACTGGAGCGGGATATACGCAGCTGATAACGCTGTTCTCGCGCATGAACGACTGTCGATAGTCGACGTCAACACCGGTTCACAGCCCATATTGAGTGATTCCGGCAGGCAGGCACTGGCCGTCAATGGTGAGATCTACAATCATCAGGAGATCCGCGCGCAATTTGAAGGCCGTTACCCTTTTCGCACGCAGTCCGACTGCGAAGTGATATTGCCGCTGTACCTGGAAAAAGGTACGGATTTCCTCGAAGAGCTGAGCGGCATGTACGCGTTTTGCCTGTACGACGAGGATAAAGACTTCTGGATGATGGCTCGTGATCCGGTCGGCATCATCCCGCTGTACTACGGGCACGACGCCCACGGACAGTTGTTTGTTGCTTCTGAAATGAAAGCGCTGATGGACGTCTGCAACCAGGTGCATGAATTCCCGCCGGGACACGTCTGGTGCTCCGGCCAGGATGTGCCGCAGAAGTGGTACCACCGCGAATGGAGCGAATACGAAAACGTAAAAGACGTGGTGACGGACAAAGCGGCCTTACACGACGCGCTGGAAGACGCGGTGGTCAGCCACCTGATGACCGATGTGCCTTATGGTGTATTGCTTTCCGGCGGCCTGGACTCCTCGATTACGGCTGCGCTGGCGGCTAAACACGCTGCCATGCGGGTTGAAGACCACGAAGAAAGCCCGGCCTGGTGGCCTCGGTTGCATTCGTTTGCGGTCGGGCTGGAAGGCTCACCCGACCTGCTGGCCGCGCAAAAGGCGGCTGACCACATTGGCACAATTCATCACGGTTTCATCTTCACCATCCAGGAAGGCCTGGACGCGCTGGAAGAGGTCATCTACCACCTGGAAACCTACGATGTGACCACCATACGAGCGGCCACGCCGATGTTCCTGCTCGCACGTAAGATTCGGGCGATGGGTATCAAAATGGTGCTGTCAGGTGAGGGTGCGGACGAAATATTCGGCGGCTACCTGTATTTCCACAAGGCGCCGAACGCGCAGGCTTTTCACGAAGAAACAGTACGTAAACTGTCGCGCCTGCACAGTTACGATTGCCTGCGCGCCAACAAGTCCATGTCTGCCTGGGGTGTTGAGGCACGCGTGCCGTTCCTCGACAAGGATTTTCTGGATGTGGCCATGAGCATCAACCCGGCTGACAAGATGATTACGCAGGGACGGATCGAGAAGCAGATTCTGCGCGAAGCTTTCAGCGACATGCTGCCCGAGTCGATTGCCTGGCGGCAGAAAGAACAGTTTTCCGATGGCGTAGGCTATGGCTGGATTGACGGGGTCAAAGATTTTACCAACGAGCAGGTCAGCGATGCCGAGATGGCCCGGGCCGAAGGCCGCTTTCCCTTTAATACACCGGTCTCCAAGGAGGCCTACTGGTTCCGCAGTATATTTGAACAGCATTTTCCGCTGGCCTCTGCGGCACAGACTGTTCCGGGTGGGCCGACCGTCGCCTGCAGTACGCCCGAGGCGGTCCTTTGGGATAAGGAACTACAGGAACTGAACGACCCGTCCGGCCGCGCCATGCGTGCCGTGCACCAGGATGCATATTGATATGAGCAAGAAATTACTGGTCCAGAAATTTGGTGGCACTTCACTGGCCGACCTGGCGGGTTTTGAAGCCAGCGCCACGGTGATTGGGCGCTATACGGATGATTACCAGGTTATCGTTGTACTGTCTGCCGTTAAGGGTGTAACGGATCTGTTACTGGCGGCAATCGACACCGCGGTCGAGGGTGCAAGTGGCGCGGAGCACCTCGAAGAAGCCATTGCCCGCGAACGGTCCATCATTGAAGATCTGACCGGGCAGGGCGTTGAAACCCCTTTGGGCAGTGCGTTTCTTGAAGAGCAACACGCCATCCTGGTGCGTCGCGTTGAAGGCATCAGGCTGTTGGGTCAGTGCCCGGATGAAACCCGTGCCCGTATCCTGGCCAGTGGTGAAGGTTTCAGCAGTCGACTGATGGTTGATCTGCTGAACCACCAGGGCTTTATCGCGCAATGGTCCGATACCGATGTGCTTCCGCTTGCGAACGAAAGCTGGCTGGACTCGCTGGTCGACAGCGAGGCCGCTGCACCTTTGTTAAAGGCCCGACTCAAAGCTGACAGCCAGGTCATGGTGTTGCCCGGTTTTTATGGCCGTAATGCCAAAGGTGATATCCAGTTGCTCGGCCGTAATGGTACTGACTATTCGGCAGCCGCGATTGCGGCCGCTGTAAAAGCGGGACTTTGCCAGATCTGGAAAGACGTTGATGGCTTTTTCACAGCCGATCCCCGCATCGTCACAAATGCCCGTTGCCTGGATGAAGTGAGCTACGACGAGGCCATGGAGCTGACCTACTTTGGCGCCAAGGTGATTTCAGCAAAGGCCTTAGCGCCACTGGCCAGCAACAATATTCCCTGTGAGGTTCGCAATACCTATGACCCGTCCAAGCCCGGGACGCTGGTACACAGCGAGGCCAAAAGGGCACACGTGGTTCGCGGCATTTCACATTTGCAGGATGTTTCCTCGATCACCTTGCAGGGCGGCGGCTTGCGGGGCAGGGTGGGGATCGCGCGGCGCGTCATGGATGCGCTGGCCAGTGAATCCATCTCGATCCTGCTGATCGTGCAGTCATCCTCGGAATACAGCATCACGCTGTGCGTCCGCAAGACGGATGAGATTAAGGCGCGCAAGGCGTTGGAAGAAGAATTTCATTTTGAACGACTGCATGGCCTGATCGAGGAGATTGGGGTGCAAAGTGACCGGGCCGTTGTTTCGCTGGTCGGTGAAGGCATGAAGCACTACCGGGGTATTGCCGCCCGCTTCCTGACCGCAATTTCATCTGCCGGCGTTAACGTGGAAGTGATCGCCCAGGGCTCTACAGAATGTGCAATTGCCGTGGTGGTGCAGGGTGATGATGCGCAACCGGCCACACGGGCCTGTCACACCGCATTTTTTAGCCGTTCTACCCATATCGATGTCGTTCTGCTGGGTTGCGGCAATGTCGGTGCGGAATTGCTCGACCAGTTCCAGCGCCAGGCCAAGAGCCTGGCCGAGCACCATGTGGACCTGCGGGTACGTGCGATCGCCAACAGCGAGAAACTGCTGGTTGCCGATGATGTGATCGATCTTTCCCGCTGGCGCGAAGACCTTGCTGAAAACGGCAGGCCCTGGACGCTGGAGGATGTAATTGGCATCCGTAAAAAACTCGGCTTGCTCAGCCCGGCGATCGTTGATTGCACCACCGATGAGAAACTGGCGCTTGAATACGCCCGTCTGCTGGACAGCGGATTCAATATCGTTGCTGCCAACAAGAAAGCCAACACCTCCTCTTACGAGTATTACGAGGAAATGCGCCACGCGGCCACCCGCAATTTCCGCAAGTTCCTGTACGAAACCAACGTGGCCGCCGGCCTGCCTTTCATCGATACACTGCAGGGCCTGATTCGGTCAGGTGACACGCTGAAAACCTTCGAAGGAATTCTGTCCGGTTCTCTGTCAATGATTTTTGGCCTGCTGGAAGACGGCATCCCGCTTTCTGAAGCGGTGGCCAAAGCGATGGAGCTCGGTTTCACCGAACCGGATCCGCGTGATGACCTGTCCGGCATGGACGTGGCCCGGAAGCTGCTGATTATTGCCCGCGAGGTTGGTTTGAAACTGGACCTCGGTGACATTGATGTTGAGCCGGTTGTGCCGATGGATGTGGTCGGGCATGTGGAGCGCTCGGAGTTGATCGACACCTTGCAGTCATTGGACGCCTCATTCTCAGGACGTATTGCACAGGCGGCAGCAAACGAAAGCGTCTTACGCTACGTGGCCCGCCTGGAAGAAGGCAAATGCCGTGTTTCAATCGAAGAGGTGCCGGTGAGTAAACCGCTGGGCGCAGTCCGCGATGGTGAAAACGCACTTGTCATCCACACGCGCTACTATCAGCCAATCCCGATGGTTTTACGCGGGTACGGTGCGGGCGCTGCGGTGACTGCCGCCGGAGTCTTTGGCGACCTTTTGAGAACCGTATGGCGCCCGTTGGATAACTGATGAATAAGCCCCTGTCTGTTTACGCACCCGCTTCCATCGGCAATGTGTCGGTCGGTTTTGATGCCCTTGGTCTGGCGTTGGCCCCCATGGACGGCACCCTGTTAGGTGACGTGGTTCAACTGCAGTCATTCACCGCACAAGAAGATGCCAGTGACTGGCAGCTTGAGCTGGCTGGGCCATTCGCCGGCGCTCTGCCCCCCGATCAGGAAGAAAACGTGGTTATTTCCTGCTGCCGTGCTTACCAGGCAGCCGCCGAAGAAGCCGGCACCCGGATTCAGCCGTCGAAGGTGCTGCTCAGCAAGCGTTTGCCGATTGGCAGTGGGCTGGGCTCGAGTGCCAGCTCCATCGTCGCCGCACTCGAGGCCCTGAACCGCTGGTACGACTACCTGCTTGGCGCAAAAGACCTTTTTCGCCTGATGGCTGAGAAGGAAGGCGGCATCAGCGGGGAGATCCACCTCGATAACATTGCGCCCTGCCTGCATGGTGGCTTGCGGTTGTGCCCGCCAGGTGACCTGCTTGAGTATGCCCTGCCCTGGCCCGGTGCCTGGCGAGCGGTGGTTTGCTGGCCCGGGACGCAACTGAACACCCGCGAAGCCCGCGCCGTGTTACCCGATGTACTGCCAAGAAAAGTCGCCGTTCACCACGGCGCCCAGTTTGCTGAATTCGTTCATGTCCTGCACGCAGGCAATGCACAACGGGCCGCGGCGTGCCTGGTTGACCTGATTGCCGAGCCATACCGGAGAACCTTATTGCCCGGGTTTGACGAGGCGAAATCAGTCTTGTCAGAAATGGGTGCGCTCGCCGTTGGGATCTCCGGCTCCGGCCCCACTATTTTTGCGCTGGCGGATGACCATAAGGTCGCAGAAAACACCGCGGCCTGGATGGACAGGCACTACAAAAAGAACGATCAGGGGTTCGTGCATATTTGCCGGGCGGACCCTGGCGGCGCCCGTAGTATCGATTAGGAGACTTGTTTTCGTGAATCTCATCAACATCAAGCACCCATCCGAGCAGGTCAGTTTCAAACAGGCTGTTTTGCAGGGCCTGGGAAGTGACCAGGGATTGTTCTTCCCGCAGAGCTTTGACACGCTGCCCGATGTGCCCGGCTTGCTGCAGGAATCGTTTGTGCCGCGAAGTGTAGCCATCATCAATCACCTGATCGGGGATGAAGTCAGCGAATCCACAGTCCGTTCGATGGTCAGCTCAGCGTTTGATTTTCCGCTGGAAGTTCCGGCTCTTGACGACCAGGTCCGGGCGCTCGAGCTTTATCATGGCCCGTCGCTGGCGTTTAAAGATTTTGGCGCGCGTTTTATGGCGCGCTGCCTGGCAGAATTTCACGATGGCGGGTCGATGACTATCCTGACGGCCACTTCCGGTGATACCGGGGCAGCCGTGGCCCACGCGTACTATAACCAGCCGGGTATTAACGTCGTCATCCTCTATCCCAAAGGGAAAATTACACCTTTGCAGGAAAAGCTGTTCTGCACACTGGGCGGGAACATCACGACCATTGCGGTAGATTCGGATTTCGATACCTGCCAGCACCTGGTGAAAGCGTGTTTTGAAGACGAGCAACTCAAACAGGACGTGGGCCTCAACTCCGCCAACTCCATCAATATGGCCCGCCTGCTGGCTCAGGTCTGCTACTACTTTGAAGCGGGCGCCGCGGTGTCCGAAGTCCAGGACATGGTGCTGAGCGTGCCCAGTGGCAATTTTGGTAACCTCACAGCCGGGCTGATCGCGCGCAGGATAGGACTACCTTACAAGCGCATCATTGCCGCCACCAACGCCAACGACACGGTGCCTCGCTACCTCGCCTCAGGCCAATGGGATCCATACCCTACGGTGCCGACCATCACCAACGCGATGGACGTCTCTCTGCCAAACAATTTTCCGCGTGTGCTGGAGCTGGGCACAAGGCATGAATTGCCGTTGGAATCGATGCTCACTTCCGTGGCGCTGGATGACGATGAAACCCGCGACGCCATGCGCGAGTTGTATTCCCGTGGTTACCTGGCGGACCCGCATACAGCACTGGCCTGGGCGGCCCTCGACCGTTCGCTGGCCGAAGACGAGGAAGGTGTCTTTTTGTGCACGGCCCACCCCGCCAAGTTCCTGGAAGTACTGGAAGAGACGCTCGATATCGAAGTGCCGCTGCCCCCTGAGCTGGAAGCCGTGAAAAACGAGCAGGTGCTGTCCAGCACCATTAAGGGGGATTTCGAGTCATTGAAGCAGGAACTTGCGCCGCTGAGGAATGCTTAACTTCCCGGATACAGCCCAATGGAGTCAACTATGCGCCATCGTTCACCGGTCCAATTCGCCAGCGTAGTTTCCGCGGCTGTTTCCATGCTTTTATTCTCGGCTTCCGCCCTGGCCGATGAAACGCGTCACTACGACTGGCTGACAGCCGGGAAAGTCTCCGGTTCACACGTGTTGGTCATTGAATCTGATGGCACGCGTGTCACTGATTTTGAGTTCAACGATCGTGGACGTGGCCCGAAACTGCATGATGTACTGAAAACCGGTGACGATGGGATGTTGGTGTCCCTTACGGTCAGTGGCCATTCCTACATGGGCGCAACGGTAGATGAGACCTTTTGGGTTGAAAACGGCGAGGCACACTGGCAGAGCACACTGGAAAAGGGCCATGCAGCCGCCGGTGCCTTTTACTGGGCCCATGAGGGCACGCTGGAACAGTTAGCGATTCTCGCACGTGCATTGCTGGCGTCTGATTCGGGTTGGCTGGACATACTGCCCGCCGGCAGGGCCGCGATCCGAAAAGTTGCCGACCATAAAGACGCGACGCTATATGCCATCTCCGGCCTGGATTTAACCCCTCAGTACATCTGGCTGGATCCGCAAAATGAGCTGTTTGCCATGTCCGGGGGCTTGATGGGGCTGGTGCCACGGGGCCAGAGTCAGATTTTGCCGGTTCTGCAGGAGATTCAGGACAGGGAAGAAAAGAAATATCACCGTAAGCTGGCCGGTGACCTGACCCACAAACTCCCTGCCAACTGGATCATCCGTAACGTCAACATCGTGGATGTCGAAAGCGGCACGTTGAAAACCGACCAACTGGTGGCCGTAACTGACGGCAGGATCATCCGGGTGGTGGACGATGAAGGCCTGGATTTACCGGTCTACGGTGATATGCAGCCAAAAATTATCGATGGTCAGGGCCTCACCCTGATTCCGGGCCTGTGGGATATGCACACGCACCTCTCGTTCGAAGACGGGCTGTTGCAAATTGCCGCGGGCGTGACTCACACAAGGGACCTGGGCAACGATCCGGAGCGCCTGGTGGAGATTCGTGCAGCATTCGATAAGGGAGATGTGATTGGGCCGCGATCCCTGGCTGCCGGCTTTATCGATGGCAAGAGTCCCTACTCGGCGCCCACTGAGAGCCTGGCAGAGAATCAGGATCAGGCACTGGCGATGGTCCGTGAATACGCTGCAGAAGGCTATCCCCAAATCAAGATCTATTCGTCTATCGATCCCGCCTGGGTGAAGCCGATCGCACAGGAGGTGCATCTCAACGGTATGCGCCTGTCCGGGCACATCCCGTCCTATATGACGACGCAGCAGGCTGTGTTGGACGGTTTTGACGAGATCCAGCACATCAATATGCTGTTCCTTAATTTCCTGGCCGGCCCGGAAGACGACACGCGCACGCCTTTGCGCTTTACCCGGGTGGCTGAGCAGGCAGGAGACCTGGATCTCGCCTCTGAACCGGTAGAGCAATTCATTGGCCTGTTAAAGGACCGTGGAGTGGTTGTGGACCCCACGGTGACCATTTTCGACAGCATGTTCAGGCACCGCTCGGGAGAGCTGGACCCATCGTATGCGATGATCGCAGAGCACATGCCGCCTTCGGTCAGGCGCGGCATGCTGGCGGGAGAGCTGGATATCACGGACGCCAATGCGGCCCGCTATGCGCGCTCAGCGGAGGCCTTGCTGGAAATGATTGCCAGGCTGCATCGGGCGGGTGTTCCGCTGGTGGCCGGAACCGATGCGATGGCGGGTTTCACGCTGCACCGGGAGCTTGAGCTTTATCACCAAGCGGGTATCAGTAATGCTGACGTGCTTCGAATTGCCACGCTGGACTCAGCCAAAGTGGCCGGAAAAGCAGCCGATAACGGTTCTATCAGCATGGGTAAACAGGCAGATTTTGTCCTGCTGAGTGGCAACCCGTTGCAGGACATCAGTGCAGTACGTTCACCGGTTGCAGTATTTCGGGGTGACCGCTGGTTTGACCCGGCGCAACTGTATGAAGCTGTTGGTATCAGGCCTTTTACGCGATGATCCCTAAACAGGTAGACTACGGCCCAGCAAAACCAATATTAAAATATCCTAAAGGATGAGGAATTAAGATGAATCAGCCAGCCCCCGCCGTTTCTGAAGAGCACCTGGACCACCTGATCCTTGAGGCCCAGAGGCGTGCGCCACTCGACGTCGCGCAGATCCTGCTTGAAGAAAGTAATGAAACGGTTGGCGCAGTAATGCGCCATCTGCACCCGGCTCCTGCTTACCGGATACTGCTGCGATTCCCGAAAGACCGGCGTCATGCCATCGTTCCTTTGGCGGGTGATCACGTTGGTGATCCCTGGAAAGACGCGCAAGGCTATCCGCAGGATAGCGTCGGGCGCCTGATGGAACCCGTGGTAGCCAAGGTGGGTCCGAAGGATACGGTTGCCTCGGCTATAGAAAGCCTTCGCGAATGGGTCCATGAAGCCCTGATTACCTATGCATACGTGATCGACGATGACGGCCGGCTGCTGGGTGTGCTGGTGATGCGGGACCTGTTACTTGCAGACCCGCAGGATCTGTTGGAGAGCGTAATGCTGCCCGAGCCTTTTAATCTGCAGCCGGACATGCCCGTGCAGGATGCGATGAAGGAGGTGGTTTACCGCCACTACCCGGTCTATCCGGTTTGCAGCGCCGAAGGGCAGCTGCTGGGAATAGTGCAGGGCTACATGCTGTTTGAGCACCAGCACTTCGAAATCAGTGCACAGGCCGGTCAGATGGTTGGTGTGCAGAAAGAGGAGCATGCGACAACCACCTGGCGTCAGTCTTTCCGTATGCGCCACCCCTGGCTGGAGCTCAACCTGGTGACGGCCTTCCTGGCGGCCTTCGTAGTGAGTATGTTTGCAGATACGATTGCCCAGGTTGTTGTATTGGCGGCTTTCCTGCCGGTGCTGGCCGGACAGTCGGGCAACACCGGTTGCCAGTCGCTGGCGGTCACCATTCGCGGCCTGACACTGGATGAGTTCAAGCCGGGCGTATTTCGCAAAGCGCTGGCCAAAGAAGCAATACTGGGTACGTTGAACGGCGCAGTGGTTGGGGTGGTCGCCGCCATTGCCATGGTTGCTTATGCGATGGTCTCCGGGGCAGATCAGCCGATTGTGTTGGGGCTGGTCGTATTCCTGGCCATGACAGGCGCCTGTGTGGCCAGTGGCGTGACGGGTGTAATGGTGCCTTTGACGCTGCAGAGACTGGGCGCTGACCCGGCGACGGCTTCAAGTATTTTCCTGACCACCGCAACCGATGTTGTCAGCATGGGTTTGTTCCTGTGGCTGGCCAACGTGTTGGTACTGAGCTAAGGATTCGCAATGAGAAAAACAGCCGCCTGGCTGGTTCGCCAGGCCTTGGAACAGATCGGTGTCCGCTATACTTTTGGCATTCCGGGCGTCCACAATATTGAGCTATACGACGAATTAAATGAGTCTGATAGCATCGAGCCCATGCTGGTGACACACGAGGTGGGTGCGGCTTTCATGGCCGACGCCGTCAGCAGGACTTCGGACAGTATCGGCGTTTTGGTCGTCGTGCCAGCGGCCGGGCTGACTCATGCGATGAGCGGCGTTGGTGAAGCCTTCCTCGATGGCATCCCGATGCTGGTGATTTCAGGCGGCGTGCGCAACGATATGCAACAGGGTTTCCAGTTGCACGAACTGGACCAGCAGGCACTGATGCGGCCATTGACCAAGGCAACCTACCTGATAGAAAGTTACGACGAAGTCATACCCACCGTTCATCGCGCCTACCTGAAGGCGATCGAGGGTGAGCCGGGTCCGGTTTATATTGAATTACCGGCCAATCTCCAGTTGTTGACCGGAGAGGTAGCAGGCGTCCCCGAATTTGAACCCGTAGTGGAAAGGCCGGCGCTGAACCCAGCTGAATTGAAATCGGCGGCAGAACTGCTATCGTCCGCGAAACGTCCGGCAATTTTTGTCGGCTGGGGCGCACGGGAAGTGGCCGCGGACATCCGACGCATCGCAGAACACCTGGGCGCTCCGGTCGCCACCACGCTGCAGGGGCTAGCCGCTTTTCCGGCGGATCACCCGCTGCATACCGGTATGGGCTTCGGTCCGTCCGCCGTGCCGGCGGCACGCAAAGCGTTCAAGAACTGTGATGCCATGCTGGCGGTCGGAACCCGTTTCGCCGAGATTTGCACCGGGAGCTTCGGAGCCATTCCACCGGAAAACCTGGTGCACATCGATATCAATCCCGCAGCACTGGGTCGTAATCACCCCACCCCGGTGCCGATCCATGCTGATTCTCGCGATGCTGTTCCTGCGCTGGCAGATCTGATCACCGAATCGGGGACTGCCCGGGATTCAGAAACGCTGAAACAGAGCATAGCCGCGGATAAAACCGCCTGGATGGACGAATGGCTGGCCCATGATTCGGGTGACCGGGTTAATCCCGGCCGGTTTTTCAAAGCGTTGCGGGCACAGCTCCAGCACGACGCTGTGATCGTGGCCGATGATGGCAACCATACTTTCCTGACGGCAGAATTGATGCCGATCT
>CAYUBS010000005.1:0-57058 GCA_964443145.1 uncultured Wenzhouxiangellaceae bacterium | reverse complement strand
GACGTTTACGCCATGGCTGGCAAATGGCTCGCGGCGGCAAAACAAACAGAAGGCGGAAAAAATGTCCAGCTTGTTGTCAGATTTCCCGTTGCTGCCTCAGTCGATGACATTGATTTTAAATTTGTTGTAGTCACACCCAATTTTGTTGAATGGGGTAAATTTACGGATGCTTATGATTTGTCCAAACTCCAGGAAGTAGATGATGAACTCTTCAAAGTTGCAGATTGTAATGACGCCTCCTTATGGGAAGGTGAAATAATTAAATAAACTGCATTAATCTGAATTAAAAGGCCGTCAAATCTGGCGGCTTTTTTTTTGGAACGACATGGCTGATTCTGACCTGGTTGGACTTCACTGCGGCAATTCAGGTAATTTCGATAAATGAGCAGAGATTGCAGCGACCGGATTGCCACCCATTTCGGCGCAACCGCGAGCGATTTGACGCCATCGTCCAAACGCCATGCGTCTCAGATATTTTATGCACCGGTTTCATCTGATCAGGAAGTAACAAGAATTTGTTCTTCGATTCTGTCAGAAACCGAATTGCAAAGAGCCGACCGCTTTGCGGCACAGGATCACAGGGCGCTGTTTATCCAGCGCAGGGCGTTTCGTCGTTTCTGCGGTGCTCGTGTGCTTGGGGCGTCGAAGCCTTTATCACAGATCGCTTTTATTGAGACAGAAAACGGGCGGCCCTACCTTCGCGATTTGCCGGACGTCTGGTTTAGCTTTTCCTCCTGCCGTTTCGGGTTTGCAGGGGCCTGGTCATCGACCCATGGGATCGGCGTCGATCTCGAAGATAAAACCAGGGATGTGGAGGCTGCAGAACTTGCCCGGCAGTTTTTTTCGGTATCTGAGGCTCATGTTGTTGAAGGGGCAGGAGGTCTGAAACGTGAACAGGCTTTCTTCCAGCTCTGGAGTCTCAAGGAAGCAGCACTGAAATCCATCGGGGAGGGATTGCCCTTTGGTCTGGACGCTTTCGAGTTCGAGTTGGAACCGAATCTGCGTGTCGTTCATGTGCCCCCTGGCTACGGTGGGCCGGAGCGATTCAGCGCCCATATTATCGAAGGAATTGAAAGTTGCACCGCCGTAGTTTTCCGGAGACGGAATTAACGCAGCAAAGGCTGGAGCTTCAAATTAGTCAGGCTTCGCCATAGCCATTCAGCACTGAAAAACGACTTTGGCTTTATTTCTTCGTGTATTATCCTCCGCTACGTAATTACTTTGGCTATTGACTCCATGGTTAGCAGCACGCTCAAACGAAAATTGAAGTGGTTGGAGTTTGGCCTGTATTTTGCCGGTCTGGCCTTACTGGTGGTGTTTATTCAAATTCGTTCCAGTGGTGAGCGTCAACGCGAAGAAGGCGTCCGTGTCTTCCAGGAATCCGTGGAAGCGGCGGCTCAAAGCGTCGAAACGACGGCTCAAACTGAAATCGCACCTAATCAGGAGTTGTGGGCGGATGAGCGGATCAGGGAATACGAAGAAAGCCTGAAAGTTGAGGCAGCGGCGCCCCTGGCACTTTTGACTATCGACAAGCTGGGCATTGAAGTTCCTGTTTACAATGGCACCGACGATTTCACTCTTAACCGGGGGGTTGGCCGGATTATTGGCACGGCAGCAGTCGAGGCAGATGGAAATCTCGGGATTGCAGGGCACCGCGATAGCTTTTTCCGTGGGCTGAAAGATATCGCCGTCGGCGACGAAATCAGGTTTCAAACTGCTCGCGAAGAAGTTTTGTATACGGTATCATCCATAGAAATAGTGGATCCGAGTGATGTATCGGTGCTTGCACCGACCGTCGAACGTAGCATTACTCTGGTCACATGTTATCCTTTTTACTTTGTTGGGCATGCGCCGAAACGGTATATTGTTAAGGCAACCGCTGAGCATCTTTTGGCAAAAACCTAAGTGAGGAAGTTTATGAAGAAGATGATGTTAGTTACTATGCTGGTGCTCCTGGGCGCTCTTGGATTTACCACCACTGCCCAAGCAGCCAGCTGTTCCGATGTGATCTACAGTGCAGAGCTGTTGGAAACCAACCCGATGGTTGCCGGCGCTTGTCTCGACGTAGTTGAGAAAGGCGGCACCGACGCTGTAAAACTGACCGCCCGTGTTGTTCGTCAGGGTGTCAACTCTACGGTTGTCCAGTGGCAGATGCCTGATGGCTCATGGTCCGATTCTGAACGCCGTTTTCCTGCACGTGGCGCCAGCGCCGAAATCGGTGGGCAGACTGTGAAGATTTCTGATCTGGCTCCGCGCCAGGTAGTTAATGTTTACATTCCTTCTGCTAACAACTGGAGCTTACCTGCTCCTGCTGTAGCTGCAGCTCCGAGGCCTGCTCCTGTTCGTGCTCCAGCGCCAGAGCCAGAGCCCGAAGCTCTGCCAACCACGGCAACCCAGGTACCCATGTTTGCCCTGTTGGGTGGACTGTTGATCCTGTTGGGTGGCGCGGTCAGCTTTGCTCGGACACGTCTCTGATAGAAACAGTTATCGGTGCAAACAGCGCCGTAATTGCTGGAATAGAACAAAGAGCGCCTTGTGCGCTCTTTGTTTTTTTATAGGCTGGATTTATTCAGGCTGTCATGCCAAGAACATGGGATAGTTTGTCCTTTGGCTTGATCAGGTCGAGCAGGGTATACCCTTCAAGTGTTTCAAGGTAAGCGGTCAATGCTTTGGTCAGCGCCTTTTTTAACTCACACACCGGTTGGATGACGCATCTGCCGTCCTCGCAAAAGCATTCAACCAGGTTGAGGTCGTCTTCCATATCACGCACGACATCGGCAATGACGATGTCCCGCGGAGGACGGGCCAGGGCGATGCCACCACCCGGACCCCGTCTGGCGTCCAGATAGCCCATACGCGTTAAAAGGCTAACCACTTTCATCAGGTGGTTACGGGAAATTCCGTACGCATCGGAAATTTCCCGGATTGTGACCCGGCCATTTTCCCTCAGGCCGAGGTAGATCAGTACGCGAAGTGAGTAATCGGTGAATCTTGTTAGTTTCATGGTTTTACACCGTGTAAACGATCAGGAACCGGCAAATCTTATTGATGCGCAGTTCTACATCTAATTTAACAATTGCTCGCTCAAAGAACTTGATTCATATCAATGCTTGTTGATCCAGATCATAATTGATGCATAGGAATGCACCTATTCTGGCCGCAATAGTCCCAGTCAAAGCTCCCATGGATATGAAACAGGTGTGCCTGCCATCAAAGTTACTTTTGATTACTGTGCTTTGCGGACTGCCCCTGGCCGTGTCTGGCAGTGAGGGGTCTGATGCAGGCGAGTCTGCTGAAGATGCGTTCCAACTGGATCCGATTGTTGTAGTGGCCAGCAAAGTCCCCCGGGCGTTGTCTGAGGTGGCTGCCCAGGTCACTGTCATTAGCAGTGATGATATCCGCTTAGGGATGGTCGAGGACCTGGACGGGCTGCTTAAGTATGAGCCGGGACTGGAAGTGGAAACTGCGGGAACACGTTTTGGTACCACCGGCATTAATATCAGGGGCATCAGCGGCAATCGCGTTGCTCTGGAGATAGACGGCGTGCCGGCCCGTGCAGGATTTGCAATTGGCGCCTATTCCAATGCTGGCAAAGCTTTAGTTGAACCGGATCGCTTGAAGCGGGTGGAGATTCTTTATGGCCCGGCATCCGTGATGTATGGTTCTGACGCGATGGGCGGTGTGATGTCATTCACGACCTGGGATCCGGCCGACTTGCTCGTAGCATCTGACGCCCCGGCCTGGTTCGGCCTCAGGGGCGGCTACCAGGGAGCAGACAGTAGCTGGGTCGGCTCAGCCATCGGAGCCTGGGGAGAAGGCCCCCACGGCCTGCTGGCGGCCGGAACCTTCCGCAACGGACACGAACTGGACAACAAAGCGCCCAGGGAGACTCCGGTGGATCCCCAGGACTGGGACAGCCAGGATTATATGCTGCGCTACACGTTTGATTCTCCCGGCGGTAATCTTCTGCGGCTATCGGCGGAGCGCACCAGGCGTGATGCCACGACAGAGATCAATTCGCTACTGGGCTATGGGGGGAGATTCCGCTGGACTACTTCCATGAGTGGCGACGATCATGATGACGTTAGCCGCTTTTCAGCCAACTACGACTTCTCAACCGAAACCTGGCAGCAGGGCAGCATCCGGTTTTACAGGCTTGAGCACGACACGGACCAGTGGACATTCGAAGAACGGGCCATCGCACCGCGACCGGTAGACATTGAACGCCGCTTTCGTTATCGGCAAAACCTGACAGGACTGGAGGGCCTTGTGTTCCGCGAGTTTGCCTGGGGTGCCGGTGATCACCGCATCGGGCTTGGAGGGGAATGGAAGCAAAGCAGCATCAAGGAAACACGAGATGGTTTGCAAACCAGCCTGATCGACGGTTCCACCAGTAACGTCATTCTGGGTGAAACCATGCCGGTGCGTGATTTTCCGAATTCCTACACGGATGAGTATGGCCTTTGGATCCAGGATGAGATCAGCCTGGCGGATGGATCGTGGGAAGTGGTTCCTGCATTGCGCTGGGACCGTTATGACCTCGACCCGGAACCCGATGACATCTGGCGTGAAGCCAACCCCGCCACGCCCATCGTTTCTGTAAGCGAAAGTCGCGTTACGCCCCGCCTGGGTGTGCTGTTTCATCCCGCCAGTACGTGGAGTCTCTATGGTCAGTATTCTGAGGGATTCCGGGCGCCACCGTTTGAAGATGCAAATATCGGCTTCAACCTTCCGCTTTTTGGCTTTCGGGCCATTCCAAACCCGGATTTGAAATCAGAAACATCGCAAGGCTTTGAGTTCGGGATTCGCCGCTTCAGTGCAGAATCACGCTTCAGCTTTGCCTGGTTCCGAACGGATTTCGATGACTTCATCGAATCCAGGGTGTTGATCGGCCGTGACCCGGAGAACGGTGACCTCTTATTTCAATCCAGGAACATAGACAAAGCCAGAATCCATGGGCTGGATTTGCGCTTTGACCAGGACTTGTCAGCCTGGAACAAGCATCTCGATGGGTGGATGCTCAATCTCGCGGGGTACTGGGCCGAAGGTGAAAATCGTCAGTCCGGCGAGCCACTCAACAGCATTTCGCCGCCGCAGGCCGTAGTTGGGGTTTCATGGTTTTCACCGGGCGGGCGTTGGGACCTTTCGCTAAGCGGGACTTTTACGGCCGAAAAGAAGGCAAGCGATATCGATCAAACCGATGGAGATCGTTTTGCAACGCCAAACTGGACCCGGCTGGATTTCTCAGCGGGCTGGAGACCCAGCAACTGGCTCGAACTCCGGGCAGGAATGTTCAACCTGACCGACAAGACCTACTGGCGCTGGCTGGACGTGGCAAATATCGAGTCGGACGATCCGATGATTCCTGTCTTGTCGCGGCCCGGCCGGAACTTCTCGCTGACAGCCCGGTTCACCATGCCATCCAAATAAGCATTAGGCCTGTTGGCAGGACTAATCATTGTCAAGACCTCTCCCTGAGTTTGATTGACATGAGTCAGTGAATCGCCCGTGCCTCAGGGGTAAATTGATTCCTTGAATAATGATTCATTTTTTGTACATCTTTTACCCCCGGAGAGAACCATGATGAGATATAGCCAAATACTGATTACTGCAGCGGCGGTAGCTGTTTCGCTATCTGCCTGTGCAAAGGAGGAGCCGGCTGCACCTGCCCAGGTTGCCGACAACGCAGTTGCAGTTCATGCTGCAGAAGCTTCCGCAAAGTCAATGGACGAGCAGCTTGCCAGCGGCGGCAAATTGTTCGCAGCCCATTGCTCTGCCTGCCACCAGGCCAGCGGGCAGGGTCTGGCAGGAGCCTTTCCTCCGCTTGCTGAGTCTGATTATCTGGCCGGTGGTTCAGGGCCTGTGATCAATGCGGTATTGAACGGGCTTTCGGGTCCGATCACGGTCAACGGCAAGGATTACAACTCCGTTATGCCCAATCTGTCCTACCTCAAGGACGACGAGGTAGCGGAGATCGCTACGTTTGTAATGAACTCATGGGGCAATCCCGGCGGTTCCGTCAGTTCCGGTGAAGTTGCAGCTGCTCGCGGTGGCGAAATGGTCACCGGCCCGACCGATCATCCCGTTGCCACTGAGGGAGAAATGGCCTACCAGGGCGCGCCGAGCGCAATAGAAGGTGCCAAAGGTTTTATAGACTCCGAAGGTCCGGGAATGACCCAGGTTGAATTTGACCATGCCACGCAAACGTATTTTGAACGCTGCGCCGGTTGCCATGGTGTGCTGCGTAAAGGCGCCACCGGCAAACCGCTCACTCCGGATATCACCCGTGAGAAAGGTACGGATTACCTGAAAGCGTTGATCACCTACGGTTCCGCCGCCGGTATGCCCAACTGGGGTACGTCCGGTGACCTGACTGATGAGCAGATCGATATCATGGCGCGTTACCTGCAGCATGAACCTCCGGCACCACCGGAATTCGGGCTGCCCGAAATGAACGCCAGCTGGAAAGTAATAGTTAAACCTGAAGATCGTCCAACAGCGCCTCAGCATGATCGCAACATCGATAATTTCATGTCGGTGACCCTGCGTGATGCGGGCCAGGTAGCTATTATCGATGGCGACACCAAAGAAATTGTTTCGATCGTTCCCACGGGCTATGCGGTCCATATTTCCCGTCCGTCAGCCTCTGGCCGCTATATGTATACGATCGGTCGTGATGCCAAGATCGATATGATCGATTTGTGGATGAGCCCGCCGAAAGTTGTGGCAACCATCAAGATTGGCCTGGAAGCACGTTCGGTTGAGACTTCCAAGTACAAAGGCTACGAGGACAAGTACGCGATCGCCGGTGCTTACTGGCCACCGCAGTACGTGATCATGGACGCAGATACACTGGCGCCGTTGAAGATCGTCTCCACCCGCGGCATGACCGTGGATACCCAGGAGTATCACCCGGAGCCACGTGTGGCAGCTATTGTTGCTTCACATGAGCACCCTGAGTTCATCGTTAACGTTAAAGAAACCGGCAAGATTCTGTTGGTCAATTACGAAGATATTGATAACCTCAGCGTCACCACTATTGGTGCGGCCCGCTTCCTGCATGATGGCGGTTGGGACAGCACCAAGCGCTACTTCCTGACAGCTGCAAACCAGTCAAACAAAATTGCGGTCATTGACTCCAAAGAACGCAAACTGGCCGCCCTTGTCGATGTCACCAAGATTCCTCACCCCGGTCGGGGAGCTAACCTGGTTGATCCCGAATTCGGACCGGTCTGGGTTACCAGCGCACTGGGTAACGAAAATGTGACGTTCATAGGAACAGACCCCGAAGGCCATCCGGACAATGCATGGAAAGTGGTACGTACACTGGAAGGCATGGGTGGCGGTTCGTTGTTTGTGAAATCTCATCCAAAATCCAGCAACCTTTGGGTTGATGCACCACTCAATCCTGACGTGGCATTCTCTCAAAGTATTGCGGTTTACGATGTAAATAACCTGGATGCCGGCTTCGAAGTGCTGCCGATCGCGGAATGGGCCGAGTTGGGTGAAGGACCGAAACGTGTGGTTCAGCCGGAATACAACATGGCTGGCGATGAAGTCTGGTTCTCCGTATGGAGTGGCAAGGAGCAGGAATCAGCCATCGTGGTTGTGGATGACAAAACCCGCAAGCTCAAGCACGTGATCAAGGGACCTGAGCTGGTAACCCCAACAGGTAAATTCAATACCTATAACACCATGCACGACATCTACTGATCCATATCTGGAGGGAGCCGGGCAACCGGCTCCCTTTCTTTATGGTCACAAGAAAAGGAGTAACAAAATGAATACCAAACGCAAGCTGGCTGCGATACCGGCAGGAATTCTCTGTGCCTTGATCGCGTCACATGCCGCGCCTATTCAGGCGGCGGACAGCTTCGTAGACGCTTTTAAACAAGGCAAAGGCGGGTTGAAATTCCGCTATCGTCTTGAGAATGTTGATCAGGACAATTATGAGAAGGACGCGACTGCATCAACATTAAGAACCCGCCTGAATTTCAGGACTGATGATCTGCACGGCTTCAGCGTGTTTGCAGAGTATGATTTCGTGATGTCACTGGGATGGAACGACTACAACGCCGGAGCAGGCAATACGCCGAATCGCGGCGAGTATCCAGTCATTGCAGATCCAACCGGCTCCGACCTGAACCAGGCGTATGTTCAGTGGAGAAACGACAAGGGCACTTTGGTGCGTGGTGGGCGTGAGAGGATAATTTACGACAATGCCCGCTTCGTGGGTAACGTAGGCTGGCGCCAGAATGAGCAAACGTATGACGGCGCTTACTTTCAGCAGAAAGTCGGTACATTCGATCTGCAGGGGGCCTGGGTTGACCAGGTGAACCGCATATTCGGCCACGATGTTCCCGCCGGAACACACGACAATAACACCTGGTTGTTGAACGGCAGCACCGCCTGGGATGGGGTTGGCAAACTGACCGCTTACTACTACGATATTAACAACAAGGATGTTGCTTCGTTCTCTACCAGTACCTATGGGTTCCGGTTTGCCGGAAGTCGGGACGTTGGCGGAATTGCATTGGGATACGCCGGCGAGTATGCCCGCCAGAATGATGCCCACAATAACCCGGTCGATTACGATGCAAATTACTACCGGTTCGACCTTTCCATGGGTTTTGCCGCGGCCACACCATATATCGGTTATGAGTCGCTGGGTGGCGATGACATGAGAGCAGATGCCATGTTCCGAACACCGTTGGCCACGTTGCATGCCTTCAATGGCTGGGCTGATAAATTCCTGACTACGCCCTCTGCTGGCCTTAATGACTTTTTTGTCGGGGTGAAGGGTAAAGCCATGAAATGGTCATGGAACGTTGTTTACCACGATTTCGATGCACAGTCCGGGTCGGGTAGTTTCGGCACGGAATTCGACGCTTCAATTGGTCGTAAATTCGCTGATCACTATGGCGTGCTGCTGAAGGCAGCCTGGTTTAATGGCTCAGCTGCATCTGTGTATGACGACACCGCCAAGCTCTGGTTTCAGTTCACCGCAGATTTCTGAACGCGAAGATACTCTTGGGAGCCGTGCCCGGCACGGCTCCCGTAGTATTCAGGAGAACTCTTTCACACCTGAGGCAGTCGCCATCAGGACCACGTCAGCCGGTCGCAGGGCCCACAGGCCATTGGTGACCACGCCCGGCAGGTTATTGAGCTGTTGTTCTATGCGGACAGGGTCTACCAGGTCCATGTTGTGGACGTCGAGTATGACGTTGCCGTTATCTGTAGTGAATCCTTGCCGTAACTCGGGTTGACCGCCCATCGCCACCAACTGGCGAGCGACAAAACTCCTCGCCATTGGGATGACCTCTACCGGCAGAGGGAATTTTCCCAAAACTCCGACTTTTTTACTCTCGTCCACAATGCAGACGAATTTCCGGCTGGCTGCGGTGACAATCTTTTCGCGGGTGAGGGCGCCGCCACCGCCCTTGATCAGTCGGCGATGGTTATCGAACTCGTCGGCACCGTCGATATACATATCCAGTGTGCCGGCCAGGTTCAGGTCCCTTACTTCTATTCGATGGGATTCCAGCAGTTGGGTTGAAGCATCGGACGATGATACCGCCGCCTCAATCCGTTTGCCGCTGGCGGCCAGTGCATCAATAAAGCAGTTCACGGTGCTTCCCGTGCCAACCCCGAGTATGGAATCGGAACGGACGAAGGCCAGTGCGGCTTCTGCTACCTGCTGTTTTTGAAGGTCTTGCGATTCGGGCGCTGTCATGATTGGTGTTACTCCAGTGCGAGGACGAAATCCCAGTGTTTTTTGGAAACGGGCATGATGGACAGCCGGTTACCTTTTCTGATCAACGGAAAATCCTCCAGTTGCGCGGCATATTCCTTGATCTCTCCCAGATCGATCATACGCCTGGTCTTACGCCGGTATTTCACGTCGACCATCAGCCAGCGAGGATTTTCCGGGTCGCTCTTGGCATCGTAGTACTTTTCGTCCGGATCGAAGGCTGTGTGATCAGGGTAGGCCCCGGAAACAACTTCGCAGATACCGACGATGCCGGGTGGCTTGCAGTTGGAATGGTAAAAAAACACCTGGTCGCCCGGTTGCATGCCGTCGCGCATGAAATTGCGTGCCTGGTAATTCCGGATGCCATCCCAGTGCTCTGTTTTGGCCGGTGCATTTTTCAGGTCATCGATGCTGAACGCATCGGGCTCGCTTTTTATCAGCCAGTAGTTCATCTTTTTTGCCATTTGCCTTAACTGGAAGGGTGGGGCTCATTGTCGCGCGTCACTCGCCGCAGGTAAACAGGCCATTCTCGGTCAGGATGCAGTGCAGCCGAATATCCCACGGGTCTTTGGGTATGCTGTCAGCTTGCTGCATCTGATACCCCACACCTAAACGCACAGGCCTGGGCAGTTCAGCGAATGGCTGGAACAGGCGGTCATAAAAACTCGCACCCATGCCGAGGCGGTTGCCATCGGTGTTCCAACCGACCAACGGAATCAACACCAGGTCGATATCCGCAACCTGGATGAGTTCTGCGTCGACCGGCTCAAGAATTCCGTAGCGATTGCGCTGCATTTCACCATCAGCGTGCCAGTGTCTGAAGGTAATCACCGCCTTGCCCGGTGTATCTTCGATCACTGGCAAGGCCAGGGTGACCCCACGTTCCATTAATTCTGACAACCCTGACCACAGGTCGGGTTCACCGTCGAACGCCCGGTAGGCGGCAACAACCTTCGGCTGAGCCTGCTCTGTATAACTAATCAGATGTTGATTGATCCTGCTGTCCAGGCTAAATCTATCAGAATCAGTGAGCGCAGCGCGCTTGTGCCGGATATCTTTTCGCAACTGGGTTTTGCGGGTTTTACTATTCGGTTTGATATTCATGCGGAGGGGTCGGGAAACGGATCATAAACGCCCCCCATAATGCCGCTACGGTCCCGTTACCTTGAACCAGAGGTTCAGGTGGGGTGGCTTACGAGGCTTCAGGCTTTTCGCTAAAAGCGAACATGCACACCAGCACTCAGATCAGCTACCCCGGGGTTAGTAATTAGGGACAAAGTATTTATTGGTCCCGCTGGCAAACACCACAGGGGGCGTGGATTCAGTATAGCGCGATCAATCTTTCAGCGCATCATCGATTTGATCGGCGAGTTTACGGATCTTGCTGTCGATCTTTTCCTGGCGATAGTTTTCGTTCGCTTTCAGCTGCATCAGCTCAGCGCTGAAGTTCAGGGCTGCCTGCAGGGCAATCCTTTCGAGTGACATCAGACGCCCTGTATCCTTGATCTCGCTCATCGACTCGTCAAGCTGGCGGGCAGCCTCGATCAGGTCGTTGCGTTGCTCTGGGTCGCAGGCAAATTGGTATTTTTTGTCCAGGATAATTACTGAGACGGGCTCGGGGGGATTGCTCATAAGGAAACCTTCAGGATTGCTCGAGCGCTTTCAGCCGGTTAATCATGGCCTCGACCTTGCTGCGTGCCTCTTCATTCTTGGCAACCAGTGAGGCGCGCTCTGCAACAAGAGACTCCTGGCGGTTCTGGAGTGAGTGATTCTCCTCGCGCAGTTTCTTGGTTTGATTCAACAGAGCTGTCAGTTGCTGCTCGAGACGCTCCAGATCTTTTCCCGCTTGTTCCAGTGAATCCATGGGGGTAACTATAGAATGAGCGGTCAAAACCGTCAATCAATTCCCTCAAGAGTGGTAATATCCATCTATTTGGAGCGGCTAAATGTCAGCGCCTTCCTTACCTGATTTTGAGCGGACCCTGCGTCTGAGCCAAGGCAACCTTGATGCGGCCGAATTGGCTGAATGCCACGGCCTGCTGTGCGGTCTGCTATGCCGTCAAACCGACACCACAGCCAACGATTTCATGCACCATCTTGCGGCGATGCAACTGGTAAAAGAAGCCGGTGCCGCACTGGAGGCCACGCTGATCGAAGCGCATGAAAACACTGCGCGCCAGCTTGCCGACGAAGAGTTTGGCTTTGTGCTCTGGTTACCCGATGACGAGGAGGCACTGGAAGAGCGAATTACCTCCCTGGCCCAGTGGTGTTCGGGGTTTCTCGCCGGTCTGGCAAGCGCAGGCCAACTGGATTCCTTGTCAGAGGAAAGTCAGGAAGCCATCGAGGATCTGCAACAGATCGCCCGGGCGGAGATGTCCTCGACGGCGCAGGCGTCCGATGAGAACGAAGAAGACGAGACAGCATATGCTGAGATTGTTGAATACGTGCGCGTTGTAGCGCTGATGCTGCAGGAAGATTTCCGCGGCCCGGAACAGGACGAGGCCATCCACTAGCAAGCAAGGTTGAATTGCATTGATTAAACAAAAAGAATATGCGCGCCGACGGCGCCAGTTGATGCGTATGGCCGGCGAGGATTCCATCCTTCTCCTGCAGGCTGCCCCGGTACGCGTGCGTAATAATGACGTCTATTACAGCTATCGCCAGGACAGTGATTTTCTCTACCTCACAGGATTTCGCGAGCACGACGCACTGCTGGTTCTGGTTCCCGGGGGTAAAGACGGCAGGTGCATTATGTTTTGCCGGGAACGGGATCCGGAACGCGAAATGTGGGACGGTCGAATGGTTGGGCTGGAGGCGGTGGTGTCGGAATACGGCATGGACGAGGCTTACGATATCAAGGAGTTGGAGATCCGTTTGCCTGACCTGCTGCACGACATGGACCGGATTTACCATGATCTGGGGCGCGACCCTCATTTCGACCAACGCCTGATCGGCTGGCTCAACGATTTCCGGGATGCATCACGCAAGACCTTTCATGCACCGGAAGAAATTCACGCACTGGATCACATGTTGCATGACATGCGGGTGTACAAGAGTCGAGAAGAGCTATCTGCCATTCGTAAATCGGCTAAGGTCGCCATCGAAGCCCATGAACTCGCGATGCGCAACTGCCGGCCCGGCATGAACGAGGCGGATATTCATGCCTGCCTTAACCACACATTCACCCGTCACCACTGTGAGGCTTCCTACCCCCCGATCGTCGGTGGGGGGGCAAACGCCTGTGTGCTGCACTATATTGAAAACCGCGACATGCTTAACGACGGTGACTTGTTGCTGATTGATGCCGGTGCGGAATATGACGGTTATGCATCGGATATCACGCGTACTTTCCCAGTCAACGGAAAGTTCTCACCGGAACAATGCGAGCTCTACGATGTGGTGCTGGCTGCACAGGCTGCTGCCATTGAGAAAGCCCTGGCCGGCAACCAGTGGCAAAGCGTGCATGAAGAGGCGGTCAGGGTGGCAACCGAGGGTATGATTGAACTGGGGATTCTTACGGGAAGCCTGGAAGAGCAGCTCGAGAGTAAGGGTTTCAAGCAGTTTTACGCCCACAACACGGGCCATTGGCTGGGTCTTGATGTCCATGACGTTGGCGAATACACCATTGACGGGCACTCGAGAGAGCTCGAGCCGGGAATGGTGATGACGATTGAACCGGGAATTTACATCAACCCCGGGGAGCAGTTGGTAGACGAACGCTGGCGGGGTATCGGCATCCGCATCGAAGACAACATTGCAATCACCAATGATGTTCCGCGGATACTGAGCGACGGGCTGGCAAAAACGGTCAGTGAAATTGAAGAACTGATGGCAGGGTGAGGGTACGGAGATGACAGCCAGGTATGACGTGGCGATTGTCGGCGGCGGCCTGGTCGGGGCAAGTCTGGCCTGTGCACTGGCGCCACTGGGATTGAAGGTTGTGCTGATCGAAGCGGTAAATTTTCGTGCAGCATCCCAGCCAAGCTACGATGACCGAACCCTGGCGCTCAGCGCCAGTTCCTGCAAGATTTTACAGGGCCTGGATATCTGGCCCTCGCTGGCGGACAACGCTACACCGATCCGTGAAATCCAGGTGCGGGAGTTCCAGCGACCGGGTCGTGTGCTGATGAAACCTGCTGAACTGGGCCTGGACCGGTTTGGCCACGTGGTTGAAGCACGCGTATTTGGAGCTGCCGTGATGGAGAAATTGCCGCAGTTGGAAGGCATCGATTATCTCTGCCCGGCAGCAGTGACCGCGGTCAATATGGAAGACGACGAAGCGATTATCGAGTATACCGCTGAAGGTGTCAGCGAGCGTATCCAGACGACCCTGCTGGTGGGTGCGGATGGCGCAAACTCTTTTGTCCGGCAGTCGCTGGGGATAGAGGCCGAGGTGCACGATTACGAACAGACCGCCGTGATCTGCAATATCACGCCGGAACAGGACCACCGCGGCCGCGCGTTTGAATGTTTCACGCCTACCGGACCGTTTGCCGTGATGCCTCATGTCAATGGCCGTTGCGGATTGATCTGGTGTGTTAGCGGTGATCGGGCTGACGAAATGATGGAGATGCCGGAACATCAATTCCTGCAAGAAGCGCAAGGCCGCTTCGGTAGCCACCTGGGTAAATTCATCAAATCCGGGCGGCGTAGCAGTTACCCGTTACGCCTGGTACGCGCAAAAGAGGACATCAGGCCCCGCGCGGTGATCCTGGGGAATGCTGCACATGCCATTCACCCTGTCGGGGCCCAGGGGTTTAACCTGGGGCTGCGTGATGCGGCCGTGTTGGCGGAGTTGCTGTGTGAGGAATCAGGCAAAGGTGTTGCCGCTGATTATGGCGGCATTGAGATGCTGACCCGCTACAGCCAATGGCGCAAACGTGATCAAAGCGGAACCATTGCTTATTCGGACGGCCTGGCACGAATTTTTTCCAATCCTTCACCTTTGGCGGCAACAGCCCGCACGGCGGGGTTGCTGGCGCATGCCTTTATTCCCTCCTTACGTCGCCAACTTGCCATTCGGGCTATGGGTTATCGTGGCCGAATTCCTCGGCTGGCGCTTGGAGAGCCTTTATGAAATATGATGTGGCCGTAGTCGGGGCAGGAATGGTTGGCGCCGCTACGGCATCGTTGCTGGCCCGGTCTGGATTCTCGGTGGCAGTAGTTGATCACCACGAGCCCCTGCCTTTCGATTCGTCCAACCCGGTAGGCCTGAGAGTTTCAGCTATTTCCCCTGGCTCAGCAGCCATTCTTGCCGAAGCCGGCGCCTGGCGGCAGATCGAACGCCAGCGCTATTGCCCTTACCGTCGCATGGTTGTAGAAGACCGCGATGAATCAGCTGTGCTGGACTTCGAAGCTGTCGAATTTGGTCTCGATTACCTCGGCACCATCGTGGAGAACGATCTGGTGCAATGGGCGTTGTGGCAATCCCTGCTGGCGATGGGAGGCGTGGAGCTGCACTGCCCTGACCGGGTGGCTGATTTGCGTTACCAGGATGGTGAGCCCGTCATCACTCTCGAGAGCGGAAATGAAATTCAATGCAGTTTGCTGGTCGCTGCAGACGGCGCGAACTCGGAAATCCGGGACCGCCTGGGTATCCGGCAGGACCACTGGGAATATGGCCAACAGGGATTGGTCAGCGTAGTAGAGACCCAAACCCCCAACCCGGGTGTCGCCTGGCAACGCTTTCTTGAAGGCGGGCCGCTGGCCTTTCTGCCGTTGCAGGACGGCTCTTCATCCATCGTCTGGTCGTTGCCTGAGGCTGAGGCGAAACGCATGTTGTCACTTGATGACGACGCTTTCCTTGCCGAGCTGAGCAGTGCTTCGGCAGGTGGTGAAAATCACTGGCCGAATGAGGTGAAGGTCTGCGGGCCACGTGCAGCCTTCGCCCTGACCATGCGGCTTAGCAACCGCTATATGGCCAGGGCGGCTGTGCTGATCGGTGATGCCGCCCACGTGGTTCATCCCCTGGCCGGTCAGGGTGTAAACCTGGGCTTGCTGGATGCTGCTGCGCTGGTCGAAGTGCTGGTTGGCGCACGTAACCGGAAAGCGGCTATCAACAGTGAAAAGACCCTGGAGAAATACGGTCGCTGGCGTCGCTCTGAGGCCGAATTGATGGCACGTGGAATGCATGGCATTAAGAGCCTGTTTATCCCCGAGGAACTAGGAATGATCCGTAAGCTGGGCATGGGCCTGATTTCCCGAAGTTGGACTGCAAAAGAGGCATTTATCAGCCGGGCGATTGGTCGTAATCGTAACGCTCCGGCATTGGCGCGTGGAAAAAGTCTGACAGAACTGCTACACCCTTAGTACACAATCGAAAACTAAAAAGGACCTTTCATGATTTACAACAATATCCTTGAGACGATCGGTGACACCCCTGTTGTTAAAATCCAGCAGCTGGCGCCGGCAGGCATTGATATGTATGTCAAGGCTGAAGCATTTAATCCGATGGGGTCGGTAAAAGATCGCCTGGCACTGGGCGTCATCCTGGATGCGGAGAAGCGTGGCGCACTGAAGCCGGGGCAGACAGTGATCGAGGCGACTTCGGGTAACACCGGCATTGCACTGGCCATGGTATGTGCAGTTCGCGGTTATCCATTTGTTTCGATTATGGCTGAATCGTTCTCGGTAGAACGGCGTCGCCTGATGCGCTTTCTGGGCGCAACAGTTGTCTTAACCCCGGCGGCTGAACGCGGCACCGGAATGGTTCGGATATGCGAAGCGCTGGCTGCAAAACACGGTTGGTTCATGACTCAGCAGTTTGTTAACGAAGCCAACCCGGCTTTCCACCGCAACACAACCGGCCCCGAGATCTTGAGTGACTTCGCCAGCCGGCGACTGGATTATTATGTCAGCGGTTACGGCACGGGCGGAACCATTACGGGTGCAGGCCAGATGATCCGGCTGGCGCGGCCGGATGTAAAAATAATTTCTACCGAGCCGGCTGGCGCCGCCCTGCTTGATGGTAAGGAGTGGCAACCTCACAAAATCCAGGGCTGGACACCGGACTTCATACCGGAAGTGCTGGACCGCAACATCGCAGATCAGAACGTCCTGGTGAGTGATGAAGAGGCGATCGCAACTTCCAAGGCACTGGCTGCCCGCGAAGGTATTTTCTGTGGAATTTCATCGGGTGGGACTTTCGCCGCAGCACTTAAGGTTGCGGAACAAGCCAGCGAGGGATCTGTGATTCTTGCCATGTTGCCCGATACTGGCGAGCGTTACTTGTCCACGCCGCTGTTCCTGGATGTTCCGGAAGGTCCGGATGACGCCCAGGATTTACTCGAAGGGCTGGACTATTGATGCCAATGTCTGGGTCAGGGCTCGAACAGCTCATTCGGTAGCTCTTTAAAACAAGCAGCCAGCTCGCGGAGAAATGCGGAGAGTGCTGAGCTTTGGCGCCAAACCAGAGCGATCGTTCTGCTGGGGGCTGGATTTTTGAAATGCCGAATGATGACGTTCCCCGTGGCGGCCATGGGAGGCTTGACCGACAGGATGGGCATCAGCGTGATGCCCACGTCCGCAGCGACCATCTGGCGTAGTGTTTCCATGCTGGTGGCATGAAAATCGACCCGTTCGTGGGCCTCGGCCAGGGCGCAGACCTCTAGTGCATGGTCGCGCAGGCAATGGCCTTCATCCAACAGCAGCAATTCCTCACCCTTGAGATTATCGATGGTGATTTCATGGTGGCCGACCAATGGGTGATGACCTGGTAGTGCCAGGACAAATGGTTCTTCGAACAGGGTTTCCATATCGAGGCCTTCGTCAACAATGGGAAGGGCCAGTAGCGCTGCGTCTAATTCACCCTGGCGCAACATGCGCAGGATGTTATCGGTTTTTTCTTCTGCCAGCTGTAGCCGCAGATTGGGATAGCGGTCGCGCAGCGTGGGGATGACATGCGGTAGCAGGTAAGGAGCCAGGGTAGGAAAAAGGCCAAGCCGCAGGACCCCGTCAGCCGGGTTTCCGCTGCGCCGGGCTACCGCCTTGATCTGGTCGATATCACTGAGTACCAGCCTGGCCCGGTCGGCAATCTCCAGGCCCACTGGTGTCAGCATGATGTTCTTGGGGGATCTCTCAACCAGTTGCACACCCAGCTCGCCTTCCAGTTTCTTGATTTGTGTGCTCAGGGTGGGCTGGCTGACAAAACAGGCTTCAGCAGCCCTGCTGAAGTGTCTCAAGTCTGCGAGCTTGACGAAATATTGCAGGGCGCGAAGGTTCATAGTGCCATTATACTGTTGACCGAATGAAACGATGCCTGTTCTTTTTTTTCGCAATTCTCCTGTTCCAGAAGCCGTTACCGGCTGCTGAGCAGCCTGATGCGGAGACACTGGGAAAACTGCTCACTGGCGAGATCCTGTTACTGGACGCCCGGTCTGACGAGGCGGGTGGCTCAGCCCGGGTCCAGGTGCTGGTTGATGCTTCAGCTGAAAGCGTTTGGGAGGTAATCGTCTCCTGCGCGCAGTCATTTGTGTTTGTAGATGGTCTGAGGCTCTGTGAGGTGTTGGAAGAGACCCCGACCCGGGCATTGGTGCACCAGGTAGTGAAGAAGGGCTGGCTGGTACCCAGGCAGGATTTCAGATTTGAATCATTACGTCGGCCTTACCGGGATATCACCTTCAGGCTGGTATCGGGAAACCTTAAATCCATGCATGGCAGCTGGCAATTTAGCGAGCTTCCACAGGGCCTGTTGGTGGATTACGAGATTCACGTCCGCTCCGGTCTGCCGGTTCCCGGTTTTATTGTGAGTTATTTGATGCGTAAGGGCATGCCCGACCTGATTGCCTGCATCAGGGGCCTGGCAGGTGGATCCGGATCGGGGGAACGGGGAAAAATGGACCTTGGGCGTTGCCGGGGGCAGGGAAGCGAGAGTCTCTATTAATATTCAGAAATTTCGATGCCTATCACGTAAAATGTCGCATTCTTTTATGCATTAGGCAAAGACCCCATGAGTAAACGAACCGTCCTGACCGGCATCACGACCACCGGTACACCACACCTTGGCAATTACGTCGGTGCGATCAAGCCGTGTATCCAGGCCAGCCATGATACGAGCGTGCAGTCGTACTACTTTCTAGCCGACTATCATGCGCTGGTGAAAAACCAGGATCCGGAGCTGATGGGGCAATCGACGCTGGAGATTGCAGCCACCTGGCTGGCGCTCGGCCTCGATACTGAGCGTGCTGTGTTTTACCGCCAGTCTGATGTACCTGAGATCCCGGAGTTGACCTGGATTCTGACCTGTTCCACGGCAAAAGGCCTGATGAATCGCGCGCACGCTTACAAGGGCGCGGTGCAGGAAAACGTGGACAATGGCGAGGACGCGGATTTCGCCATTACCATGGGGCTGTTCAGCTATCCGGTGTTGATGGCAGCAGATATCCTGATGTTCAATTCCACGCACGTGCCGGTGGGCAAGGACCAGATTCAGCACCTGGAAATGGCGCGTGATATCGCGCAACGTTTCAACCATCACTACGGAGATCATTTTGTTCTGCCCGAGGCGGTCGTGGAAGAGCACGTCGCGTTGCTGCCCGGCAAGGATGGCAGGAAGATGTCCAAAAGCTATAACAACACGATACCGTTGTGGTTACCGGAAAAACAACTGCGCAAGGCGATCATGCGGATCGTCACAAATTCACTGGAGCCGGGTGAGCCCAAAGATCCGGCTGACTCCGCCCTTTATTCGATTTTTGCGGCATTTGCCAACCCGCAGCAACGGCAAGACATGCAGCAGGCTTATCGCGAAGGCATTGCCTGGGGTCAGGCCAAGCAACAGACTTTTGAGTTGATCAATGACGAACTGACACAGGCGCGTGAGCGTTATGAAGTGCTAATGGCTGAGCCGGCCCACATCGAGGAAATCTTGCTTGAGGGTGCAGCGAAGGCGCGGGCCTATGCCACGCCCTTCCTTGACCGGATCAGGGACGCAGTGGGCATTCGCAAACTGGCATGATCACGGGGTTCCTGTTACTGCCTGTCTTCGCAGTGCTGGCCTGGCTGTATTGGTACTTTCTGCCTGGCTCACAGGCCTGGGGATGGTTTGACTCGCTACTTCTGCCAGGCGTGATTGTGCTCGCTGCCGTTTACGTGGTTTATGTTGGCGGGTTGGAGTTTGAGCACGCAGGTTCACTGTGGCCCGAAATTGTTGCCGTAGTCGGTGCCTACGCCATCCTTACCGGTGGGCTGGCACTGGGGTTGGCCTGGCGTTACAGGCAGTCAAAATAAGCAATAACGGGAGTAGAGATGTGAGCGACGGTTTCATTTTTCAGCCTCTGGCGGCTGTAGCGGTGCCGGTGATCGATTCGATCGAGGAGTTTCCGGTCAACCGGGTTTATTGCGTTGGGCAAAACTACCGGGAGCATGCTCTGGAGATGGGGGCGTCTGCACGTAAGCCACCGTTCTTTTTTTCGAAGCCGGCTGACGCCATCTGTACCGCTCCGGTCATACCGTTTCCACCCATGACGGCGAATTTGCATCACGAGGTTGAACTGGTGGTGGCGCTCGGAAGCGGCGGGGCCAATATCCCGGTGAATGAGGCTGCCAGTAGAATTTTCGGTTATGCAGTAGGTGTTGACCTGACCCGGCGCGACTTGCAGGCAGAAGCCAAGAAGCAGGGCCGTCCGTGGACCACAGCCAAGGGTTTTGACCGCTCTGCACCGCTGTCGCCCATTCAGCAGGTGTCTGCGGGTGGGATTCCCGAGGGCGCTTCAATTTCTCTGAGCGTGAACGGGCAGTGCAGGCAGGATGGAAAAATTAGCGATATGACCTGGTCGGTACCGGAGATCATTTCTGAGCTTTCCCGTTATTTTGAACTCATGGCCGGGGACCTGATTTTCACCGGTACACCGGCAGGTGTGGGCGCGTTAGAGCCTGGTGACCGGGTCGACTGTGCGATCGAGGCGGTGGGTTCGCTGAGTTTTAAACTGGCCGTGTAGCTGCAAACCCCCGATTCCTGGCCCGATCAGGCCAGTCGTTGCAGAA
Source organism: uncultured Wenzhouxiangellaceae bacterium (assembly GCA_964443145.1). GTDB lineage: Bacteria > Pseudomonadota > Gammaproteobacteria > Xanthomonadales > SZUA-36 > JAHEFT01. The sequence goes on along the minus strand of CAYUBS010000005.1, from coordinate 36,324 downwards.
TGGCCTCCACCGCTCCATCCAGCGGAATTTCGCCATTCTCGCTGTCGGTCCTCTTGCGATATTCCAGTACACCCGAGTCCAGTCCCCTCTCTCCGATTACCACGCGATGGGGAATTCCGATCAGCTCCATGTCATTGAACATCACGCCGGGACGTACGTTGCGGTCGTCCAGCAGCACCTCGACCCCCGCGTCCAGCAACTCCTGGTACAACTGCTCCGCTGCTTCCCGCACGCGGTGAGATTTTTTCGCGTTCATAGGCAGTAGGGCGACCTGGAAAGGTGCGATGGGTTCAGGCCAGCAAATACCGCTTTGATCGTGGTTCTGTTCGATGGCCGCAGCTACGATGCGTGACACGCCAATGCCGTAACAGCCCATCGGCATGACGTGGGACTTGCCGTCTTCACCCAGAACAACGGCGTTCATGGATTGTGAGTACTTTGTTCCCAGCTGGAATATATGTCCAACCTCGATACCCCGGGCCAGCTGCAGCGTGCCGTTGCCGTCCGGGCTTGGATCACCCTCGACGACGTTGCGCAGGTCCGCCAGTTCCGGAAGTTCGGCATCGCGTCCCCAGTTGGCGCCAAAATAATGCTTGTCGTCCTGGTTTGCACCAGCCGAGAAGTCTGACATTACGGCGATACTGCGGTCAGCGATACATGGAATATCCAGGCCAACCGGTCCGAGCGATCCTGGTCCGGCCCCGATTGCGCCACGAATTTCTTCATCGGTGGCAAAACGCAATGGGTTAGCAACTTGTGGCAGCCTTACGGCCTTGAATTCGTTGAGTGTATGATCTCCCCGCACAAGCAGCGCCACGAAATTGGCACCAGATTCTTCGGAAGCTTCGACGACCAGGGTCTTGACGGTTTTTTCAACAGCAACGTCAAACTGCTCCACGAGTTCGTTGATGGTGTGGGCCAGTGGTGTATCGACCAGCCGTAACTCTTCCGCCGGCTCGGCTGCATGGCCCTGCGGTGCGACGGCTTCCGCCAATTCGACATTCGCTGCAAATTCTGAACCGGTCGAGAACGCAATCAGGTCCTCTCCGGAATCGGCCAACACGTGAAATTCGTGCGACTGGCTGCCTCCGATCGCCCCTGAGTCGGCCCGAACGGCCCGGAAATCAAGACCCGCACGTTCAAAGATGCGGGTATAAACCTCGTACATTTCCCAATAGGTTTCATCCAGGCTGACTTCGTCGATGTGGAACGAGTAGGCATCTTTCATCAGGAATTCACGTGCTCTCATCACGCCAAAGCGCGGGCGAATTTCGTCACGGAACTTGGTCTGAATTTGGTAGAAAGTTACCGGTAGCTGCTTGTAACTGCGCAGTTCATTGCGTGCCAGGTCGGTGATGACTTCTTCGTGCGTTGGTCCAAAGACATAATCCCGGCCGGCCCGGTCGTGGATCTTCAGCAGTTGCCCGCCAAAATCCTTCCAGCGTCCGCTCTCTTTCCATAACTCGGCCGGCTGTACTGCCGGCATCAGCATTTCCAGGTAGCCCGCCTTGTCCATCTCCTCGCGGACAATGCGCTCTACCTTTTTCAGGGTGCGCCAGCCGAGGGGAGTCCAGCTGTAGATGCCGGCGGTCAGCTTACGGACCATTCCGCTGCGCAGCATTAACTGGTGGCTTGCGATTTCCGCGTCCGCAGGGGTCTCGCGGGTCGTCATGAGGTGGAATTTGCTGGTTTTCATCCGCTACAGGTTCTTTTTGATCAAACCCGTAATTTTACCTGCAAGCAGGCCGGATTACTTGCAGTTTTTGGCAATGAAGTCTTTTGACTCTTTAACGATTTCCATCCGCTGACTGTCATCCAGGCGTTCGGTTTCGCCCTTGTCGTTGGTCACTATGACCCGGCGGTACGGTTCCGTACCGGCCAGCAACTCGCGGTACCTGGCGCATTCACTATCGAGTCTGGCCTTTTCAGCTCTGCGCTCAGTGCGTTCTTTTGCCAGTTCTTCACGGCGCTGCTCTGCCGCGGAGGGCTGGTCGCTATCCGGGGCAGTCCCTGCAGTTGCTGAGTCGGCATCCTGCGGATAGGCACCGGTGGTCCCGGTTTTGGGCACGCCGAGGATACTGATGACTTTGGCATCCTGCTGGTCCGGTGGTATGTCGGTGTAGTGTTCGATGCCGTTTTCATCGGTCCACATATAAATGTCGGATCCAGCGACAATGGGGGAAATACACACAAGTGCAACCGATAGCAGCAGCAGTGTCACGAGTTGTTTTTGATGGCTGCTTGTTAAGTCAATTCCGTGTTTCATGGGCATCCCCCTGCCGGTTATCAGCTTTTCTTATAGCATAGTCGACGTTTTTCTGCCTTATTTGACCGGCACACAGGTGCTATTATGCCGCTATCGACCCGACAGAGGACAGGGCATGGAGCCTGGCGAGAAGAAAGTACATAAGGGCGTGTTCCTGCTACCTAACGCGCTCACAACCGGTGCAATGTTTGCCGGATTCTATTCGATCATTTCCGGAATCAACGGTCACTACGTTGCCGCTGCTGTGGCGGTCGTTGTTGCCGGGGTTCTGGATGGGCTGGATGGCCGTGTTGCCCGCCTGACCAATACGCAGAGCGAGTTCGGCGTCCAATACGACAGTCTGTCTGATCTGATTTCGTTTGGTCTCGCACCGGCGCTATTGGCGTTCAACTGGTCGCTGGCCAGTATGAGTGAGCTCAGCCCTTTGGCCGGCAAACTCGGTTGGCTGGCTGCTTTCCTGTTTGCCGCGTGTGCTGCGCTGCGGCTGGCGCGTTTCAATACCCAGGCATCTTCGGGTGATAAAAGTTACTTCCAGGGGCTGGCGTCCCCTGCTGCGGCTGGAACGCTGGTCGCTACCATTTGGTTTTTTAATGACCAGGGTATCTCCGGGGAGTCGGTTCGCTGGCTTATGTGGTTTGAAACAGTGGTGCTTGGACTGTTGATGTTCTCCCGGGTGCGGTATTTCAGCGGCAAGTCCTGGCCTACCGGCGACCGGATTCCAACTGGATTCCTGTTCCTGGTGGTGTTGGTATTCGTGTTGCTGGCTGTTGATCCCCCGACCGTGCTGACGGTGATTGGCGTCCTGTATGTTCTATCGGGCCTGGTCATGACAGTCCTGGGCAGGCAGCAATGGAAGAACCGCCGGGCCGGGCGCCTGGCGCGGGATGGCGAAGCGCCGAAAGCCCAGAAGCCCGAAAAAGAAGAGCCGAAAGAATGAACGAGGCCCATCGCCTCGCTTACCTGGATGCAATGGGGCTGGATGCCTGGGTGCTCCGGCCACCGGAAACCGCGCATGATCGCCTGGTTCTTCAACCTGGTGAAGGCGGCACACTGCTGATTTGCGAGTTGCCTGATGCTACAGCCACCCGGATTGCCGGAGATATATCCAGGGCCATGGCAGGACAGGTCGTGTGGGCCTGGCCGGACCCGCAGGGCAGCCCGGAGTGCCCCTTGCTGGAGGAGGCGGTCAGCCAGCAATTATTTACCCGGGTTGTGCTGTTTGGCACCGTGCTCGAACGCGATTTGTTTAAGGGCAAAGCGCCGCTTACCATCGGTTCGGCAGGTATTACAGTGACCGGAAGTCTGGAAGAACTGGCAGTTCGGGGTAGTGCCAAGCGTGAGCTGTGGAACCGGCTTTCCGGAATGGCTGGTCTTTGAAGTCCGTTTTCGCCCGTTGATGATTGCCGATCCCGCTTTCCTGCACCCGTTGCTGCGTCGACTGAACGAGCCCGACCTTGATCGAATCATGGAACTCGAGCTCTCCGCCTATCCATACCCCTGGACCCGCGGGATATTCAGCGACTGTCTGAGGGTCGGTTATGACTGCTGGGGACTGCAAGCGGCACATGAATTGATTGGCTACTGTATTCAGACCCACGTAGCTGGTGAGAGCCATCTGTTGAACCTGTGCATCGGTCCTGACTGGCAAGGGCAGGGGTTGGGGACGCTCCTGCTGGAACACGCCATTCGCCGGGCCAGCGCAGAAGACTGTTATTGCATGCTACTGGAAGTGCGCCCCAGCAATACGGCCGGGGTGCGCCTGTATCGGAAATACGGCTTTTACGAGGTCGGGCGAAGACCGGAATACTACCGATCTGCCCAGGGCAGGGAGGACGGCATTGTGATGCGGTTCGATATCGGTGGTATCGAACCGCTGGTCAGTCGCGCAGAGTTTCCAGTTGATTGATCTGGGCTAGCAGGTTTTCGACGTTGGCCTGGTGCGCCACGAGGCGCTCGCGTTCCTGTTCGACCACGGCTTGCGGGGCGTTATCAACGAAGCGGCTATTGCCCAGCTTACCTTTGGATTTACCCAGTTCAGCTTTCTCCCGATCCAGTTGACGGTTCAGACGTGACAGTTCCTCATCGACATCGACCAGCCCCTTCAGCGGAATCAGGATCTTCAGATCACCGACCAGCGCCACTGCGCACTGCGCCGTATCGGCACTTTCTTCGACCCAGTCGGTTGACTGGATGCGCGCAAGTTGTGCCAGTACGCCTGAAAAGCGTTGCTGGCGGTCGCGGTCAATCGCATGTCCGGCCTGGAACAGTACATCGAGTGCTTTGCCCGGTGACAGGTTAAGTTCGGAACGAATCCTGCGGATTCCCTGGATCACGCTCTTGACCCATTCGACGTCCTGTTCAGCCTGTTCATCAGGCATTCCGGCCGTGGGGAAGGGCTGCAACATAATGCTATCGCCATCGATTTCCAGGGGTGTTTTCACCCGCTGCCAGATTTCCTCTGTGATGAACGGCATAATCGGATGAAGTGTGCGGAGGCAGGTTTCCAGAACCGTCAGAAGCGTGTTACGTGTGGTTGCCTGCTGGTCCTCACTGGCGGTCTGCAAGGTGGCTTTTGCGAATTCCAGATACCAGTCACAGTATTCGTTCCAAATGAACTCATACAGCGCCTGGGCTGCCAGGTCGAGACGGTAATCGCCGAGTTGTTGTTCGACCTCGGCGATCATCCGGTTCATTCGCGAAATGATCCATTGGTCCAGCTTGTCATGCGCGGATGCGGGTTTGACCGGCTTTCCTTCTGTTTGTATCAGAACGAAGCGTGCGGCATTCCAGAGTTTGTTGCAGAAATTCCTGTAGCCCTCAATGCGGCCGAGGTCAAAGCGGATATCCCGTCCGTTGGTTGCCAGCGCAGCGAAGGTAAAACGCAGGGCATCGGTGCCGAAGGGCTGGATGCCATCGGGGAATTCCTTGCGCGTCGCCTTGTCGATGGCCGGTGCCATCTGCGGCTGCATCAGTCCGGTGGTTCGTTTGCTGACCAGGGTTTCCAGATCGATTCCGTCGATCAGGTCGATCGGGTCCAGCACATTGCCCTTGGACTTGGACATTTTCTGACCTTGTCCGTCGCGGATCAGGCCGTGGATGTAAACCGTTTTGAACGGCACATCATCCATGAATTTCAGGCCCATCATGATCATCCTGGCCACCCAGAAGAAGATAATGTCAAAGCCGGTGACCATAACGCTGGTGGGGTAAAAACGTTCCAGGTAATCGGTCTTTTCCGGCCAGCCCAACGTGGTGAATGGCCACAGCGCTGACGAGAACCAGGTGTCGAGGACATCATCGTCCTGCCGCAAGGCAACATCGTCTGCCAGTCCGGAGCGCTGCCGCGCGTCCTGTTCGCTGGTGCCCACGTAGATATTGCCTTGCGTGTCGTACCAGGCAGGTATGCGATGTCCCCACCACAATTGCCGGCTGATGCACCAGTCTTCAATCCGGTGCATCCAGTCAAAATAGGTTTTGCTCCAGTTGGACGGAACGAATTCAATCCGGCCGTCCTCGACGGCCTCAATGGCTGGTCCGGCAAGAGGGGCGATTTTGACGTACCACTGATCTGTCAGGTAAGGCTCAACCACAGCTTGCGACCGGTCACCGCGAGGAATCATCAGTTTGTGGTCGTCGATTTTTTCCAGCAGGCCTTGTTGCTCAAGGTCATGCACAATCTGCTGGCGCGCTTCGAACCGATCCAGGCCCCGGTATTCAGCAGGTGCGTTGTCGTTCAGGCGGGCATCGATGTCCAGTACATTGATCAAAGGCAGGTCATGCCGCTTGCCGATTTCGTAATCGTTGAAATCATGCGCTGGCGTGATTTTTACGCAACCGGAACCAAATTCGGAATCGACATAGTCGTCGGCGATGACCGGGATAGTCCGCCCGGTCAGAGGCAGAATCAGTTCCTGCCCGACGAGATCTCTGTAACGTTCATCGTCCGGGTGTACCGCAACTGCGGTATCACCCAGCAAGGTTTCCGGCCGGGTAGTTGCCACCACCATGTGACCACGGCCATCTGTCCGCGGATAGCGGATATGCCACATTTTGCCGTTCTCTTCTTCTGAGACAACTTCCAGGTCGGACAGCGCGGTGTGCAGTACAGGGTCCCAGTTGACCAGGCGTTTGCCACGGTAAATGAGACCTTCTTCGAACAGCGTGACAAAGACCTTCTGGACCGCGGCGCTGAGGTCTTCGTCCATCGTGAAGCGGTGGTTGGACCAGTCGACGGATGAACCAAGCCGGCGCATCTGATTGCCGATGGTGTCACCGGAGTGTTCTTTCCACTCCCAAACTGCATCGATAAATTTTTCACGGCCAAGGTCATGCCGCGACTGACCTTCCGACAGCAGTCTTCGTTCTACTACCATCTGGGTAGCGATGCCGGCATGATCCGTACCCGGTTGCCACAGCGTATCTGCGCCTTTCATGCGCTGCCAGCGGGTTAGCGTGTCCATGATCGTATCCTGGAACGCGTGGCCCATATGCAAGCTGCCCGTTACGTTGGGTGGCGGCAGCATAATGCAGTAGGGATGGTCACCACCTGCAGGCTTGAAGAAATTGTTTTCTTCCCAGTTCTGATACCAACGTTGCTCAATATCGGTCGGGTTGTAGCTCTTTTCCATGTCTTAATTCATCTTCACATTTTGTGGCTTGCCGGCTCCAGACCGAGCTCGCGGTAGGCGCGGAATTTTTCACGCGAGGCCAGACGCTTCTGGTCTGCAGCCGGAACTATTTCCAGCAGCCGTTCAAAGCGCTCCGGCGTGTCAATCGGTGAGTCCGCCAGGTTGATCAGAACGTCACGCCCTGTCGCGATGTCCGCCACGTTTATATTGATAGTGACTGGAGTTTCACTGTCTGTGGCGTTGGCCGTATGCGGCAGGAAGCGCCCGGCTGGATAATCCCACATGATCTCATCCAGTGCACGGGCTGCTGTCTCATCTTCGGTCAGTACCGCAACGCGGTGACCCTGTTCCCAGGCCATCATGGCCAGCTGGCAGGCAAGGCGTTCTGCTGACTGGCCAGAATTGGCCAATACGTAAAAATCCACCTGGCAGCTTTCGGCCATAGAACTTATGTCGACCGGTTTAGCAGGTATTGGGCCAACAGCCCGGCCGGGCGGCCGGAGGCACCATCATCGGTGCCCCATTTCCAGGCAGAACCGGCAATGTCAATGTGGGCCCAGCGTTGGTCTTCCGCAAACCGGGACAGGAAGCAACCGGCGGTCAGAACCCCGGCTGGCATTCCGCCGATGTTCTTCATATCGGCAAACGGACTGTCCAGCTGAGATTGGTATTCTTCCCATAACGGCAGACGCCAGGCCCGGTCGACGATGGCGTCACCGGCTGCGAGCAGGTCATCTGCCAAATCATCGTCATTGCTGATCAAGCCGGAGGCATGATGACCCAGTGCCACTACGCAGGCACCGGTAAGTGTTGCAACATCGATGATGACGTCGGGATCGAACCTCTCGCTGTAAGTGATCGCGTCACACAGAACCAGTCGCCCTTCGGCATCGGTGTTGAGAACCTCGATGGTCTTTCCGGACATGCTGGTGACCACATCACCTGGGCGACAGGCATCGCCATCCGGCATGTTTTCCACAGCGGCCACAATGCAGATCACGTTGACCTTCATCTGTAGTTTGGCGCAGGCTTCGAAAGCGCCGATAACTCCGGCGGCGCCGCACATGTCGTATTTCATCTGCATCATGTTTTCGCCGGACTTCAGCGAAAGGCCGCCAGAATCAAAGGTAATGCCTTTTCCTATCAAGACGACCGGCTTCTGGTCACTGGCGGCACCGGCGTATTTCAGAATGATCAGTTTTGCATCGTTTGCACTGCCCCTGGAAATACTCAGGAGGGCATCCATGCTGAGTTCCGCCATGTCGCTTTCCTCGAGCACTTCGAGTTCGACATTTTCATAATTTGCGGCAATTGATGCAGCATCCTGAGCAAGGTAGGACGGATTGCAGATGTTCGGAGGCAGATCTCCCAGCAGTTTTGACTTTTCAAAACCGGTAGCCAGAGCATCGGCCTGGTCAAGTGCAAATTGCAACGCATTCCCTCCCTGGAACGATGCAGCCTCTAGCGGCACTGGAGAATTGTCAGGCAATGCCTTTGTGGCCGTGTAGAGATAGTTGGCGCGGTGAATGGCCAGTGCCGCCTGCTTCAGGCGGTCTGCTATTTCTATAGGGGCGGCACCGCTTAATTCGAGTTCGTGGACGCAGACATGGCAATGGGTCAGGCGGTGATCACGCAGAGCCTTGCCGGCGGCCAGACAACCCCGGTCAAATCTCGCGAGATTCAGCTTTTCCTGTTTTCCAAACCCGACCGCAAGTACCCGTGTCGCAGCGACTCCAGGGATGCCGTGCAGGAAGTGGGTTTTACCCAGCGTGGTCTCGATATCCCCATCTTTGAGCATACGGCTAATCGCGCCGCCGCTGACTTCATCAGCCGCGCTGGCCGCTGGCGACAGTTTCCCACTTTCTGTGAAACCCAAAACCAGACACTCGGTCGAGATGCCTGCTGCTGGACCATTCTCCAAGTTGATTTTCATGTTGTAATCCTTGTGCGTTTGTTTTGCTCCGGGTCATGTCACCCGGTTTTTCAGAAATAATAAACGGCCCATTCTACAAGAATTCCCGTTTGTTTTAGGGTTTCATTTTTGATTGGCTGGATAACTGATAAACTTCAGTTCCTGTCTCTTTTATGTGTTTTACGAGGTCGCTCTGAATATTCTGCAGAAGTATATTTTTCGCGAATGGTTTTGGACGTTACTCGCCGTCACGTTCGTGCTGCTGGTCGTAATGATCGGTGTCGCGCTGGGAGAAATCCTTAACGACATCGCGGGTGGCAGAATGCCATCCGGCCTGCTGTGGACATTGATTGCCCTCAAGATACCGGATGTCCTTGGCACAATCCTTCCCCTGAGTGTGTTCATCGCTGTGATCTGGGGTCTGGGGCGATTTTATCGCGACCAGGAAATGTCGGTGATGAGGTCCAGCGGTTTCAGATGGCAGATGATGTTGCGGCCGTTATTCAATCTGCTGTTGCCAGTCTCGGCAGTCCTGTTGTTCATTGGATTGTTCCTGGCGCCTGTTGCCGCTTCCACAACACAACAAAAATTGCTGGATGCCTTCCGCAACGCGGCCGAATGGGGTCTCCAAACGGGAAAATTCCACGTGCTTCGGGGTGGTGACCTCGTCTTGTACGTGGAAGCGGTGGAAAAAGACGGGCGTACACTTCGTAACGTATTTATTCAGCAGGTTGATGATGAGCGCGAGCAGGTTTGGAGCGCCGAAAAGGGTTTTTATTGGCTGGATAAGACAACAGGAAGCCGTTACCTGACGCTGGAGAACGGCCAGATCACTGAAGGAGCGAAGGACTCGCTCGATTACCGGATCATGACTTTTTCACGTAATGACCTGAAGATGCCCGACCAGGAACGAAGCGTAAAGCGGGATGCGGTGGAAATGAAAAGAAGTGCCGAACTCCTGTTTTCCGACTCTGTTCAGGACTCGGTGGAAATTCAGTGGAGGATGGCGCCTGCAATCGCCGCAATTATACTCGGGCTGTTGGCCATTCCGCTGTCACACGCCCCGCCGAAAGAGGGCAGGGGCGGGCGCGCACTACTGGGGATACTTGCCTACAGTGTTTATATGAATACGCTTTACATGTGTCGTAACTGGCTGTTGAAAGGGGAGATGCCGATGGTTATGGGGCTGTGGTGGATCCATCTGCTGGTTTTGCTGATTGCTCTGATCTGGTTGCAACGCCAGGGCAGAATGGTCGGCAAAGGTTGAGTTGACTTACTGTCTGACCAGGCGAGTGCTGCTGAGGATGTCGTGCCAGGTGCGTTTGCGCGAATCTGCCAGTGACCAAAAGAAGCCAATCCCGGCAGCTGCCAATGAAATCAGTGAGGCAAAGAACCGGATCGTGACTTGTCCCCAGCCTGGTCTGTTGCCTGCTTCGTTTTCTATCTGCACCCGCCAGGCCCGCATACCCACGGTCATTCCGCCTTTGTGCCAGCACCAGCCGAGATATAGAAACCAGATCGCGAAAAGGTACAGTGTGAACAGCGGGTCTTTCATGGCAGTGCGTCCGCCGAAACCCGCCAGCATGGCCAGGCCGGTTGCCAGGATCAGCAGCGCAATGACGATAGCAGCGTCGTAGACAATTATCGCCAGGCGTCTCAACAGGCCGCACGGACTACCGTAGAAATTAGTTTTCGTTTCCAAGGGAAGGTCGGGTTCTTTTAAAGGTGTGCTCCATTATCCCCGAAACGCGGGGGGATGTGGCAATGAACTACCCGGTTCGGTTATCCTCATCGGTCTGTGATTAAGAAAGCTCTGGTGGTCTATTTATCCGTCGCCGCCATCAAACTCAAGCTTTACGAGAAAATATGGAACAGGCTATGCCCAAAACACTAAGACAACAAACCACGCTGCTGGCGCTAAGTGCCTGCGCCCTGTTGATGGCAATCGGCACAGCATCCGGCCAAAGCCTGGATTCTTCTGTGCAGGTTGAGGAAAAAATCAACTCCGACTCGGCAAAATCCCAGACCCGCGTTTCCGGCCTTGCCCGGCAAACACAGGACCTGTTGACTGAATACCGTGGGGTCGTAAGAGAGACAGAGAGCCTGAAGATCTACAACGATAACCTGCAGCGCGTCGTTGACGACCAGCGCACAGAAGTAGAATCGATCAACCGCCAGTTGGCCGGACTTGAGGCGACCAACCGGGGGGTGGTGCCACTGATGTTGGAAATGATCGCGGCGCTTGAGCAAATTGTGGAGGCTGATGTTCCTTTCCGCATCGAGGAACGACGTGCCCGGGTCGTGCGTTTGCAGGACATGATGGACCAGGCCGAAGTCACCGCATCTGAAAAGTACCGCCGCGTCATGGAGGCTTATCAGAGCGAGCTGGAATTTGGCCGGACCACGGAAGCCTACTCGGATACCTTACCCACGACCGGCCAGACCGTTGATTTTCTGCGCGTCGGCAGGACTCTGCTGGTGTACCAGACCAGTGATAACTCGGTGACCGGTTGGTTCAATCCCCGCACCCGCGTATTCGAGCAACTCGATGACGACCGCTTCCGGCTGGAAGTTAAGGAGGGTCTGGCGATTGCCAGGAATGAAAAAGCACCAAATCTCGTGATGCTGCCTGTACCAGGACCGGAGGCAGCACAATGAAGAAATTGATACTGATTGCTTCAATGGCATTGCTGGCATCCTCTGCCGCCACTGCACAAACCCTGGAAGACCTGGCCCAGGCCGTTCGCGAAGCGGCCACAACCGAGGCAGGTATTAACCAGGAACGGGAAGCGCGCTTTGTGCGCGAGCGTGACGGTCAGCGGCAGTTGCTTGGGGAAGCCCGGCAGGAACTGGCCAATGAGAATGCACGCGCTGATCGCTTGCGGGTTGAATACGACCAGTACGAAAGAGCCCTTGCGGACCTGGAGACCACGTTGGCTGAACGCATGGGTAACCTGGGTGAATTGTTCGGAGTGGTTCGTCAGTCGGCCGGAGATATCCAGGCAGCTTTGGATGATTCCATGGTGACTGCACAGATGCCCGGCCGCACAGAATTTCTGAGGGACCTTGGGCAGCGCCGTGAACTGCCCACGGTTGTTGAGCTGAGGCAGCTGTGGTCAGCGATGGTTACTGAGATTTCAGAATCCGGCAAGGTCGTCAAGTTCTCTGCACCGGTTGAACGGACCAGCGGTGAAAAAGAAACCCTCGAAATTGTCCGCATGGGTGTGTTCAACGCTGTATCGGACGGTATTTTTCTCGATTGGGACACCAGCAAGAGCCGGGACAATTTCATTGAGCTCGCACGCCAGCCTGCTGCCCGTTTTGCCAGTATGGCCGATGATCTGCAGGACGCCGGTCCTGGCGATATCGTACCCATGGCGGTCGATTTCACCCGTGGCCAGATTCTGCGTGCGGTGGTGCAATCCAAAACACCGATCGAGCGGGTCAAAGAAGACGGCGGGCCGGTAGGCTACGTGATCATCGGTGTTGGACTTTTCGGCTTACTGATGTGTTTGTGGAAGGGGTTTTCGCTGTTTTCCACAGGTGGCAAGATGTCGCGGCAAATTAAGACAGATACCGCCAACAAACAGAATCCCCTGGGCCGAGTACTGGCCGTCTATTCGGATAACCCGGAAGCAGATATCGAAACGCTGGAACTTAAACTCGACGAGGCCATCCTGCGGGAGACCGCCCCGATTGAAACCGGTCTGAGCTTTATCAAGGTACTTTACGTGGTAGCGCCGCTACTGGGCTTGCTGGGAACGGTGGTCGGCATGATTGCCACATTCCAGATGATTACGTTGTTTGGTACCGGAGACCCCCGCATGATGGCAGGCGGAATTTCAACCGCACTTGTGACCACCGTGCTCGGACTGGTCGTCGCCATTCCGTTGACGCTGCTTCACAGCTTCCTGCAGGGTAAAGCCAAGGCGCTGATCCAGATACTTGAAGAGCAGGCCGCCGGCATCATCGCCAGGATCGCGGAGCAGCGTGCATGATCTGGTTCTATGAAGGCATTGGAGCGATCCGTGACTTCATGGAGCTGGGTGGCAATGTGTTGTGGGGCATCATGTTCGTGCTTTTCCTGATGTGGACATTCATCCTTGAGCGCCTGTGGTATTTCTACAGGGTTCACCCGGCAAAGAAAAGGGCGGTCCTGACCGCCTGGGAATCCCGCTCGGATACGGCTTCCTGGTACGCCAAGCGCATCCGTGAAGGGCTGGTGTCGGAGACGTCGCTGGCGCTCAAGCAGAACGTCGGCCTGATCAAAGTTCTGATCGCTATTTGCCCGCTACTGGGGTTGATGGGGACAGTAACCGGGATGATCGCGGTATTTGACGTGATGACTTATAGCGGTGGTGGTAATGCACGCGCAATGGCCGGTGGCGTGTCGATGGCAACGGTTCCGACCATGGCCGGCATGGTCGCCGCGCTGTCCGGTGTGTATTTCGGAACCTGGCTGGAACATAAAGCTCAGGTAGAAACGGAAAAACTGGAAGACCTGTTACAGCACCACTGAGTGGTTCAAGACCCGGCCGTAACGTTACGAATCAAGAGGAAACAGCATGGCTCGAAGGCATGCACATACTGAAGAAGCCGATATCAACATCACACCGATGCTGGATATCGTCTTCATCATGCTTATCTTTTTTATCGTAACCACCTCTTTCACAAAAGAAACGGGGGCGACGATCATCAAGCCGGAAGCTGAGCAGGCAGTGGCGCTGCGCAATGGCACCATCCTGATCGGTGTCCGCCCAAATGATGATATCTGGATGGCCAAGCGGCAGATCGAACTGCGAGAAGTGAGGCAGATGGTTGAACGTGCGAAAGCGGAAAATCCGGAAGGTAGTGTGGTGATTGTTGCGGACAAGGGTTCCCGCATCGGTACCGTTACCCAGGTCATGGACCAGGTGAAGCTGGCCGGCGTAGAGGGTATCGCCATATCTGCCGAGAATCCGGGCGGGTAGACGTGATGAAGAACCTCCGGGTAATCATTGCAGCAATTCTGGCCGTAGGAGTCACCTTTGGCCTGTTCCTGTTCATGCAAAAGCTGATCTCTTCGGGCGGTGACGAGCGGGCGGAAATGGATGCGATTGCCGGCATTCATTTCGGACCTGTCGAAATCCCGGATGAAATTATGACCCGCAACCGAAGGAAGCCGAAGAAACCGCCACCACCTAAAGATCCGCCGCCACCACCTAAAATGCAGATCGCGAAAATGGATCAGCAGGTCCAGAGAATGCCGCAGATGGATATTCCCAACCTGGACGTTCCTCTGGTTGGTGGTTCAGGCATGTTCCTCGGTAATTTCCAGCAGGTTGACCAGACGGCCGAAGGCGACATCATTCCAGTGGTCGTGATCCGTCCTATGTATCCGCGTGAGGCGGCTATGTCCGGAACGGAGGGATGGGTGAAAGTCGAATTCACCATCACGGAGATCGGGGCAGTCAAGGACGCACAGGTGGTAGAAGCCAAGCCGCGGAGGGTATTCAACCGGGAAGCCATCCGGGCAATCCTCAAGTGGAAATTCAAGCCACGTGTTGTGGACGGAATTGCGGTCGAGCGGCGCGCGACGCAAATTATCGATTTCAACCTGGACGAGGGTTGATGCCCATATGATGATACGAAGCACCACAAAACAGGTTCTTAATGCCTTGCTGGTCGTCATTGCATTAATGGCTATGGGGCTGAATTTGGCTTCAGCCCAATCTGACCAGTGCAACGTGAAGCGTGATGTCGGTGGCAAGGCACTCGATGAGATAACCTGGAAGAGGCTCAACGGTGTTTACGAGGATGTGGCCGAAGAAAAATACGACGATGCCTACGGTGTTCTGAAAAACATGCTCGACCGTGCCGGCCGGGATACCTACCTGCAGGCTGTCCTGAACCAGGCCCTGGCACAGGTGGAGTGGTCACGGGAAAATTACGATGCATCACTCTCCTATTTTGAGCGTGCAGTGGAGCTCGATACGCTGCCCGATCAGGCGCACTTTACCCTGATGTACCAGATCGCTCAGCTTTACTTCATGAAGGAGCGCTACGACGAAGCACTCGAAAAGCTGGCGTTGTGGTTTTGCAAAGTGCCGGAGGAAGAGATCACCTCGGCGGCTTATGTTCTGCAAGCTTCGATGTTCGCGCAGAAGAACGACTATGCCGGCGCATTGAAAGCCATAGATAAGGCGATTGCCATGGATGCCAAGCCACAGGAGTCCTGGTTCCAACTCAAGCTCGGTGCGCATTACGAGCTGGAACAATATCCGCAGGCGGCGGAGACTCTGGAAACGATGATTTCCCGCTGGCCTGACACGAAAATCTATTGGGTTCAGCTGTCACAGATCTACTATCGGCTGAAACAGGAAGACCGCTCGCTGGCCGTGCAGGCATTGGCACACCTTAACGGTTTGCTCGACAAACAGACTGAGCTGGTCTATCTGTCGAGCCTTTATAGTAATGCGGAGGTGCCTTACAAAGCCGCCGAAGTGCTCGACGTCGGTATCCAGGATGGCATTGTCGAACCCACCAAGCATTACTGGACCATCGTTGCCGAATCCTGGTATGCCGCTGAAGAGCTGGAAAAATCCCTGGTGGCCTATGAACAGGCGGGCAAAGCAGCCAGTGATGGAGATCTTGATCTGCGCAGGGGTTATATCCTGGTCGACCTGGAACGTTGGCCGGCGGCGCTTGAAGCTTTGAATCTGGCCCTGGATAAAGGTGGCCTGGATGAACGTAAGATGGGTGAGGCCTACCTGCTGAGGGGTATGGCGCAATTCAATCTCGATAATTTTGAGGGCGCCAGTTCTGACTGGGGCAAAGCGGGGCGCTATGACAAAACCCGTGATGCGGCCCGCCAGTGGATGAATCACCTGCAGGAAGAGCGTCGGCGTCGGGCACCCTGACCGGTGCCATGAAGCCGCCCGCAGAAGATCCCTTACTTGAATCATTCCTCGACGCTGTTTGGGCGGAACGGGGGTTAAGTGCAAACACACTGCAAAGTTACCGCTACGATCTGACGCTTCTTGCCGCCCATCTGGATCGCAACGATGTAACGTTGCAGGAAGCCAGCCGGGAGAATCTGCTGCATTTCCTGGCGACGCAGGTGCAGGCGGGGCGCAGCCCACGCTCCCTTTCCCGATATCTTTCCGGTTTCAGACAGTTCTACCAGTGGTTACTGCGTGAAGGCAGGATTCAGAAAGATCCCTCCGCCCTGATCGAGAGTCCGAAGCTGGGCCGTGGGCTTCCCAAGGCTTTGAGTGAAGAGCAGGTCGTCAGTTTGCTGGAAGCGCCGGATGTGGAAACTCCGCTTGGCCTGCGCGACCGCACGATGATCGAATTGATGTATGCGACCGGCCTCAGGGTAAGTGAGTTGATTGGCCTGGAAGTTGTAAATCTCGGGATGAGCCAGGGGGTTATCCGGGTGATGGGCAAAGGCCAGAAAGAGCGTCTCGTGCCACTGGGTGAAGAGGCGCTATCGTGGATGCAACAATACTTGCGTGAAGCACGGCCGGACCTGATGCGGGGAGGTGATTGCCCGCTGGTTTTTGTTACTTCGAGAAAAGCCGGAATGACCCGGCAGGCGTTTTGGTATGCCATTCGCAAGCATGCCGTGGCGGCTGGTATCACCAGGCCTGTTTCACCGCACATGCTGAGGCACTCGTTCGCTACGCATTTGCTCAATCACGGTGCCGATCTGCGGGTTGTTCAATTATTGCTTGGGCACAGTGATCTTTCGACCACACAGATATATACTCACATCGCCCGCGAGGGGCTGAAGCGGCTGCATAGCATTCATCATCCACGCGGCTGAACGATTTCAAAATTGCGTGGTCTGTAGAGCATGCATAAAATAACAATGAGGTTCACGATGAGGCACTTGACGATATTTATCACCGGATTGCTGATGACAGCATCCATTACGGCTTACGCACAGGATGACTACAGCGCGGTTGAAGAGAGAATTCGCAGCATCGCACCCGATGCCAAATCCGTCGCCATTTCAGAAACGCCCATTGAAGGTATCTTGATGGTGCAGATCAGTGGCGAAGTTGTCTATTTAACGAAGGATGGCAAGTTTCTGTTCCAGGGCCGCGTTGTCAACATGGATACGCGCGAAGACCTGACGGAATCGGCCAAGTCGGAAGTTCGTCGTGAATTGATTGCCGGCGTGGATACCAGCAAACAGATCACCTTCACCCCGGAAAATCCGGATTACGAATTGATGGTGTTCACCGACATCGACTGCGGCTATTGCCGTAAATTGCATGCCCAGATGGAAGGTTACAACGAGAATGGGATAGCGATACGTTACATGGCTTTCCCCCGGGCCGGCATTGGTTCGAAATCCTATGAAAAAGCGGTCTCCGTGTGGTGTTCAGCCGACCAGCAGGAAGCCATGACTAACGCCAAGCTCGGTAGTGACCCTGATCCGGAACATTGCGAAAACCCGATTGCCGAACAGTACCAGCTGGGAATGGCGCTGGGTGTGACCGGAACGCCTGCCATAGTGACCCCTGACGGAACGCTGATTCCGGGTTATGTGCCGCCGGAGCAACTGCGTGAGCGTCTCGACAAGATGGCCGTAGTCACTGCCGCATCCGAGTAGTTCGCAAAGCTCAGCAAGGCACCCAAATAGGGTAAACTATTTCTCCAGAAAGCCGGCGCTTCACGCCGGCTGATTGCCATGATCCGGGAGTATTGTTTTGTCCGAGTTCACCTGCCTTCTGGGAGAACCCGCTCTTTCCGACTTTCGTAAACGCAAGCTGGTTGGGGCTATCCATGACCTTGCCGGCGCCAGTGTCGGGTTGGAAGCCAGGTTCGTCTACCTCATTGAGTCTGCCGACGTTCTGTCTGCATCCGAAATCAACGCCCTGCAGGACCTGCTGCACGGCGACCCGGTAGAGGAACTCGAAGAAGACAATCTAATGCTGGTTGTGCCACGGCTGGGAACCCAGTCGCCCTGGTCGACCAAGGCCACGGACATTGCCTGGCATTGTGGCCTGGACTCTGTGGTCAGAATTGAGCGCGGTGTTGCCTATTGGGTTCCATCTCTGGCGGCTGAATCCCACTCTCAGGTCAGTCGGGTCCTGCATGACCGTATGACCCAATCTGTACTGGGTTCGCTGCACGACGCGCACGAAATATTTCAGCACAACCCACCCAGAACACTGGCTCATATTCCGGCATCCAGCGAGGGTGCAGCGGCCGTGCGGAAAGCTGATCTTGAGCTGGGGCTGGCGCTTTCCGAAGACGAAATCGAATATCTGTTGAGTGCATTCGGCGAGATTGGACGAGATCCTACCGACGCTGAACTGATGATGTTCGCTCAAGCCAATTCCGAGCATTGCCGGCACAAGATTTTCAACGCGGAATGGACGATTGACGGGGAAGTAATGGATCAGACTCTATTTGGGATGATTCGTAATACCCATGCGAAATCGCCAGAGGGTGTGCTGTCCGCCTATCATGACAATTCCGCTGTGCTCGGCGGGCCCGATGGCGACCGCTTCCTGGTTGACCCGGAGTCCGGGGTCTATTCCTGGTGCCGGGAAAGTCTGCCGTTCCAGATCAAGGTGGAAACCCATAACCACCCCACGGCGATTTCGCCGTTTCCGGGTGCGGCTACAGGCTCGGGTGGAGAAATCCGCGACGAGGCTGCGACTGGCCGCGGAGCCCGGCCAAAAGCCGGACTGGGCGGGTTTTCGGTGTCCCATCTGGAAATTCCCGGCCTGGAGTTTCCCTGGAGCACCGGTTTTGGCAAACCGGAACGGATCGCGAGTTCCCTGGATATCATGATTGAAGGGCCGATCGGCGCAGCTTCTTTCAATAACGAGTTTGGCCGTCCCCTATTGTGTGGCTACTTCCGCACGTTTGAGCAACAAATCGGCGGTGTCATCTGGGGCTATCACAAGCCCATCATGATCGCTGGCGGCATGGGAACCATCAGGGAACAGCACGTCGATAAATTGCCGCTGAAAGCCGGCGCCCATGTGATTGTTCTGGGCGGGCCAGCCATGTTGATTGGCCTCGGCGGGGGTGCGGCCTCCTCGGTTGGCAGTGGCCAGGGACAGGAAGACCTGGACTATGCGTCGGTGCAGCGGGGTAACCCTGAGATGCAACGTCGCTGCCAGGAAGTTATCGATGCCTGTTGGGCGATGGGTGAGCACAACCCAGTGCTTTCGGTACATGATTGCGGCGCGGGTGGCCTGTCCAATGCCTTGCCGGAGCTGCTCAATGACGGCGGGCATGGCGGTAAGCTCGAATTGCGCCTTATCCCAAGTGCAGATTCTTCCATGTCGCCAATGGAAATCTGGTGCAATGAATCGCAGGAGCGCTATGTCCTGGCCATCGAACCGGATGGACTGGATGCATTTGAGGCTATGTGCCGTCGAGAGCGCTGTCCCTATGCGGTGCTCGGACAAGCCACAGAAAAACGGCAGCTCCACCTGACCGACGAACTATTGGATGAAGATCCCGTTGATATGCCGCTGGAGGTGTTGCTGGGCAAGGCACCGCGCATGTTCCGAAATGTCCAGCGGCAAACCTATTCGGGTGATGATTTCACGGGGTCTGCTCTGGATTTGAAGGAGTCCCTGCGCACCGTATTGCGTTTTCCCAGCGTAGGCAGCAAATTGTTCCTGATTACGATTGGCGATCGCAGCATCGGCGGCCTGGTTGTACGGGACCAGATGGTCGGCCCCTGGCAGGTACCGGTGGGTGATGCCGCAGTCACTTTGAGCGGCTTTGCCAGCAACACTGGCGAAGCGATGGCGATGGGGGAGCGCACCCCGTTGGCGGTCCTGAATGCCCCCGCCTCCGGACGTATGGCAGTGGCAGAAGCCGTTACCAATATCGCCGCAGCGAGTATTGAAGACATCTCCAGGATCCGCCTGTCGGCAAACTGGATGGCGGCCGCTGGGGAGGCGGGCCAGGACGGTGCTCTGTTCGATACTGTCGAGACGGTTGGAATGGAGTTGTGTCCTGAGCTGGGTATCGCTATCCCGGTTGGAAAAGACTCGCTTTCCATGAAAACCGTTTGGCAGGACGACAGCGGTGACCGAAGAATGCTGGCCCCTGTTTCTTTGATCGTTTCGGCTTTCGCCCCGGTTGATGACGTTGCCCGGTCCCTGACGCCACAGTTAGATCTGGAGGGCGGTGATTCCAGGCTGGTGCTGATCGACCTGGGCAACGGGCGAAACCGGCTGGGCGGCTCAGTGCTGGCGCAGGTCAATGGCCTGTTTGGGCGCGAAGTACCCGACCTCGACCGGCCGTCACAATTGAAGGGGTTTTTCAACGCGATACAAGGACTCAACCGGTCTGGTTTAATCAGGGCCTACCACGACCGTTCGGACGGCGGGCTGGCGGCAACTCTGTGTGAGATGGCATTTGCTTCCCATTGCGGGCTGGAACTGGAATTTGGATACAACCCGGATGAACTTCCTGCATTTCTGTTTGCCGAGGAGCCCGGTGCCGTTATTCAGGTGGCCGAGGCTGATTACCCCGAGGTGCGCTCGCGCCTGGCAACTGCCGGGCTGGAAAGCACGCTGGTAGACCTCGGCAGTCCCGTTAATGGCGATCGGATCAGCATAAGAAACGGTGAGCACCTGGTGCTGGATGAAAAACTGCCGGAACTGCAGCGGCTCTGGTCCGAGACCAGTCACGCTGTTCAGAGACTGCGCGATAACCCGGAATGTGCTGATCAGGAGTTGGAGTTTGTATGTGACTGGACCCGGCCCGGCATTCAGCCGCGCCTGAGTTTCCCGGCCGAGGAAAATCCAGCTGCACCGGCGATTGCAACGGGTGCCCGGCCGGCAGTGGCGATTCTCCGCGAACAAGGTGTTAACGGTCACGTGGAGATGGCTGCGGCATTCGACCTGGCCGGGTTTGACGCAACCGATGTCCACATGTCCGACCTGACCGCGGGACGCAGAAGACTGGATCAATTTGCAGGTTTCGTCGCTTGCGGGGGCTTTTCCTACGGTGATGTTCTGGGTGCAGGAAGGGGCTGGGCCAAGTCCATCCTGTTCCACGACGACCTGCGTGAGCAGTTCAGCAACTTTTTCGCCGACACTGGAAAATTCGCCCTCGGAGTGTGCAATGGCTGCCAGATGTTGGCTGCACTGAAGGATCTTGTTCCGGGTGCACAATCCTGGCCGGAATTTATCGGCAACCGTTCCGAACAGTTTGAGGGGCGTTTCAGCCTGGTGCGGGTAGCAGACTCGCCCTCCATATTTCTTAGCGGCATGTCCGGCTCGGTCATTCCGGTTGCGACCGCCCATGGCGAGGGCAGGGCGGTATTCAGCGAAGTCGAGTCGTCGAATGCGCCGGTAGCGTTGCGGTACGTTGACAGTCTCGGAGATGCAACCGAACATTACCCGGAGAACCCGAATGGTTCTCCGGCGGGGATTACCGGGCTGTGCAACGATGACGGGCGGATCACGATCATGATGCCGCATCCGGAAAGGACGTTACGTGGCGTTAACTTTTCCTGGGCCCCGGCACACTGGGGTGATGTTTCACCCTGGCAGCGTATGTTCCTGAACGCCCGCCACTGGATTGGATGATATATGGCCGAAAACACAGACAAAGCAACGCCAGGTGAACACAAGGAAGAGCTGAAGCTCAGCGAGCTACTGATCCTCGCATCGATGTGGATGCTTTTCGGTTTCATGTTGTGGTTTTACCTGTCTGCCTTCCACGGCACACCGGCGCGACTGGCCGCGGAAGCTATTCTCAGCCATGTTCTTGGCAGTGATTTTTATCGCATCATCGTTGAGCCCAATCAGCATTTCCTGTACCAGGTAGAGACGCAGATACAGTTCACCTTTCGTGACGGCACCACCGATGCTCTGGGTTTTATCGTTAACCCGCTGATTTTCAGTTATGGATTGCCACTGCTGTTCGGGCTGGTGATGGGTTCAGATGTCAGCTGGTTGAGGAAACTGGTCATCATGTTGATCGGTTACGTCGTTATTACGGGTGTTCAGATTTGGGGTGTTGTCTGGCAGACGCTGAAAATGCTGTCTTTCAATTTCGGCGAACAAACACACGCTATCGTGCTGTCGCACGGTGTTACGGATGCATCAATTGCGCTCGGCTACCAACTGGGCACCTTGATCCTGCCCGCACTGGCGCCAATCTTCGTCTGGGTGCTATCCAACAGACCGCTGGTCGAGCAGTTCGTTGGCTGGCAGGTGGGACAGTTAAGCAAACCGGGGAACTGATCAGTCTTCCTAATGTCAGTGCTGTGTGACATTTTTTTGCTGTAACCTATAATCCGCAGCACAGCAACAACGCAGGAAATTTCCAAGTGCAGGCAGGCGAAGAAAACATTCAAACTGAAGCGGCAGAGCAGGCTGACTCTGCGGCTGTTGTTGATCCGGTCTGTACCTTCCTGATCGAAAACGACAGGCTTAAGCAGAATGATCTGAAACGGGCCGTCAGCTACCAGGAACAACACGGCGGTGACCTGGTTACCCTGTTGGTCCGCCTGGGGCTGGTTTCAGAACGTGACGTAGCCGAGGCGGAATCTGACCTGCTTGAATTGCCGCTGATTCGTACGGCCGATCTGCCTGAGGAAGTCCCGGAATTTCCGGGTGTCTCGATCCGCTATCTGAAACAGAATCTGATTCTGCCAATCGCTGAGTCCAATGGCGACCTGACCGTCGTGATGGCTAACCCGCGGGACGAATTTGCCCGTAAGGCCCTGTCCATGGCCAGTGGGAAAAATATTATTCCGCAGGTCGGGATCGCGTCCGAAATCGAAAATGGCATTGAGAAACTGCTCGGCGGCGGGCGCAGCGCGATGGGCCAGATCGTCGATACCCTGGGTGCCGGTGATGAAAATGATCTGGAAGATGTAGAGCACCTGCGTGACCTGGCTTCCGAAGCGCCCGTCATCCGCCTTGTCAACCTGATCATGCAACGGGCCGTGGAAGGTCGCGCTTCGGATATCCATATCGAGCCCTTCGAAAACCGCCTGAAGGTTCGTTACCGGATTGACGGCGTGTTACAGGAGGTCGAGGCGCCGCCGTCCAAATCCACCGCCGCGGTGATCAGCCGTATCAAGATCATGGCGAAATTGAACATCGCGGAAAGGCGCTTGCCGCAGGACGGGCGCATCATGCACCGTGTTCAGGGCAAGGAACTCGATTTACGTGTCTCGACCGTTCCTACATCGCATGGCGAAAGCGTCGTAATGCGTATTCTCGATCGCGAAAGCATTGTGCTGGATTTCGATTCACTCGGCTTTGATGACGTGATCCGCAAGGGCTTTGTCAGGCAATTGGAAATGTCCCACGGAATCATCCTGGTGACCGGTCCAACCGGCTCGGGTAAAACCACCACGTTGTATACGGCCTTGAGTGCCCTGAATAAGCCGGAACGAAAAATCATCACGGTTGAAGACCCGGTCGAGTACCAGCTGGAGGGCATCAACCAGATCCAGGCCAAGGCTTCCATCGGACTGGATTTTGCCCACGCGCTGCGCTCCATCGTCCGGCAGGATCCCGACGTCATCATGATCGGCGAGATGCGTGACCTGGAAACGGCCCGGATAGCTATCCAGTCTGCACTGACCGGTCACCTGGTGTTGTCGACGATTCACACCAACGACGCAGCCGGCGGCGTGACCCGTATGATGGATATGGGTGTGGAAGATTATCTGCTGACGTCCACGGTTAACGCCATTTTGGCCCAGCGCCTGGTGCGGACGCTGGACCCTGAAACCCGTGAATCCTATGAAGTGTTGCCGGAACTGGCCAGTGAGCTTGGGCTTCCCGAGTTGGATGGTGGCGAACGGTATCGCTTCTTTCGTGCCCGGACGAGTGAAGAAAACCCGACCGGTTATCGCGGCCGTACCTCTATCCTGGAATTGCTGGAAATGTCTGATCCGGTCCGCCGGCTTGTGATGAAACACGCCACTGCTGGTGAATTACAGGACCAGGCGGTTTCTGAAGGAATGCGCACGATGTACCAGGATGGCCTGATTAAGTGCCAGACGGGACTCACCACCCTGGATGAGATCCTCAGAGTGACCCAGGAAGCCTGATGCCGCTGTTTGAATACAAGGCTGTCGCGCCCAACGGTGAAACCGTGCAGGGCACCATGGAAGCAGTTTCTGTGGATATGGTGGTGCTGAAGCTGCAGGAAGCCGGCAACATTCCACTGCATGCCAAAGAATCGGGTTCCGGTGGCTTTGGCCTTTCCGCGCTGAAGCTTGGCCGCCGCGGTATGAATGCCCGCGAGGTGGGTGAGTTCACTCAGCAGTTGTCTACCCTGCTGGTGGCCGGCCTGCCGCTGGACCGCTCGCTCCAGGTGATGCTGGAGCTATCTGAGAACGAACGGGTCAAACGCACGGTCGTCGAGATCCGTGACCGGGTTCGCGAAGGCGGCAGTTTGTCCGATGCACTGGAAGAACAACATGGTGCTTTCAACCGGCTTTTCGTGAACATGGTCAGGGCCGGTGAGGTAGGCGGGACGCTTGATGTAACGCTGGTCAGGCTGACCGATTACCTGGAGCGGTCGCGTGATCTGAAAGACAGCGTCATATCGGCGTTGATCTACCCGATTTTGCTGCTGGTGCTGGCGGCAGGCTCCCTGATCCTTTTGCTGGTGTACGTGATACCCCAGTTCACCCCGATTTTCGAAGAGCTTGGCGGTGACCTCCCGCTCATAACCAGAATAGTGCTGGGGGCTGGCTCGATTCTGCAAAATTTCTGGTGGGCTATTGTCCTGATCACGTTTTTCGTGGTCGTCCAGTTCCGCCGCATGCTGGCCGATGCGGACAAGCGGTTCGTCTGGGACGGCCGGGTGCTGAGCATGAAGTGGATCGGCGACCTGGTCGGAAAAATTGAGATTGCACGCCTCAGCCGTACATTGGGCACTCTACTGACAAACGGTGTGCCGTTGCTTGCGGCACTTTCCATCGCGCGCAATGTCCTAAGCAATACGGTTTTGAGAAAAGATGTGAACGATGCAACCCGCGAAGTCAAAACGGGGGGCAGCCTGGGCCATAACCTGGCCAGTAGCGGGCGCTTTCCACGCCTGGCACTGCAGATGATCAGCGTTGGTGAAGAGACCGGGCAGTTGGATACAATGCTGATGAAAGTGTCGGATACTTATGACACGGAAGTGCGTAATACCATCGACCGTCTGTTATCGATTTTCACACCGGTCGTGACCCTGCTGCTGGCCGTATTGATCGGTACGATTGTACTGTCGGTGCTGGTTGCGATATTGAGTATTAACGACCTCGTGGGCTGAATTATCTTAGGCTTTTACATGGGTGGAACTGAGGAAATAGAAAAAATGGACCTGGACAAGATGAACATCAAGATTGGGAAAACAGGCTTCGGCGGCCGCAACACATCACGCGGTTTTACGCTGGTCGAATTGTTGCTGGTACTGGTTATTCTTGCCCTGATTGGCGGTCTGGTACTGCCGGGCATTATCGGCAAGGCTGAAGGCGCCAAGGTCAAGGCAGCCGGTTCTCAGATTAATCGGCTGGCCATGGCCGTGGAAAGTTACTACCTCGATACCGGAGCGACGCCGGACAACCTGGATGAACTGGTCACCGAATCCGGGGTGGACGGATGGAACGGCCCCTATGTTAAACCTTCGAGCCTGAAGGATCCCTGGGGCCGTGAATATGTGTATAACTACCCTGGCGAGCACGGCGATTTTGATCTTTTGTCGTTTGGTGCGGACGGACAGCCTGGTGGTGAAGACAGGAACGCGGATATCAACAGCTGGGAGTAAAGAGTAGCCCATGGTAAAAACTGCGCGATACGCGGCTGGTTTTACCCTGGTCGAAGTCATGGTTGTGCTGGTCATCATCTCGCTGATGCTGGCACTGGTTGGTAGCTCTATCTCCCGCAATATCAGCAGCGCTGAGATGCGCACGGCGGCCAGTAAGGTGGCTGCTGGCTTACGTTACACGCGCACGCAAGCCATTCTGAAAAAGTCCGAGCAGGTCTTCCTTGTGGATACGGAGAACCTTACTTACCAGGCGGGGGAACGCAAGGCGGATAACTTTCCAAAGGGTATGTTGGTGGAATTGAACACCGCACGTTCGGAGTTGACCTCCGAGTCGGCGGGTGGCATCCGCTTCTACCCGGACGGTGGATCGACCGGCGGTAACGTGCGGCTTGAAGCCAATGGGCGGATCTACCGGGTCAACGTGGCCTGGTTGACCGGCGAGGCGAGAGTCGAAAGGAAGGAAGAGTGACAGGGTGATCAGGAAATTCAACGCCATGCCTCCCCGGGCTCGCAGCGGGGGCTTTACCTTGCTCGAGCTGTTGCTGGCCTTCGTGGTGTTTTCACTCGGTTTTGCCACGGTACTCGAAATACTTTCCGGGTCCATGCGCAACACGGTCAGGGCCCGCCATTACTCCGAAGTAGCCCTCACCGCACAATCCCTGATTGACCAGGTTGGTCTGGAGATTCCGCTGGAGACCGGGTTTTCGGCCAATGGCGATTCCGGAGAGTACGCATGGGCGCTCGAAATTTTTGACTATCGGGATTTGGGTGAGAATCCGCACAGCGTGGAATTGGCGGAACTCACCGGGATCGAACTGCTGCAGGTGGAACTGGAAATCTCCTGGGGAAAGCCGCCGAGGGATCAGGTCCAGCGATTCAGCACCGTACGTGCGGTACTGGCCAACCGGGGTCTGCAACGATGAAATCTACCCGTGGTTTTACCCTGGTCGAGGTGCTGCTGGCGCTGAGCCTGATGAGCATGTTGCTGGCGCTGGCATACGGCGGACTGCGGGCTTCAACCCGGGCGGCTGACAAAGGCCAGGCCATCCTCGAGGACAGCAGCAGGATCCGGATGGCGCACCAGTTTATACGACGGCAATTCAGCCAGATGATCCCACTGGGGTTCGACCAATCCGAAGATGGAGCCGCTAACGGATCCGAAGACGGCCGCATCGTGTTTGAAGGGGACCGCAAAAGGGTTCGTTTTGTAGCGCCCATGCCGGGCTATCTGGGTTTTGGCGGCCCACAGGTCCAGGAGCTTGAAATAATCCCAGGGGATGAAGGCGATCAGCTGGTGCTTTCCCATGCCCTGCTGCAGAACTTCGAAGAAGAGAATCTGTACGAACGTACCCCGATTTTGCTGATGGAAAAGATCAAGTCTGCCGAATTCCAGTTTCTGGGCAGGGACGAGACAGAGGAACTCACCGGCTGGGTCAATAACTGGGAGGCCACTGGCATACTTCCGGAGGCTGTTTCACTCGAAATCGAGTTCACCGAGGATGTGTACATCCAATGGCCTTTGCTGACTGCATCGGTACGCATTGACCCATCTGCAATGGCTGATATGCCGGGTGCCACCTCCCTTGATGACAAGAGCTATAGCACCAGCATTCGCGAGATGATCAAGAAGGGGGGTAAGCAGTGAGTGCGGCGCGCTGGCACAAGCAACCGTTTCAAACGGGTGTCCGTCAAAAGGGTATTGCTCTGGTCATCGTGCTTTGGATTCTGTTGCTGGTAACCATTTCTACCGGCGCATATACATTGATGGCCCGGATGGACCAGCTCGAAGCACACACGGTCCTTTCCAGTACTCGCGCCAGGATGGCTGCCGAGGCCGGGCTCAACCTTGCGGTGCTTTCCCTCAGAGATCCGGATGAGTTGACCCGGCTGGTTCCGGATGGCCGGCCGTATACTCTCCAGATCGGAGATGTGATGGTCGAAATCCAGGTGACCGATGAGCGCGGCAAGGTCGACATCAATATGGTGAACGCGGAGACCCTTATGCAATTGTTGCAGGGCCACGGCCTGGACGCGGCGGACGCGGAATACCTGACCGCAGCCATGCTTGACTGGATAGACGTTGACGAAATTGAGCGTGCGGGCGGGGCCGAGCTTCCAACCTACGAAGGCGCAGGCCTGGGTGTGGGTCCAGGCAACAGGCCGTTCATCATGACCGAGGAAATTCTGCAGGTGTTGGGAATGCCCTGGGAGCTGTATAAGAAAATGGAACCCGGATTGACCGTCTATTCTTCAATCCCGCAACCTGACCCGGCATTCGCGCCAGTCGAGGCCTTACTGGCCTTGCCGGATATGACGGAAGAAGATGCATTGAACTTCATCGCTGAAAGGCAATCTCAGGAATCAACAACGGGTGTTGGCACAACCCTTCCAAATGGCGAGGTCGCCATGGCGCGTGGGCGGGGGCTAACGTATAGTGTGCTCGCCAAAGCGACCCTGCCAAATGGCATCTGGGATCAGGTGGAAGCGACCATCCGCCTGGGTGGAAGCACCGACGGGCTTCCCTACAAACTGCTGCGCTGGCGGGAAGGGTTTCACAACTGAGAAAACCATGATCAAAGTGCTGGAAGAAAAATTATTACAAGCACTCGGCTGGCTGAAGGCAGGGCCTGCCGGTACGTTTTTCCGTTGGTGGACCCATGAGCTGAGGCTGGCGATGCCTGCTGCCTGGCAGCAGAAACTGCAACATGCGATGCGCCGGGTTACCGTGTCGATTAATGGTGACTCTTTGCAGATAGGTGTGGACGAAAACCGCGCACTCAAGCCATTAGAGACATTCAGGGCTGCACAGGATTCAGCGTTGCAGAACCAGCAGGTAGGAGATTTGCTACAAGAGAACGACCTGTTGGAAGCGCCGCGATTTCTATTGCTCGAACTGGATTCCGTACTGAGCACAGAACTGAAGTTTCCTGCAGCAACGGAGTTAAATCTGGCCCAGGTGCTTTCTTTCGAAATGGACCGCCAGACCCCTTTCAGGGCTTCGGACGTATATTTTGATTGGAAAGTCCTTGAGCGCGGAGGCGACAGCGGAAAGATTAAGCTGGAAATGTTTGTGGCGCCACGCTCCGAGGTCGATCCGGCGGTCAAGGACATCTCCGGGCGGGGTTTCCGGTTGACCGGTATCGATATCGTTGACGGTGGCAAGACCCTGGGGCTTAATCTCTTGCCAGCAGACCAGCGTTACCGTCAGGTCAATCAAAAAACCAGGACTAATTTCGCATTGGGCGCAGTGGCGGCCGTATTGCTGGCACTGGTTATGGCGCAATCACTGTACCTCAGGTCTCACCAGATTGCGGAGTTGGAGGAAGCCATCGCCGAGGTCCAGGGCGAAGCCAGGCAAGTGATGAAGATCAAACAGCAGATCCAGGACAACAGCGAAGCGGCAGGCTTTCTGGCAACACGACGCGCTGAAGCACCACTGGCTATTGAACTGCTGGCCGATGTCACGCGCATCCTGCCCGATGATACCTACCTCGACCGCCTGGTGATTGGCAAAACCAGCGTACAAATGCAGGGAAAATCACAGAACGCTCAGCAGTTGATCGAACTGGTTAATGAATCCCCGTTGCTCGCCGCCGCTGCGTTTCGAGGGTCAACCCGGCTGGATGCACGCTCCGGGCTGGAGATTTTTGAAGTCAATGCAGACGTCGTTGTTGAAACGGGTGGCGATTGATGGCACTGGTTTCCACACAGGAAAATAATCGGCTGACCGCGGTACTTCTGTTCGCGATCACAATTATCCTGCTGTACCTGGTTTGTTTTCACTGGTTCATCATGCGTCACCTTGATTACGGCAATGAAATTTCGGAGCTGTCCACCCAGTTGGGCCGGTTCCAGCAAGTGGCCGCCCAGAAGCCTGAATACGAATCCTTGCTGCAGAGTCTGGATAACCGCGAGTCCAATGAGAACCTGTTTCTTGAGGGCGGAGACTTTAACGAGGCTGCTGCGGAAATGTCTGAGCGGCTCAGCCAGATGATCAATACGCAGGCAGAGGATACGTGCCAGATCGTCAGTCGCCAACCGGTCCGCCCGCGGATACAGGAGCGGTTTCAGAAAGTGACGGTCAACGTTCGCATGCGCTGTGGTATCGAGGACCTCAAAAAAGTGCTCTACATGCTGGAAACCAGCGTGCCTATGGTTCTCACCGAAGAATTGACAATTATCAAGCCGCGCGCGCGGCGGCGAACGAACAGCCCGGCCGCACAGACGCAAACCACACTCGACATCCGGTTTAACATGTCGGGTTACCTGAGCACAGGTGGCGGATCGTGATTCGCCTGCTTGATGGAAATCCAGTGGGCATTGCGCTTGCGGCGGGGGGCGCAGGGCTTTTGGTCATTTCACTGTTGCTTGGTGTGGTCTGGGCTTTGTCGCCCTCGGGAGATTTCCCCGGGGCTGGTGAGGGTGAAACCGCAATGACATTGGATGTTCCCGAACTGGCCGACAGTGAACCCATGGAGATATATACAGTCATAACAGATCGTCCGGTGTTCAACGAAGGCCGCCGGCCGGTAATTATTGATGACTCCCTGGATGGGGAGAACGAAGACGAACTGGCGGAAGAACCGGTTGACGCCCCGGAAGTCGAATTGGCTGGTGTGGTGATCACGCCTTCGATTCGCATGGCGACTCTGAGAGTAAAAGACGAGCCCGAGTCGCTGGTGGCATTTGAAGGGCAGCCCCTGGAAGGAAACTACGGCACCTGGCAGGTCAGCCGGATTCTGCCCAGGGAGGTGACACTGTCCTCGGGTGATGGCAGGGACGTGCAACTAAAGCTGCTGGTCCATGATGCGGCCATTAAAACGCCGCCCAGGCCTGAGCCGAAGGTCGCCTCAAAATCTCCGGCGCCGGCGTCGCAGGATGATGCCGGTGAACAGGGTCAGCCATTATCCCGGGCTGAAGAAATCCGCCAGCGAATAGCGGAAAGAAGAGAAGAACTCAGACGGGCCGCGCAAGACAATGAAACGAGCCAGGAAAAACCCCAGGATTACCGTTCGGCAATTCAGTCGATGATCCGTAACGGCAGTCAGAGCAACCAGGCAGATGAAGAAAATGAAGGACAATAAAATGCTGGACGTTAAGGTGACCAATCGCTTGCTGCTAATCCTGGCCATTGTGCTGATCGCCGCCAGTTGCTCAATCACGCCCCGCGGTCCGCTTGGGCCACAGAGTACTGGAAAAACCATTAAAACAGCGTCTTCACCCCTGCCCGACAACCGGCCGGTGATAGCCAATTCGTTTAACGCTGATCCGGGTGTAACCGAAGTCGAGATATTCGAAGGTACCGGTGTTTTTATCAACGAAGAAGCCGCTCGCCGCCCTCCGGAAGTAGTGTCTGAGGATGGCGAAATTGTTCTGAATTTCGAAGGTGAGTCCATCCAGTCGGTGGTCCACACCATACTGGGCGAAGTGTTGCAGGAAACGTTTGTGATCGGTCCGGGTGTCAGCGGCGAGGTCACTTTCTCGACTTCCAGGCCGGTCAGCCGCGACGAACTGATGCCCATTCTGGAGTTGTTGCTGCGCTGGAACGGCGCAACGATGGTCTTTGCGGAGGGCCGCTATCACGTGTTGCCGGTGGCTGATGCCATCAAGGGGCATCTCTTTCCCGAAGTCGGTTCTGCCGAAAGGGCTCGGGGCTATGAGGTGCGTGCCGTGCCATTGAAGTACATTGCGGCCAGTGAAATGGCAAAAATTCTGGAGCCTTATGTGCGGGATGGAGGGATCATCAAGGCAGATGAATTCCGCCAGATGATCTTCCTGGCAGGTACGCCAGAAGAATTAAGGAATTATCTGAAGACCGTAGCGATTTTTGACGTCGACTGGCTGGAAGGGATGTCAGTGGGTATTTTCCCGCTGCTGACCGTGGATATCGACGCGATTATTACTGAGCTTGAAAGTATTTTCGGCACTCAGAGCGAGTCGCCCCTGGCCGGTATGTTCCGTTTTGTGCCGCTCGAGCGTCTGGCCTCCGTCATGGTCATCACGTTCGAGGAGTCTTACCTCTACAAGGCAGAGGAATGGATCAAGGTACTGGATCGCGGAGCCGCGGGCGCCGGTAAGCAGTTATATGTATACCGTGTGAAGAACCTCGAGGCGCCCGTGCTGGCCGGGTACCTGACCCAGTTGTTCGGCGGTGAAGGCGGCCAGCGTACCGAGAACCGTTCCCAGGGAACCCTGGCTCCCGGGCTGGAGCCGGCACAAGTGGGTTCGGTGTCAGATTTTAACAATAACCGCCTGGGCAGCCAGCCAAAGACAGGCTCGGACGGGGTCCAGTCGGGTGCCCTGGATATGGGGTCCGGGGACATTCGGATCACCTCGGTGCTGGAAACGAATTCTCTGCTGGTCCAGGCCACGCAGGCCGAGTACAACGCAATTCTGGCCGCTATTGAGCGCATAGACATTGAACCCCTGCAGGTGCTGATTGAGGCGCAGGTGCTGGACGTGGAGCTGAACGAGGAGCTGCAGTTTGGCGTCAACTGGTTCCTGACCAATAACGCAGGCCTGATACCGTCCAACATTGGCGTCACCGATTCCTACCTGCAAAACGCGGCCTTTGGCAGCGGCAGCGCCGAATCCGGCGGGTTTAACTTCCTGGCGACGCTGGCGACACCGCTGGCAAACGGCTTACCCTTCGTGCAGGCGACCATTGCTGCGCTGGATGAAGTGACCGATGTACGCTCACTGGCAGCACCATCACTGCTGGTCCGTAACAACGCAACTGCAACGATTACCGTGGGCACACAGGTGCCGGTTCAGTCGTCGTCGATTTCAACCGGTAGCAACAACGTAGTCAGTAGTGCACAGTATGTATCCACCGGTATTACCCTGACGGTAACCCCCCGAATCAACCCGGGCGGGTTGGTCTATATGGATATATCCCAGGACGTCAGCCGTCCGGGTGCGCGTGACCCGGATATTTCAACCAGTGGTAACCCGCCGATAAACAACAAGAGCGTGACCAGCCAGGTGGCGGTGCAGTCGGGCCAGACCGTGTTCCTTGGCGGGCTGATCTCAGAACAGGATTCGCGTGGGCGAAGTGGTGTTCCCTACCTGAGCAGACTTCCCCTGATCGGGCCATTATTTGGCGCCAAAACGAAGGCGTCAATTCGCAGTGAGACCCTGGTCATGATTACTCCCACCGTTATTGAGAGTGCGGTCGATTTGAAAACCATCAGTGAGGCCATGGAAAAAGAGTTCGCACGTGTTCCACCTCTGAAGATTTCTACCCTTAACCCGGTCGACCGTATAAAGAAAGATGCGGACGAGACTGAAGATAATTACGAGTGATAACAATGAAAACTACATCGATGATGACATCAAACGCCCGCATGACGGTTTCCATGAAAGATCTGTCCAGGTATGCCAGGCCGTTGCTCCTGATGCTGGCATTGCTTATGCTTTCGGCCTGTGCCACGACTCCCCAGGAAAGCGATTCCCCGGTGGACAGGGCGCAACTGCGCTGGGACAGCATATTCGCGCGTGACTATGATACGGCTTACAGCCTGTATTCGCCGGGTTACCGCTCGACTAAATCAAGTACTGATTTTGAGATTGAATTGCGGATGCTGCGTGTCAAATGGACGTCTGCGAAATACCGTGAGCATGAATGCAGTGAAAACCGCTGCACCGTTACGTTTACTGTGACGTATCAGGTTAGCAAGCCGGTACCCGGACTTGACTCATACGAAGGCCAAAGTGTTATTCCCGGCACATGGATAAAATCCGGCGGAGAATGGTGGTTTGTTCCGCCGGAAAAGGGAAAATAGAGACCTGATACTTGCCTGTATTTACACTGGGGTTTGTTGCTTTGCCCCCATGGTTATCGTAATATTGTTCCGCGAATAGTCTGAGTATCGACGCGCATGCCTGTGTTATTCAGGCGGTTAACGACGAACCAGGCTTATTTGCAAAGCCCTGTGTACACAACTTTAGGAGTGTTGTAATGAATAGAAAAAATCTGACATGTGCAGTGTTGGCTGGTTTGGCAGGTGTTGCCGGACTCGCGGGCACCGCACAGGCAGTCAACCTGAATCCGGATGGATTAGGGCAGGTACTGCTTTATCCGTACTACACCGCCAATGGTGGCAACCAGACCATCCTGTCTGTAGTTAATACTACTGACAATGCGAAAGCAGTAAAGGTTCGGTTCCTCGAAGGCTTTAATTCGCGCGAAGTTCTCGATTTCAACTTGTACATGTCTCACCATGACGTGTGGGTTGCTGCTATCGATTATTTTGTTGCCCCTGGCACCAGTCAAGTTGCCACACCGCATCTGATCATCCCGGACAGTTCCTGCACGGTACCTTACTTGTACCAGTTCGGCATTGACCTCGGATATGATGGCGGCAGACAGCCTTTCCTCGACCTGGCTTATACCGGCTTGTTCGAAGATGGTGGCCCGACCCACATTCAGCGTGCTGCTGAAGGTCATTTCGAAATGATCGAAATGGGTACCCTCGTTGGCGAATCAGCCATTGATGTGACTCACGAGCTCGACGCATTTCCCCAGGTTCCTTTGGACTGTGCTGAGCTGTCCAAGAAGTGGACACAAGTAGTTGGTGGCGAAAACGGTATCTGGTACGACGAAGCGAACTTCGGCATTGATGATTGCGGTGTTGATGATCAGGCTTGCACCGACACGACCCGCGCGAGCGGTGGCCTGTTTGGTGGCGCTGCGATCGTTAATCCCATCCTTGGCACCATGTACAGCTATGATGCCAAGGCTATCCAGGGCTTTGACAAGTCCACGGACGGCCTCCACTTTGAGCCGGGCACCATCTTCCCATCTCTGGCAAGTGGTAGCGAAAAAGACGCATGGGTCTTCTTCGGTGTTCCGCAGAACAGAGCGGTTAACCTCGAATACAGGAACAGTGTAGACGCGGTTTCTGCTGTGTTCATGCATGAGTACCTGATGAATGAGTACACCCAGGAACTCGATATTGCGGCCGGTACGGAATGGGTCGTAACTTTCCCGACCAAAGCCTACTATGCTGATCCTTTGCAGATGGTATTGGCGGGCGTCGATGAAGAAGAATGGCGTTGCACAGGTGAAGGTGAAGACGAGGTATGCGATTACTTTATTGTTCCTCGTAGGCCTTTCACCCACTTGTTTGGTGCTGAGTTAGCAGGCGTGCCGCTTTGCGAAATCGTGTCTTTGAGGACATGGAATCGTGAAGAAGATACGTTTAACCCTGGAACTCCGGGTCCAATCGTCCGTCCGCCAGTGGTTTCTCCTTCTCCGCCGGATCCGTGTGCTGAAGGCTTTGACGAACTGTGCACAATCGAAGCTGTCTTCCAGTTGTGTAACGAAGTCAACGTTCTGCAGTTCGGCATAAAGGATGTATTCAATACGCCGAGCTTCGACGAAGGCAGCTTGCTGTTGTCTGTTGAGGACGAGTTCCAGACAGGCTGGGGCAGGATGAACCTGGGCTTCCAGGGCGACGATGGTTTGCGCTTTGACCGTGAAGGTCTGGTTGGTTTGCCGGTTGTTGGTTTTGCCGCTTATCAATTCAAAAACGATTTCTTCGCTGATGATGACATCCAGGCATTCTATGGCGGTCTCTTCGGGCATAAATACAATGTCCGTCGCATAGGCGGTATTGATATCGACTAGCCTTAAGCAATAAATCATAGCTTCGGCAATGATGAAAGAGGGGCTGCATTAGCAGCCCCTTCTTTCGTTTGGTTTAATCGCTTTTTTAAAATAATGAGTGAATATGAATACCTCTACTAAGATTCTTCTCCCCCTGTTTTTTACCCTTGTATTTTTCAATCCCTGCTTTGCACAAGATGGACCATCGGTTGATTCAACCACGGATTCAGAAAAGGTTTTCGCCCGTCAGGGTGGTGTTGTGCTAACCCGTGGTGAACTTTACGGTTCAATCAGCCGGATGCCGCCCGACCTTCAACTGCGTTTCGTCCGCGATGGTGCACAGGTCGATAATCTGATCACATCGCTGCTGCGAACCAAATTGATTGCCGCTGCTGCGATAGAGTCCGGTTATGATCAGGAGATGCTGGTCAGTAACAGGATGCAGTTGGCAGCTGAGAATGAACTGGCAGAGGCATGGATCGCGAACTTGATACTTAATGCGGAAGAAGCAGATTATGAAGCGCTTGCTGAGGAGTACTACCTGGTTCACCCTGATGAATTCCAGTCACAGGAAGTGCTAGACGCCTCTCATATTTTGATCAAATCCGATACTCGCAATGAACTAGAGGCGCTGGAAATTACAAACTCCATCCTCGCAGACCTTCGGGCGGACCCCTCACAATTTGATGCCTTCATTATCGAATTTTCCGAAGATCCAGCAAAAGACTTAAACTTGGGAAGGTATGCAGAAATTGAGCGGGGACAGATGGTAAAACCGTTCGAAG
Source organism: uncultured Wenzhouxiangellaceae bacterium (assembly GCA_964443145.1). Taxonomy (GTDB): domain Bacteria; phylum Pseudomonadota; class Gammaproteobacteria; order Xanthomonadales; family SZUA-36; genus JAHEFT01. Next base: position 368 of record CAYUBS010000005.1, on the reverse strand, counting down.
ATGCCGTTTTTTCGATGGAGCAGGCTGGTGAAATCAGTGACCCGGTAAAGACAGCCTATGGATATCATATTATCCGGCTTAACCGCATTATGCCCCCTCAGTTGATACCTTACGATCAGATTAAAGAACAATTAATGAACAGGTCAAAAGAAAAGTACCTTGCGGATTACCGGGTACGTTACATCAGAAAGCAGATCACAGATCCCATTGCGCTTTCAGAAGGTGCCGGTGAAGCACTGGTTAAACATTATTTCGGTGACGATCTGGAACTGGCGCCCCAGATCCCAGAGTGATTCAATAGAACACGCTCATGCTGCGGCCTGAAGAGTGAATCTTTTTACCAATAATGTTTTCCGCCAGTTGGTCTC